>CAVPUD010000133.1:0-11954 GCA_963708545.1 uncultured beta proteobacterium | reverse complement strand
CTGCTGGTGCCTTCATTAGTTCGTGTTTGCTGGCATCACCAAGGGCCGCTGGAACACCTTGCTCACGGCGCTGCAGCAGTTCAAGGACGACTACGAGAAAAACCAGCCCATGTGGCGCATCCTGCCCGAGTTCTGCCAGCAGCATCGGCGCTACGAGCGCATGGGCCTGCGCGACCTGTGCCAGCACGTGCACGAGATGTACGCCAGGTACGACATCGCGCGCCTCACGACCGAGATGTACCTGTCGGACCTGCAGCCGGCGATGAACCCGGCCGACGCCTACGCGCACATCGCGCAGCGCAAGACCGAGCGCGTGGAGATCGACCACCTCGAAGGGCGCATCACCGTGGGCCTGCTCACGCCCTATCCGCCGGGCATTCCGCTCTTGATCCCGGGCGAGGTGTTCAACCGCAAGATCGTCGATTACCTCAAGTTTGCGCGCGAATTTGCCAAGCTGTGCCCGGGCTTCGAGACCGACATCCACGGCCTGGTCGAAGAGATCGACGCGCACGGCCACGTGCGCTTTTATGCCGACTGCGTGGCCCAGGGCAAGGCGCACCGCCATCCCAAGCACCTTGCCACCGCCGACAACCTGGTCCAGCTGGGCGACGACGGGCCTTACGGCAGGACTCTTTGAGCTCGGGGAGCGCGGCTTATTGATCCGGCCCGATGAAATCTCAAACTCCGTTCGGGCTGAGCCTGTCGAAGCCCTTCGACAGGCTCAGGGCGAACGGTTCAAACTTCACAGGGCCGGATCAATATTGAGGAGGATTGAGGAGCGGCCTTATGGGACTTGGCCGCGCTCACGCAGCGCGGCGTCTATCAGTGCCGCGGTGTGTTCGCGTTCGGCGTCGAGGGCAAAGTCCCGTGCCGTCAGACCGAGCTGATTTTTCAGCGTCGGGTCGGCGCCCTCTTGCAGCAACAGTTGCACGATGTCATCGCTGCCGTAGCGCGCGGCCAGCATCAGCGGTGTGCTGCCGTTGGGCGAGGCGGCATCGATGTAGGCGGAGTGTTCGAGCAGCAGCGCGACGATGCGTGCGTGCTGCGGCGTGCCGCCAGAGACGGCGTAGTGCAGCGGCGCCCAGCCGGGCTGGTTCACGTCGGCGCCGCGGGCGAGCAGAGCCTGCACGGCGGGCAGATTGCCCTTGATGGCGGCGAGCATGAGCGGCGTCTCGCCACGCGCGTTGTGCGCATTCACGTCCACCTGGGGTGATTGCAGCAGCGCGAAAAAGACCTTGTCGGATTCGAGCTGCAGCGCCAGTAGCAGGCCTTTGTCGCTGCGCTCGTTGGGCGTGTTGGGGTCGAAGCCGCGGCGCAGCAAGTCGGTGATGGTGCCGGGGTTGTCGCGGATGATGGCCGTGAAGAAGTCGTCGTACGCGCCAGCCTGCGCCCCTGGATGCTGCAAAAAAAGCAGCGCAAACGGAAATACCAGCAAGCGCAAACGGCACAAAATGGCCTGAAATGGAGTGCCCATGGCCGTGGTTCTCAAGCCGCGCCGGGGCGAAACAGCGTGTCGAAATTGCGGCCCGTGGCCTCGGCCACGGCGTCCACCGACAGGCCCTTGACCTGCGCGATGGTTTGTGCCACGAGCGGCACGTAGGCCGGGGTGTTGGTCTTGCCGCGGTGCGGCGCGGGCGCGAGAAAGGGGCTGTCGGTCTCGATCAGCACGCGCTCCAGCGGCACGTAGGCGACCACGTCGCGCAAGTCCTGCGCGTTCTTGAAGGTCACGATGCCCGAAAAAGACAGGTAGTAGCCCAGGTCGAGCACGGCGCGCGCCACCTGCAGCGACTCGGTGAAGCAGTGGAACACCCCGCCTGCGCTCGGGCCGGTGCTCTGGCTCGGATGGCCTTCGCCCTCCTCGCGCAGGATGGCCAGGGTGTCGTCCGCGGCGCTGCGCGTGTGCACCACGAGCGGCTTGCCGCAGGCGCGCGCGGCGCGGATGTGGGTGCGAAAGCGCGCGCGCTGCCACTCCAGGTCGGCGATGCTGCGCCCGCCCTTGCGCTCTTGCATGCCATAGTAGTCGAGCCCGGTCTCGCCAATTGCGAGCACGCGCGGCAGCGTGGCGCGCTGCTGCAAGTCCTGCTGCGAGGGCTCGTACACGCCCTCGTTGTCGGGGTGCACGCCCACGGTGCACCAGAAGTTGTCGTAGGCCAGGGCGAGCGCGTGCACCTCTTCGAATTCCTCGATCGTGGTGCAGATGCACAGTGCGCGCGTGACCTGCGCGGCGGCCATGGCAGCGCGGATCGCGGGCAGCTGGCCCGCAAGTTCGGGGAAAGTGAGGTGGCAGTGGGAATCGGTGAACATGCAACAACGGCCGGCCGGTGAAGGCGCGTGCGAAAGAGCGTGCGAAAGGACAGGCAAAGGGGCGGGCTGCGGCAGGCGCAGGCGTGCAGATCCGTTCAGATCGTTTGCGTGGGCCGGTCAGAATTCAGCGCCGCGCCGAGGATCTCCTCAATCTTGAACTTGAGCTGGCGCGATTTTTCGTCCGCGGGGAACTGTATGCCCACGCCCGGCTTGCGGCTGCCGCCGACGTTGGGCGGATTGATCCAGACCACGCGCCCCGCGATAGGGTAGCGCTGCGTGCCTTCGGGCAGCGTGAGCAGCACGTACACATCGTCGCCCAGGCGGTATTCGCGCTCAGTGGGCACGAAGATGCCGCCTTCCTTGAAATAAGGGATGTAGGCGGCGTAGAGCGCGGCCTTTTCCTTGATGGCCAGCTGCATGACGCTGGGACGCGGGGTGGATGTGGTCATGGTGGACTAGGAGCCTGTCGGACATTGGAATCGTCGGCTGCGAATGCGCCGCAGCGGCCCATTTTTTACCATCTTCTTGCCCCATAGTTCCGCTATGGGGCGGCGAATCCGGCGAAAACTGGCCTCGCTGGGGCGCATTCTCGCTATCGACGCTCAAAGTCCGACAGGCTCCTAGGTGAAAACTTAGCGCCGTGAGTGTAGGACGGCCTGCGCCCCGGCCACAAGCGCTTCGAGCATGAGCCCGGGGTTGAAAGGGTGTTCGGCCGTGCGTGCCTCCTGCGCCAAGGTGCGCGCCCAGCGCGTGAGCGCGGCGAGCGGCGGCGCCTGCGCGGGCTGCGGCAGGTCGGCGGGCGCGAAGTAGCGCGGCGCGGCGCCCACGCGCACGGCCAGCAGGTCGTGACAGAGCTTTTGCAGGCTGCCGACGGCCTGCGCGGGGGCCAGGCCCGCGAGCACACCGGCCTCACCGCGCGCGAGCGCACGCGGCAGCGCGGCCCAGTCCTGCGGCTTGAGGCCCGCGTGTGCGAGCGCGAGCGCATCCTCGGGGCGCTCGCCCGCGGCGCGCAGCAGGGCCTGCGCGGTGTCGGCGGGCACGCCTTGCGCCTTGAGCCATGCCAGCGCGTCGGCAGCCTGCGGCCAGGCCATGGCGTGGCCCAGGCAGCGGCTGCGGATGGTGGGCAGCAGCTGGTGCGCAGCCTCGCTCGCGAGCACGAAGCGCGTGTCGCCCGGCGGCTCTTCGAGCGTCTTGAGCAGGGCATTGGTCGTGACGGTGTTCATCTGCTCGGCCGGATAGACCAGCACAGCCTTTCCGCGCGCGCGTGCGGCCGTGCGCTGGCTGAATTCCACCGCGTCGCGCATGGCTTCGACGCGGATTTCGCGGCTGGGCTTGCGCTTTTTGTCGTCGATTTCGGCCTGCGCCTTTTCGGGCAGCGGCCAGCCCAGCGCGAGCAGCGTGGTTTCAGGCATGAGCACGCACAGGTCGGCGTGCGTGTGCACATCGATCGCGTGGCAGCTCGCGCACGCGCCGCATGCGCCTTGCGCGCCCGGGGCGTCGCAGAGCCAGGCGCGCACCAGTTCCAGCGCGAGCGCCAATTGCCCCAGGCCCGAGGGGCCGTGCAGCAGCCAGGCGTGGCCGCGCTGGGCCAGCAGCTGCGCGCGCTGCGCGGCGATCCAGGGTGGGACGGTGGGGGGGGCTGCGGTGGTGGAGCTCATGCGGCGTCCGATCGTGTGTGGGCAGGCCCGGTGGCAGACGAGCCCGCAGCCGGCGCGGGCAGCCAGCCGCGCTCGGCGAGTACCGCGCAGATTTGCTGCCAGACTTGCGCGCGCTCCTGCGCCGCGTCCAGGCGCGCAAAGCGCTGCGGCGCGGCGGCCGCACGCGCCGCGTAGCCCTGCGCCACACGGCGGAAAAATTCCACGGGCTGCGCCTCGAAGCGGTCCGGCAGGCGCACACCAGCGAGGCGCTGAGCCGCGGTTTCGGGCGCCAGGTCGAACCACAATGTCAAATCAGGTTCCAGCATCAAACCGGGCATTTGTGCAATACCCGTCTGCACCATCAGCTCCAATTGCGAGAGCATTTCGAGGTCGAAGCCCCGCCCTGCACCCTGGTAGGCGAAGGTCGCGTCGGTGAAGCGGTCGCACAGCACCACGGCATCGCGCGCGAGCGCGGGGCCTATGCGCTGCACAAGGTGGTCGCGGCGCGCGGCAAAGGCCAGCAGCGCCTCGGTCAGCGCGTCCATGGACTCGGCGAGCAGCAGGGCGCGCAGCTTTTCCGCGAGCGGCGTGCCGCCGGGCTCGCGCGTGCAGACCACCTCGCGCCCCTGCGCGCGCAAGGCCTGCGCAAGCGCCTCGAGGTGCGAGGACTTGCCCGCGCCGTCTATGCCTTCGAAGCTGATGAACAAGCCGGGGCGTGCCATGGAAGTCCTTGTCATGGAAGAAGAGAGGCGGACGCGATCATCCCAAAATCCTGTAGCTTTGCTGCGTTCACTGCCCACGCTGGTAGCGGCGTACGGCGCGCGCGTGCGCGTCGAGCGACTCGCTGAACTCGCTGCTGCCGTCGCCGCGCGCGACGAAATACAGTGCGCGCGTGCGTTCGGGCTGCACCGCGGCGAGCAGCGCGGCCTTGCCGGGCATGGCGATGGGCGTGGGCGGCAGGCCGGGGCGCGTGTAGGTGTTCCAGGGCGTGTCGGCCAGCAGGTCGCGCCGGCGCAGGTTGCCGTCGAAAGCCGTGCCCAGGCCGTAGATCACGCTCGGGTCGGTCTGCAGCGGCATGCCTGCGCGCAGGCGGTTGACGAACACGCCGGCGATGCGTGCGCGGTCGGCGGCGAGGCCGGTTTCTTTCTCGACCAGGCTCGCGAGGATCAGGGCCTCGTCGGGGCTGGCGAGCGGCAGATCGGGCGCGCGCAGCGCCCAGGCCGCGGCCAGTTGCCGGTCCATCGCGTGCAGCGCGCGGCGCAGGACGGCCAGGTCGCTGCTGCCTTTGGCGTAGGTGTAGGTGTCGGGGAAAAAGCGCCCTTCGGGCGCAACGCCGGGGCACGGTGGGAGCCTGTCGGACTTTGGAATCGTCGGCTGCGAATGCGCCGCAGCGGCCCATTTTTTACCGTCTTCTTGCCCCATAGTGCCGCTATGGGGCGGCGAATCCGGCAAAAACTGGTCTCGCTGGGGCACATTCTCGCTTTCGACGCCCAAAGCCCGACAGGCTCCCAGGCGCGCCATCAGCGCCTCGTCCGACAGGCTGGCCGAATCGGGCTTGAGCTGCTCGGCACGCGCGAGCGCTGCGCGCACCTGCCGGAAGTTCCAGCCCTCGACGAGGGTGAAGGCAAGCAGCGTCTCCTCTCCGCGCACCAGTTTTTGTAGCAGGCTGCGCGGCGTGGTGCCGGGTGGGATTTCGTAGTTGCCGGCCTTGATGCGCCTGTCCTGCCCCGAGAGGCGAAACCAGGCGTAGAGCAGCCGTGCATCGCTGCGCGCCCCCGCGGCCACGGCAAGGCGCGCGACCTCGCGCGGCGTGGTGCCGGGTTCGATCGCGAGCTCCAGCGTCTCAGGGCCGGGGTTCAGCGGCTGCTGCAGCCACCAGACGCTGGCCGCGCCCAGGGCGAGCAGTACCAGCAAGGCCCCGGCAAGCAGCCGGGTCAGCAGGCGTCGCAGCATCGTGTGTGTCTTTGCGCAAAGAAAAAGAGCGGGGATGATAATGGAGCCATGCTTACGGATTCCAACCCTCCCGATCCCTCTCAGTTCCTGTATGGCGTGGCGCCGATCACGCACCTGGGCGTGCTGCGCGCGCAGGGCGAGGATGCTGCGGCCTTCCTGCACGCCCAGCTCACGCAGGATTTTGTGCAGCTCGACTTGCAGCACGCGCGCCTGGCGGCATTCCTCTCGGCCAAGGGGCGCATGCAGGCGAGCTTCATAGGCTTCAAGCGCAGCGCCACCGAAGTGCTGCTGCTGTGCAGCCGTGACCTGCTCGCACCCACGCTCAAGCGCCTGGCCATGTTCGTGCTGCGCGCCAAGGTGCGCCTGAGCGACGCGACGCCAGAATTCGCGCTCTACGGCCTCGCCGGCAATGCAGTTGAAACCATAGCTGGTAGCGCACGTACTGCCTGGGCCAAGGCCGATTTTGGCTCTGTAAACGTGGTGCACTTGTACCCCGCGCTGGGGCAGCCGCGCGCGCTGTGGGTCGGGCCCGTGGATGCGCCCGCGCCCGCAGGGCCGGCCTTGGACGCGGGCCTGTGGCTGTGGAGCGAGGTGCGCAGCGGCGTCGCCACGCTGAGCGCGCCCGTGGTCGATCTGTTCGTGCCGCAGATGCTCAACTACGAGTCGGTGGGCGGCGTGAACTTCCACAAAGGCTGTTATCCGGGCCAGGAGGTGGTGGCGCGCAGCCAGTACCGCGGCACGCTCAAACGCCGCGCTTATCTCGCGCACGCCGACGTGCCCATCGCCGTTGCGGCAGAGATTTTTGCTGCATCCGACCCCGAGCAGCCCTGCGGCACCGTGGTGCAGGCGGCGGGCGCGCCGGGCGGCGGCGTGGACGTGATCGTGTGCCTGCAAACCGCCGCGGCCGAGCAGCCGCTGCACGTGCCGCAGCCCGCAGCGCAGCCCGTGCCGCTTGCCTTGCTGCCTTTGCCTTACCCGTTGCTTGAAGAAGTGTGAGCGGGCCGCTTCACAAGGCGCGTTGCATGGTCACGTGCGCGATGCCTGCTTCTTCGTAGGGCGCGCCTACGGTCTCGAAACCCGCGCGGCGGTAAAAGCCCTCGGCGCTGCACTGCGCGTGCAGCTGCGCGACGCGGTCGCCGCGGGCGCGTGCCGCGGCCAGCAGCGCTTCGAGAATCCTGCGCCCCCACTGCTGGCCGCGTACCGAGTGCTCCACGGCCATGCGGCCTATGCGCGCCACGCCCTGCGACTCCTGCGTGAGCCGGCCCGTGGCCACGGGCATGCCGAGCCGGTTGTAGGCCACCGCGTGCAAGGCCGTGGGGTCGAAGGCGTCTGCATCTTCCTCGGCGGGGATGCCCTGCTCGTGCACGAACACGGCCATGCGCAGCTGCGTGGCGTCGCGCCCCAGCGTGTTCCAGTCGCCGGTGCGCACCTCCACCATCTCGGCGCCCGCCTCATAGTCGGCAAAGATGTCGCGCAGTGCGGCGGGGATGGGGCGCGAAGTCTGCGTTTGCAGGTCGGAAAACACGTACACGATCTCGCCCGAGACCAGCAGCTTGTCGTCGCGGAAGATGGCTGCGATGAAGCGGCACGAGGAATTGCCCAGCTGCGCGCAGCGCATGCCGACTTGCAGCGCGTCGTCCACGCGCGCCGGGGCGTGGTATTCGAGCGTGGCTTTTTTTACCACCATCTCGCCGCCCAGCACCTGCATCGCGGCCTCATAAGGCAGCGCGACGGCGCGCCAGTATTCGGACATGGCCGTGTCTATGTAGGTCAGGTAGTGGCCGTTGAAGACGATTTTTTGCATGTCCACCTCGGCCCAGCGTACGCGCAGGCGCAGCAGGCAGCGGAAGTCTTTGCGGTGCATGCTTATTTTTCCTTGAGCTGGGGTTCGAAGGCGCGGCGCAGGGCGCGCGCCGCGTCCGCGTGGGCCTGGCGCGCCTCGGGCAGCACGCGGCCCATTTTGATGAATTCGTGCGTCACGCCGCGGTAGATTTCGAGCTCCACGGGCACGCCCGCGGCGCGCAGCTTGTCAGCGTAGTCTATGCCCTCATCGACGAGCGGGTCGCACTCGGCCAGGCCGATCCAGGCCGGCGCCACGCCTTCCACATCGGGCGCCAGCAGGGGCGCAAAGCGCCAGTCCGTGCGCTCCGCAGGATTGCGCACGTAGTGGCCGAAGAACCATTCGATCGCTGGCGCTTCGAGCACCAGCCCCTGCGCGTAGCGGCGGTGCGAGGGCGTGTCCTGGTGCGCCGTGCAGCCGGGGTAGATCAGCAACTGCAGCGCAAGCGGCAGCCCCGCGTCGCGCGCGAGGATGGCGTTCACGGCCGCGAGCGTGCCGCCCGCGCTGTCGCCGCCCACGGCCAGGCGTGCCGGGTCGGCACCGAGCGTGTGCGCATGCTGCGCGAGCCAGGCCAGTGCGTCCCAGGCGTCGTGCGTGGCCGTGGGGAAGGGGTGCTCGGGCGCGAGGCGGTAGTCCAGCGACACCACCATGCAGGGCGTGCGCCGCGCCAGCTCGCGGCACAGGATGTCGTGCGTCGCGATGCTGCCTATGGTGAAGCCGCCGCCGTGCAGGTACAGCAGCAGCGGCAGCGCAGGGGCCCGTGCGCGGGTGGCGGGCGCATAAAGGCGCGCGGGCAGCGCCCAGCCGTCACGCGCGGGGATATGCAAGTCTTCCACGCGCGGCAGGGGCGCGCGCGGCACTTCGAGCACCTCGGCGCCGGCCGCGTAAGCGGCGCGGGCCGCCTGCGGCGTGAGGCTGTGCAGCGGCGGCCGCCCGGCGCGCGCCATGCGCTCGAGCACGCCACGCATCTGCGGCGTGAGTTGCGCGCGGTGCAGGTGGTAGGCGGCATGCGCGTCGGGGCGGGCAGGCGTGTTCAGGTCGCTGGCGGGCATGGGTTTGGTCGCACGGGCCGACATGGGGGCTGGTCGTTGTTTGGCTATTTGAACTGCACGCGCACGGGCGCGGCGCCGCTGAGGCCCTCGTAGCGCACCGTCACGGTCAGCCCCGGCTTGGGCGGTTGCAGCGCCGAGAACGAGCCGAGGCTGACCAGGTCGCCCGGCTGCAGCGCGAGTCCTTCCTGCGCAAGCGCCTGCGCCAGCCACACCACGGCATTCAGCGGGTGGCCCAGGATTTCACTGCCTTTTCCGCCACCAATGCGCTTGCCATCAACGTCAGCCACTATCACATCCATACCACGCAGGGCGTCGAGCAGCGCGTAGCGCTCGGCGCGGTAGGCGGGCACGGGCAGCGGTGTGCCGGCCACGCCCAGGCGCGCGCCGGCGTTGATCGCCGCCACGCCCGCGCCGTCGAGCCGGGGCGGAGCTTGCACGAGCAGATCTGGCAGCTCGATGAACGGAATCACCTGGTCTATGGTCTGCAGCACTTCCATCGGCGTTTTTGCCTGGTTCACGGCGCTGCTGCGCACGCGCACCAGCATGTCGGCCTCGAACAGCGGCCGTGCGCCGAAGGCGGCTTCCACCGTGGCGCCGTTGGGCAGCACCATCCCTTCGTAGAGCTTGCCCCAGACCGGCTGCCTGGTGCCAAAGCGCTGCTGCACCGCGGGATTCGTGAGCGCGGCCTTGTAGCCGATCACCTTGCCCAGGCGCTTTGCGAGTTGCGCATTGAACTTGGCGCGCGTGCACGCGGCATCGGTCTCGGACAGCTTGTCAGGGTTGGGTGCGGGCGTCTTGGCGAGGTAGTGGGCCGCAAGGTCTGCCACCTGGGCGTCGCTCAGGCATTCGGCCTGCGCGCCTGTCGCGCAGGCGACGGTCAAGGCCAGCGCAATGAGGGTTTGCCGGGGTCGCATGGGTGTCTCCTGGTTGTAAAGTGAGAAAAAGCGCACGTGCTATCGTAATCTGGCACATGCGTTTCCATGCACTTTCGTTCACCGGCATTTTGCGCTTGGCACCATGGCTTTCATCCACTACGTCACCCAGATTCAATTCGACTTCGGCGCCGTGCGCCTGCTGCCGCAGGAGTGCGCGCGCGTGGGCATCACACGCCCGCTCGTGGTCACGGACGCCGGCGTGCGCGCCGCCGGTGTGCTGGACAAGGCCTTGGCGGCGCTGCAGTCGCCGCAGGGCGGTCTGCCCGTCACGGTGTTCGACCAGACGCCCTCCAACCCCACCGAGGCCGCCGTGCACGTGGCCGTGCAGCTGTACCGCGCGCACCAGTGCGACGGCCTGATCGCCGTGGGCGGCGGCTCGGCGATCGACTGCGCCAAGGGCATCGCCATCGCCGCCACGCACCCGGGGCCGTTGGTGCACTACGCCACCATAGAGGGCGGCTCGCCACGCATCACCGACCGGGTTGCGCCCGTGATCGCCGTGCCCACCACGAGCGGCACTGGCAGCGAGGTGGCGCGCGGCGCCATCCTCATCGTCGAAGACCAGCGCAAGCTCGGCTTTCACTCGTGGCACCTGGTGCCGCGCGCGGCCATCTGCGACCCCGAACTCACGCTGGGCCTGCCGCCGGGCCTCACCGCCGCCACAGGCATGGACGCGATCGCGCACTGCATGGAAACCTTCCTCTCGGCGGCTTTCAACCCGCCCGCCGACGGCATCGCGCTCGACGGCCTCGCGCGCGGCTGGGCGCACATCGAAGCCGCCACGCGCGACGGGCGCAACCGCACCGCGCGCTTGCAAATGATGAGCGCGAGCATGCAGGGCGCGCTCGCCTTCCAAAAGGGCCTGGGCTGCGTGCATTCGCTGAGCCACAGCCTCGGCGGCCTGAGCCCACACCTGCACCACGGCACGCTCAACGCCACTTTTCTGCCCGCCGTGGTCGCATTCAACGCCGCGAGCCCCAGCGTGCAGCAGGAGCGGCGCATGGAGCGCATGGCGCAGGCCATGGGCCTGGCGAGCGCGGACGACATCCCCGCCGCGCTGCGCGCCATGAACGCACGCCTGGGTCTGCCCACCGGGCTCGCAGCCCTGGGCGTAAAACCCGAACAGTTCGACGCCGTGATCCGCGGTGCGCTCGCCGACCACTGCCACCAGACCAACCCGCGCCTCGCGAGCGCCGACGACTACCGCGCTATGCTGCAGGCTTCGATGTAAAAACACAAAAAGGAGACCTGATGAGCCAAGCCTCAGCAACCCCAGCCCCCGCCGGCCCCGATCGCACACTGCCGCAGCTCGGGCGCGGCTTTTTCTGGCAAGACTTGCAAGTCGGCCAGCGCCTGCGCACCTTCCGCCGCACCGTCACCGAAACCGATCTGGTCAACTTCATCGGCACCAGCGGCATGCTCGAAGTCATCTTCATCGACACCACCTATGAAGGCGGCGCGATTTCGGGCCGGCCCGTGCCCGCGGCGCTCACCTACGTGCTGATCGAGGGCTTTCTCGCGCAGACCATGATCCAGGGTACGGGGCTCGCGTTGCTCGAAATGCAGCAAAAAATCCTCGCGCCGGTCTGCGTGGGCGACAGCATCGAGGCCGTGGTCGAGGTCACCGGCATCCGCCCGACCTCCCGTAGCGGCCGCGCCGTGGTGACTTCGCGCATCGACGTGTTCAACCAGCACGGCACGCAGGTCATGAGCTACACCGCTACACGGCTGCTCGCCGGGCGCACGGATTGAATCGCCGCCGCGCGGAATGCCGCGCGAAGGCATGTTGCACAATCCAAAAAATCATCAAAGGAGACGACCATGACAAACCCTGGGGTTGATCCGCCCAGCGACGAAGTCCACCGTGTCGGTGGCATAGGAGACTGGCTCGACTACCACGCGCTGCACCACGCCGACCAGGAGGCGCTGGTCGTGGGCGAGCTGCGGCTTACCTATGCCCAGCTGCTGGGGCGCGTAGACCGCATGGCCGGCGTGCTCGTGGCGCGCGGGGTGCGCAAGGGCGACCGGGTCGCAATGCTGCTGCTCAACGGCAACGAATTTCTCGAAACCCTGTTTGCCTGCGCACGCCTGGGCGCCATCGCCGTGCCCATCAACTTCCGCCTGAGCCCGGCCGAGGTGGAATTCATCTTGGGCGACTGCGGCGCGCAGGTGCTGGTGTACCACTGTCAGTTCACGCCGCTGGTGGCGCCGATCCGGCACAACACACCGCTGG
>CAVPUD010000132.1:0-9886 GCA_963708545.1 uncultured beta proteobacterium | reverse complement strand
CCTGGAACCAGAGCGCGTCACCCTCGGAGTAGATGAAGTCCTTCTCCTGGAGCTCGCAGATGAGTTTCCCTACGCCGTCATCCCGGTAGAGTTCCCGTTCACTGAAATAAAGGTCAAAAACCACGCCGAAGCTCCGGAGGTCTTCCTTGATCCCTGCGAGGATGGCGCCGGCGGCATAATCGGTAAAAAGAGGAATGACCTCCGCCGGATCCCGATCGAGATAGCACTCCCCGTCCCTGGTCACGAGTTCGGCGGCGAGTTCTTTGATGTAATCCCCCCGGTAGCAGCCGTCGGGAAACTCCGCTTCTTCACCCAGCTGCTCGCGGTAGCGCAGGAGAACCGATTTCCCCAGGTTATTCATCTGGTTGCCGGCGTCATTAATATAATACTCCCGGAATACCCGGTAACCGACGGCCGCCAGGATATTCGCCATGACGTCGCCGACGACGGCGCCGCGCGCGTGGCCGATATGGAGCGGACCCGTGGGATTGGCGCTGACGAACTCTACCTGGATGGAGCGCCCCTTTCCGAGATCCGCGGTCCCGTACCGGTCTCCCCCACGGTCGACCGCCTCCAGAAGAGAGGACCGCCTTGAACGGCAGGCCGCTGAACGGACCCGAATCGACCGTGACGCCGCGCTGCTTGTCGGCGTACCAATCTTGCCAGCGCGTGGCGTCGAACGGCTCGCCGGGCACCTGCACGACCTGCTTGATCGGGATGCCGTACTTGCGCGCAAAGGCAAAATCGCGCTCGTCGTGCGCGGGCACGCCCATCACGGCGCCGTCGCCGTAGCCCATGAGCACGTAGTTGCCCACCCACAGCGGCACCGCCGCGCCGGTGAGCGGGTGCGTCACCGTGAGGCCTGTGGGCATGCCCTTTTTCTCCTGCGTGGCGAGCTCGGCCTCGGTGGTGCCGCCGGTCTTGCATTCTTCAATGAAGGCCGCCAGAGCAGGATTGGCGCGCGCGGCGTGCAGGGCCAGCGGGTGTTCGGGCGCGACGGCGCAGAAAGTCACGCCCATGATGGTGTCGGCGCGCGTCGTGAACACGTACATGCGCCCATCGCCGATGAGCGCGCCGTCAGCGCCGCGGATGTCGTGCAAAAAGGCAAAGCGCACGCCCTCGCTCTTGCCGATCCAGTTCTCCTGCATGAGCTTGACGCGCTCGGGCCAGCCCGGCAGTTTGTCGCCCGTGACGTAATCGAGCAGTTCTTCGGCGTAGTCGGTGATCTTGAGGTAGTAGCCCGGAATCTCGCGCTTTTCCACGGGCGCGCCGGTGCGCCAGCCGCGCCCGTCGATGACTTGCTCGTTCGCGAGCACGGTTTGATCGACCGGGTCCCAATTGACCACCTGCGTCTTGCGGTAGGCGATGCCCTTTTCCAGCATCTTCAAGAACAGCCACTGGTTCCATTTGTAGTAGCTCGCGTCGCAGGTGGCGATTTCGCGGCTCCAGTCGATCGCCAAGCCCATGGCCTGCATCTGCCGCTTCATGTACGCGATGTTGTCGTACGTCCACTGCGCGGGCGGCACGCCGTTTTTCAGCGCCGCATTCTCTGCCGGCAGGCCGAAGGCGTCCCAGCCCATGGGCATGAGCACGTTGTAGCCCTTCATGCGCAGCTGGCGCGTGAGCATGTCGTTGATGGTGTAGTTGCGCACGTGGCCCATGTGCAGCTTGCCGCTCGGGTAGGGCAGCATGGAGCAGGCGTAGAACTTGGGCTTGCCCGCGTCTTCGGTCACGCGGTAGGCGTCGCGCGCGGCCCATTCGGCCTGGGCTTGGCGCTCTATGTCTTGGGGGGAGTATTTTTCTTGCATGAGGGCGGGGGAAAGAAAAGGGCCTGCGCAGGCCCGGCCGCGCCGATTTTAGGCTTTGGCTTGCGGCGTTCGTCCGACGTAGGCTGTGCGGGCGGCCTCAGCGCGACGGTTGCGGCTCGGCCACAAAGCCTATGCGGCGCAGCCCCGCCTGGTGTGCCAGGCCCATGACTTCGACCACGCGGCCATAGGGCACGCGGGCGTCGGCGCGCAGCTGCACTTCGGTGTCGGGCTGGCTGGCGCCAATGCGCGCAAGGCGCTCGGCGAGCTGCGCCTGTGTGAGCGGCTGGTCGCCCAGGTAGGCCTGCCCTGCGCGGTCCAACACCAGCGTGACTGCGGGCGCCGCCGCGCCAGCCGTCGTGGTGCCTTGCGCGCGCGGCAGCTCCAGGCGCAGGGCGTTCGCCAGTAGCGGCGCCGTGAGGATGAAGATCACCACCAGCACCAGCATCACATCGACCATGGGCGTGATGTTGATCTCGCTCATGGGCTGTGGCGCAGCGCGGCGTTCGAGGCGGCCAAAGGGCATGGTGTTGGGCCTCAGGAATTCGCTGGTGCGCCATCGGCGAGCAACTCGCGCAGGTCGAGCGCAAAACCTTCGAGCTCGGCCTCGAGGCGCGCGAGCACGCGGCCAAAGCCGTTGTAGGCCAGCACCGCGGGAATCGCCACCGCCAGCCCCGCGGCGGTCATGACCAGTGACTCGCCCACCGGGCCCGCGACCTGCGCGAGCGTAATCTGCGCGCTCGAAGTCTGGGCCAGCACACGCAGCGCATGGTAGATGCCCCACACCGTGCCAAGCAGCCCGACGAAGGGCGCGGTGGCGCCCGCCGTGGCCAGCAGCACCTGGCCCCATTGCAGCCGCGCGAGCACGCCATGCAGCGCGTCGCGCAGCGCGCGCGTGAGCTGCTGCGCGCGCGCGCCGGACGTGGCCAGCGAACCGTCTGCCGCTTGCATTGCTACCGAATTCGCAGCCAACACCATAGGCAGGACGAGCGCTTCGCGGTCGAAATGCTGCAAACGCTGGGCCGCCGCCGAGAGATCGGGCGCCTGCCAGAACGCCGCGAGGCAGCGCGGCAGGTCGGCGCTCGCGCGGCGCAGCTGGCGCGCCTTCCACAAAATCACCACCCAGCCCATCACGGACATGGCCAGCAGCACCAGCGCCGCGACTTGCGTGAGCGCGTCCGTTTTGAGCCACCAAGCGAGCAAGGACATGCGCCGGGCCTTGGAACCTGTTCTTACAAACCCAGCACGTCGGCCATGCCGAACAAGCCGCGCTCGTGCGCCATCAGAAAGCGCGCCGCGCGCAGGCTGCCCTGCGCGTAGGTGGCGCGGCTCGACGACTTGTGCGTGATTTCGATGCGCTCGCCCGTGCCCGCGAACAGCACCGTGTGGTCGCCCACGATGTCGCCGCCGCGAATGGTCGCAAAGCCTATGCTCGAAGGGTCGCGCTCGCCCGTCACGCCGTGGCGCGCATACACCGCGCAGTCCTGCAGATTGCGCCCCAGCGCCCGGGCGACGACCTCGCCCATCTGCAGCGCCGTGCCCGAGGGCGCATCGACCTTGTGGCGGTGGTGCGCCTCGATGACTTCGATGTCGAAACCGGTGGCCAGCGCCTTCGCGGCCAGCTCGAGCAGCTTGAGCGTGACGTTCACGCCCACGCTCATGTTGGGCGAAAACACGATCGCCGCGCGCTGCGCGTGGGCTGCGATCTCGGCCTTTTGCGCCTCGCTGAAGCCCGTGGTGCCTATCACCGCCTTCACGCCGAGCGCACTGCACGCGGCGAGGTGTGCAAGCGTGCCCTCGGGGCGCGTGAAGTCGATCAACACGTCGGCGCCTTGCAAGCCGGCCTGCAGGTCATCGGTGATCAGCACGCCGCTGCTTTGGCCCAGAAAGGCCGCAGCGTCGGTGCCCACTGCCGGGCTGCCGCGCTGGTCGAGCGCACCCGCGAGGACGCAGTCGCCACTGGCGCGCACGGCCTCGATCAACATCCGGCCCATCCGGCCCGAAGCACCGGCGACGGAGATACGGCAGGGTTGCGCGGCGGATGCAGGGGAAGAAGGAGAGGTCATGGGCGAAAAAACAGGTGAGTGACGGGCCTCGTTGGGCGCGCAGTGGACGCCTTGGGTACATGCGCAGTCACCGCACGCCGCACGCGGCGGGGCTGAGTGCTTCAGCGCAGCGAGGATTCGAGCGGCGGGTAACTGGTCGCGGCCGGGCTTGGCTCTGCGGCCTCGGCGCCGGCGGGCTCGGAGGCCGCTGCATGCGCCGGTGTCGGAAAGCGCGCGAGCTGCTGCGGCGTGGCTTCGAGCGGCGGCACCTTCCCTGGCGCGGCGCGTTTGTCCAGCGATGCGACGAATTCGGTTTCCGAAGGCATGGGGTCGCCCTCGTGGCGCTGCAGCACGTCGTTTTCGAAAAATACCGTCAGCTTGCGTGTCTGCGGCGCCTCGTTCGGGCGCTTGATCGTGAAGACGTATTCCCATCGGTTGGCATGGAACAGGCTGGTGACCAGCGGGGTGCCCAGAATTTCGCGCACCTGCTCGCGGCTCATGCCGGGCTGCAGCGCCTCGACCTGCTCGCGCGAGACGAAGTTGCCCTGCACCACCTCCACCCGGTAAGGGCTGACTATCCCGGCCAGGCTGTTCGTGGCATTGTTCAGGCTGCTGCAGGCGCTGGTGAGCAAAGCGGTGGCAGCTAGCAGCAAGGGCAGTCCCGGGCGGGCGCTGCGATGGGCGTTGACGGACATGGGAAAAGCATGCGGGATATGATCGGACCATTGTAGCGGCTGGCCTTTTCGGGCGGCGCGCCAACAACCCAAGATCAGCGCCATGGCGAACATCGACGAACTCAAGAGCACGGGCCTCAAGGCCACCTTGCCACGCCTGAAGATCCTCGAGATCTTCCAGCGCGGCGGGCAGCGCCACATGACGGCCGAGGACGTCTATCGCGTGCTGCTCGACGAGCGCTCCGACATCGGCCTGGCCACGGTCTATCGCGTGCTCATGCAGTTCGAGCAGGCCGGCATCCTGATCCGCAGCAATTTCGAGAGCGGCAAGGCGATTTACGAAATCAACGAAGGCCAGCACCACGACCACTTCGTCTGCACCTCGTGCGGCAAGGTCGAGGAGTTTTACGACCCCGACATAGAGCAGCGCCAGCAGGCAATTGCCAAGGCCAAGGGCTGGCGCGTGCAAGACCACACGCTGGCCCTGTACGGGCAATGTGCAAGCTGCGCCCAAAAGCAAGCCTGAAGTCCGCCTCAGTCTGCCGGCGCAGAATCCCCCTGCATCGCGCGGCGGTGGCGCGCGACGAATTCCTGGTAGGTGTTGATGCCGCGCATCTGCAAGATGGTATTGCGCACCGCCGCTTCCACCAGCACGGCCATGTTGCGCCCGGCAACCACCTGGATCACCACCTTGCGGACAGGCACGCCCAGCACGTCCTGTGTGAGCGGCTCGTAGGGCAGGCGCTCGTATTCGCGCTCCAGCGTTTCCTTGCGCACCAGGTACACGATGAGGCGCAGGCGCATCTTGCGCCGCACCGCCGCTTCGCCAAAGATCGCGCGGATGTCGAGCAGGCCGATGCCGCGCACTTCGAGCAGGTTTTGCAGCAGATCGGGGCAGCGGCCTTCGATCGTGCCCTGGTTGATGCGGTACAGATCGACCGCGTCATCGGCCACGAGCCCATTGCCGCGCGAGATCAGCTCGAGCCCGAGTTCGCTCTTGCCCAGGCCAGACTCCCCCGTGATCAACACGCCCAGGCCCAGAATGTCCATGAACACGCCGTGCATGGTGGTGCGCTCGGCAAAGTATTTGGACAGATAGGTGCGCAACACGTCGATCACGAAGGCCGCGGATTCGCGCGTGGCAAACATCGGAATCTGGGCGCGCTCGCACATGGACAACAGTGCATCGGGGACGACCTGGTCGTCGGCCAGCACGAGCACCGGCGGCTCGAGCGTGACGATGCGCGCGATGCGGCGCTTGCAATCCTCGGGCGTGGCGTTGCTGAGGTAGGCGATTTCGCGCGCGCCCAGCACTTGCACCCGGTAGGGGTGGATGTAGTTCAGGTGCCCAACCAAGTCGGCACCGGAGCGCGCCGAACGCACGACTTCCTCGTCGAAACGCCGCTCCGACGCCCCCAGCCCAGCCACCCACTCCCACTTCAGCGTGCTGCGAAATTCTTCGAACAGCACGTCGGCGCTGATGACGTTGGGCTTCATGGCAGAGGCAGGATGGAAAACACGGCGCGCACGGCGGGTTCGTTTACGTCAGGCCGGCTGCTGGGCCGAATGCCAGTGGGCGATCAGGTCATGCAGATCGGCGGCGTTATCGCAGGTTTTGAGCTTTTCGCGCAGCGTGGCGTCGCTGAGCAGCTCGGCGATCTCGGAGAGGATTTGCAGGTGTTTTTGCGTCGCCGCCTCGGGCACCAGCAGAAAGATCAGCAGGCTCACGGGCTGCTCGTCGGGGGCGTCGAAGCCTATCGGGTTTTGCAGCTGAAACACCGCGGCCATGGGCGCCTTGAGCCCCTTGATGCGGCCATGCGGAATCGCCACGCCATGGCCCAGCCCCGTCGAGCCCAGGCGCTCGCGCGCAAACAGGCTGTCGGTGATCAAGGCCCTGGAGAGCCCTTGCTGGCTTTCGAACAACAACCCCGCTTCTTCGAAAGCGCGCTTTTTGCTGGTGGCATCGACATGCACGAGCACTTGCGCTGCGGGCAGGATGGAGGCGAGTCGGTTCATGGTGATTAGCCCTAAATTCGGCAGTTGACCGCTGTTTTCCGGATGCAACTCTTTGACTTCACAGAGGATTTTGCGCACAACCGCGTTCACCCATGATGTGACAGCGCTGCGCTCTGACCCGATGGGTGCGTCTCGCAGAGTGAAAAATCATTCAAAGAATCAAAGAGTTGCATACAAAATGCAGCGGTCAACTGCCGGATTTAGGATTATGCACAAGGTTTGCAAAGCTCCCCGCACCAAACGGCCTATCCGCGCGGCTGCGGCGAGGCTGGATCACACGCGAAAAAGCCGCCCGGTGGGGCGGCTGGAGCCAGACTTGGGCGCTCAGGCCTGCAACTCGCGCTTCCATGCCTCGTGGTGGTGGTTTTGCAGCCGATCTTTGTGGCGCACGACCTGTCGGTCCATTTTGTCCATCAGCTCATCGACGGCCGCGTACAAGTCGGCATGGGCGGTTTCAGCGAACAGGTCACAGCCCTTGACGTGGATGTTGCACTCGGCGCGCTGGCGCTTTTCTTTTTCCTTTTGCTTTTCCACCGTGAGCAGCACCTTGACATCGACCACCTGATCAAAGTGCCTTGTGACCCGCTCCAGCTTGCTGGCGACGTAGCTGCGCAGTGCCGGAGTGACTTCGAGGTGGTGACCACTGATCGTCAGGTTCATGAGAAAGTCTCCTAGGGTTTCGAGGGAAACATCTGCCGCCTGCTGCGCCATGGCGAGGTGCGGGCGGCGCGGTCAAAAAGCGAACGCGATTTCACTATGCTCCCCGCGGCCCCGAAAAGCAATACGGCGCGCCAATCCTGCTTTGCAGGGCGGGTAACTGCGTGCCAGGGGGCGCGCGCCGGCCTCGTAGAATGGCCGGTTGGTTTCCCTCATGCTTTTTCACCATGGCCGAGCCCCGCCTTTCTGCACTGCACACTTCCCACCTGCACTCTCTGCCCCTGCTGGCGCGCGGCAAGGTGCGCGACAACTATGCCGTGGGCGAGGACCGCATCCTCATGGTCGCCACGGACCGAATTTCGGCGTTCGATGTGATCATGGACGACCCCATCCCTGGCAAGGGCGTGCTGCTGACGCAGATGGCGCTGTTCTGGTTCGAGCGGCTGCAAGGCATTTGCCCCAACCACTTGACGGGCCAGGCTCCCGAGAGCGTGGTGCAGCCCGATGAGGTCGAACAAGTGCGCGGCCGCTCCATGCTCGTGCGCCGCCTGCAACCCGTGCCGATCGAAGCCGTGGTGCGCGGCTATCTGGCCGGCAGCGGCTGGAAGGAATACCAGGCGACGCAATCGGTGTGTGGCGTGCCGCTGCCGGCGGGGCTCTCGAACGCCGCGCGCCTGCCCGAGCCCATCTACACCCCAGCGGCCAAAGCGGCCGTGGGCGAGCACGATGAAAACATCACTTACGAGCGCACCGTGCACATGGTGGGCCCGGCGCTCGCCGCACAGATTCGCGCGCTGAGCATTGCCCTGTACCGCGCCGCGGCGGCATTCGCGCTCGGCCGGGGCCTGATCATTGCCGACACCAAGTTCGAATTCGGCTTGGCCCCCGATGGCAGCCTGGTGCTGATGGACGAGGTGCTCACGCCTGACAGCTCGCGCTATTGGCCCGTCGAAGGCTATGAGGCCGCCTTGGCAGCGGGCCAGAACCCGCCGAGCTTCGACAAGCAGTTTCTGCGCGACTGGCTCGAGCAGGCGCAGGCGGACGGCAAGCCCTGGAACAAGACGCCGCCTGCCCCGCGGCTGCCCACCGAGGTGATAGCAAAGACCGCCGAAAAATACCGCGAGGCGCTGCAGCGGCTCGTAGGCTGAGAAAAATCCCGGGCATGGCGGTACCCAAAATATTCCCACCACCTTCGGCAGCGGAGCGCCCATTCCACAGAGCATGAAACGTCCTGTGCACTGGATCGTGCGCATGAACCGCCGCAACCGCACGATGTCCTTCGTCTGGGTGCTGCTGGTGCTTGCGGCCCACATGTGGGGGCGCGGCTATGGCCCGCTGGCCTGGGTGCTGCTGGGCCTGCAGTTTCTGGTCTATCCGCACATGGCGTATCTCGCGGCGGTGCGTTCCAGAAACCAGATGCGCACCGAGTTCGGCAACATGCTGCTCGACGGCCTGATGTTCGGCATCTGGATGGCGGTGTTGAAGTTCCCGCTCTGGATCAGCTACATGCTGTTCATCTGCGCGGCCATCAACATGACGGTGTTCCGCGGCGCCGCGGGAGCCTTGCTGGCTGCGGCGGTCATTGCCTGCGGCACGCTGTTGGGAGCGGCAGTGTTCGGCCTGCATGCCGAGCCTGCCACGGCGCCGCTCACTACCAGCCTGAGCATCGCAGCGCTGTCGCTGTACCTGCTGGTCGTAGCCAAGGACGCCTATGCCCGGTCGCTGATGCTGTTCCAGACGCGCCGGCAGCTGCGTGCCAAGATGGAGGAAGTCCTGGCACTGCAGCAGCAGCTGCAGGAGCACTCGACGCAGGACCCGCTCACAGGGTTGTTCAACCGCCGCTACCTCGTGGACGCCATGGCGCGCGAGCTGGCGCGCTGCGCGCACGCGGGGCTGCCGCTGAGCATCCTGCTCGTGGACATAGATCACTTCAAGCGCATCAATGACGGTTTTGGCCACCAAGCGGGAGACGCCGTGATCGTCCACCTTGCCCAGCTGCTGCGCCAGCAGGCCCGTACGGGCGACGTGGTCTGCCGCTACGGTGGCGAGGAATTTCTGCTGCTGTGCCCCGAAATGCCGCAAGCCGCGGCACTGGAGCGCGCGCAGCGGTACCGCGCAAGCTTCGCGGCGCAGCCTTTGCAGGTGGGGGATGCGTCCATCCCCGTGACGCTGTCTGCCGGCGTGGCCACGTTCCCGGAACACGGCGACTCGGCCAATGCGCTGATCCGCAGCGCCGACGAGGCGCTGTACCGCGCCAAGCACCTGGGGCGCAACCGCGTCGAACTCGCACCCCCTGCCGCGGCGGGCTGAGCAGCGTTGACGTTCAGCCCAGCCGCTCAGCTCAGCACTACGCTCGAGAGCCGCCGGCGGTAGCTCGCCACCACAGGGTCTTCGGGCGGGATCTGGCCCTCGGCCACCTTGGTTTTGGGCGGCTCGATGATTTCCAGGATGGCAACGAAAGTCTTGCGCGCCGCGTCGTCGTTCCAGTGCTTGTCGCGCATGAGGATTTCGAGCAGCTCGTCCATGGCCTCGGTCCAGCGCTGCTGCGCCATGAGCCAGCGCGCGCGTGCAAAGCGCGCCTCGAAGTCGCGTTTGTTTGCCGCGATTTTTGCATCAAATTCGGCCCCAGCCGAGGCGCCATGGCCTGCCCGGCGGCATCCAGGATCAGCACGCCGCCCGGAACGGGAAG
>CAVPUD010000131.1:0-16006 GCA_963708545.1 uncultured beta proteobacterium | reverse complement strand
CCTCGCTGCCCGCCTGGGCCATGAGCATCTTGGCCCCGTCCTTGGTGATGCCTTCCATTTCGTAGTTGCGCCCGATCATGTAGCCGGTGGTGTTCTGCAGAAACAGCAACGGCGTGCGATTCTGGTTGCACAGCGTGATGAAGTGTGCCGCCTTTTTCGAGCTGTCGCTGAACAGCACACCGTTGTTGGCCAAGATGCCCACGCGGTAACCCCAAATGTAGGCGTAGCCGCAGACCAGCGTGGTACCGTAGGCCGGTTGGTATTCGTGGAAGCGGCTGCCATCGACGATGCGCGCAATGAGCTCACGCTGGTCGAATTGCACGCGGTGGTCAGGCGAGACGATGCCCAGCATTTCGTCGGGGTCGTAGTAGGGAGGCTCTGCGTCACGCTCGGGCATATAGCTCTTGGTCGGGCGCTTGAACTGCGCGACGATCTCGCGGCAGATTTCGATCGCGTGCGCCTCGTTGTCGGCGGGGTAGTCGACCGTCGCGGAAACCTGTGTGTGCAGATCGCAGCCGCCGATCTCGTCGGCCGTGTGCTCCTCTCCCGTCGCGGCCTTCACGAGCGCCGGTCCACCCAGGAACACCCCGCCCGTGCCGCGCACGATGATGTTGTAGTCGCACAAGGCCGGGATGTACGCACCACCGGCCGTGCAGTGCCCAAAGACCATCGCCACCTGCGGCACGCCGGCCTTGGAAAGCAGGCACTGGTTGCGAAACACCTTGCCGCCTTCGATGTAAACGCCCGAGAGCTCCTCCAGAAATGCGCCGCCGCTGTCACAAAGGTGGATCACGGGCAGGCGGTTTTCGAGCGCGATGTCGAGCAGGCGCGAGAGCTTGCGCGGCGTGAGGGTGTACCACACGCCACCCTTCACGCTGGAATCGTCGGCATGGATCAACACTTCATGCCCACTGACCACGCCCAGCCCCGTAACGACGTTGGCGCCTGGCACCTCGCCGTTGTAGTCCTCGCAGGCCGCGAGTGCGGAAAACTCCAGAAATGGCGTGCCAGGATCGAGCAGCAATTCCAGGCGCTCGCGCACGAGCATCTTGCCCTGCGCACGCACGCGCTCGATTTCATGCGCCGGGCGCCTGTGGCGCACGATGTCCATGCGCTCACGGTAGTCCGCCATGATGCGGCTCATGGCCTGGTAGTTGCGCTGGAAGGATTCGGAACGGGTATCAATATGGGAGTCAAGGCGTTTCATCGGCGGGCTCTTCGAGGTCTTGCAGGGTCACAAGGGTGGACTTGAGCGCAAAGGTATTCCCCACGGCGTAATGCACCTTTTGCACCCTCGCTGCGTGCGGGGCCATGAGCGTGGTCTCGAGCTTCATGCTCTCGATCACCATCAGCGCCTGGCCAGCCTGCACCACGTCCCCTTCGGTCACGTGCACGGCAAGCACCGTGCCTGGCATGGGGGCCTGCAGGACATTGGACGCCGCCCCGCCACTGCCAGCGCCAGAAGCCGCCGTGACATGCGCCGTCTCCACCTCGACAGCGCCGGTCGCGGGGCTGTGCACGAAACGGCTGTCTCCACGCGTAGCCACCCACACGGGCTGCGTACGCCCATCCACGGTAAGGCCCAGGCGGCCATCGGCCATAGTCTCTGCGCGCACTTGGCACTGGCGCTCTGCACGGCGAAGGCACAAGGCGCCATTTGCCCCTCGCGTCACGACCACATCGTAGGGCTGACCCTGGATCAGATAACGTCTGCGCATACTCAATTCCTCCAGGCACCCATGGCCGCGTGCATGGGCGAGACCGCGTGCACGGACTGCAAGAGTTCCTTGTCGGTCGCCACAGCTGCCGCGAGCAGCAAGTCGATCTCGTCCTCGGAAAAGGACTCGCGCAAATCCTCGGCGCAGCGCGCGAGCATGCCTGTGTCAGCGCGCCCAGCAACGAATTCCGGATGGCGCAACACCCGCGTGAGGTAACGCGCATTGGTGGTCAGACCCAGCAAAACAGACTGCTGCAAGGCTTGTACCGAGCGTTCTATGGCTTCTTCGCGCGTGCGACCGTGGCAGATGATCTTGGCGATCATCGGATCGAACGAGGTGCCCACCGACTGGCCCTGCCGTACGCCCGCATCCACGCGCACCCCCGGACCGGTCGGTGGGCGCCACACCAGAATCTCCCCTGTAGAGGGGCGGAAATCATGGTCCGGGTCTTCTGCGTACAAACGGCACTCGATCGCGTGCCCCGCCTGAGGAATGTCGGACTGCGCATAGCCCAAGGACTCGCCACGCGCCACACGTACTTGCTCGCGCACCAAGTCAAACCCCGTCACCATCTCGGTCACGGGGTGCTCGACCTGCAGACGCGTGTTCATTTCGAGGAAATAAAACGCACCGTCGGCACCATAGATAAATTCCACCGTACCTGCATTGCGGTACTGCACGGCGCGCGCAATGCCTGCGGCGGCCTCGCAAATCTCCCGGCGCTGCTCGGGCGACAGCGCGGGCGAAGGCGTTTCTTCGATGATTTTTTGAAAACGCCGCTGCACTGAACATTCCCGTTCCCAGAAGTGCAGCACCTGAGCATGCGCATCACCGAGCACCTGGACTTCGATATGGCGTGGATTCTCTACATAGCGCTCGACGAAGAGCCGCCCGTCGCCAAAGTAACGCTCGCCCTCGCGCCGCGCGGTATCGATCTCCCGCTCGAGCAAGGCCAGGTCGCGCACGATGCGCATCCCTTTGCCACCGCCCCCAGCAGACGGCTTGATCAGGAGCGGCGCGCCCAGCGCACGCGCCCGTTCGACAAAGGTCGCCGGGTCATCGTCTTCGATAGCGCTAGGTGCCACAGGGAAGCCGCGCTGCGCCACAAAATTGCGCGCACGCACCTTGTCTCCCATCAGCTCAATGGTCTCCGGGCGCGGGCCGATGAAAACGATGCCTGCCGCTTCCAGCGCACGCGCAAAAGCGGCGTTCTCTGACAAAAAACCATAGCCAGAATGCACTGCCTGTGCACCGGTTTTGATGCAGGCCGCAACGATCTGCGAAATATCGAGATAGGCCGCGACGGGCGTTGCGCCCTGCAACTCCACACATTCGTCCGCTTCCAGCACCGCAGCGCTTTGTGCGTCAACCGCGTGGTACGCAACGACCGTCGACAACCCCATGGCCTTGAGTGTGCGCAAGACACGCAAGGCGATCTCACCCCGGTTCGCAATGAGCACCCGTTGAAAATCTGCCATTGGCATACGTCCTATTTCAGTCTTTGACGGGAAGCCAATCCGAAACACGCTCAAATTTGCCCGCCTTGGCGTCCGAACGCACCACAAGAACACCGCCCGGAGAGTGGCGCGTATTGGGCGTGAAACTGATGGGCGACATCAGCCCGTCGGTGCTGAAATTCTTGGTCGTCTCGAGCTTTTCTACCACGCAGGCGCGGGTCAATGCCTTGCCGCAGCGCCGGATCGCATCCTCCATCAGCAAGGCGCCGATATACGCGGTGAAGGTGTAGCGATTGAGAGATTTCATCTCGTCGGGCGTCAGGTATTTCTGCGCCAAAGTCATGAACTTGGCCACGCCAGGCACATTGGTGTCGGTGAGCGGCGGCACATAATCCGCTGCGTAATAGCCGTCACCCGCTGCGCCGGCAAGCGCCTGCACCTGCGGCAAATGGGCGGCATGAATTCCTAGGAAGGTAAGACTCATCTGATTTTTTTGCGCCTCTTTGAGCATGGTCGCATGCTCGGATACCACACCACCAGACATCAAAAAAGTCGCGCCGAGTCGCTTGAGATTGAGCATCTCCGCAGAAAAATCCTTGGTGCCGCGCTTGAAAGAAATTTCCGCAACATTCTCCAGCCCCAAGCTTTTGATTACTTTTTGATATCCACAGCGAACATCCTCGCCATATTCATCATCCTGGTATACCAACGCAAACTTACCTTTTTGCAAATTCTTGTTTTTTACCAAGAAATCCATTGCGGCGCTCACTTCCTGGCAGTAAGTAGGCCCCACAATGAACACCGTCTTGTTCGGTGGATTGAAATGCGCAGCAGCCACCGCCATGGAATTTACCGCAGGTATTTTCTGCTCATTCAATATCGGCATCATTGCCTGCAACATGGCAGACCCAGAAGTTCCGATGAGCGCAAATACATTATCAACCTCCGTCAATTTCTTGATGACCTGGATAGTGCGCTGCGGTACATAGCCATCGTCATCATGACGCACCACCACCTTCCGGCCGTTGATGCCACCGCGAGCATTGACATCCGCCTCCCACACCTTGATGCCCATCAAATGCGCCTTACCCAGCAGACTGGCAGGGCCGGTGACGGGGGTGTCTGAACCCAAAATGATCTGGCTATCCGTGACCCCTGGATCAGCCCACACGGGTGCCGCAGTCAGACCAGTCGCAGCGCCTGCAGCAAGAGCGAAAAAATATTTGCGGATTTTTGAAATCACGACATTTCTCCTTTGGTAATTCTAAAAAGCATTGGATCATTGAACGGCGAGAAAATCAGAGATGCGCTCAAATTTTCCTGCTGCAGGATTTGCCTTCAACAGCATCGGACGTGTTCCGGATTGACGAACGTTCGCTGCATAACTTAGTGGAGCCATAATTCCATCGCTACTGAAATTTTTTGTCTGTTCCATTTTTTCTATCACACAACTGCGCGACAAATTCTTCCCACACGCTCTCAGCGCATTTTCTAAAAAACGTGCCCCCACATAGGCCGTCAGAGAATAGCGATTCATCGCCTTTACCTCCTCGGCCGATTGATATTTATACGTCAATGCAATCAACTTGCCGATCCCGGGTGTGTGCGTGTCCGTGACTGGCGGAACAAAATCTGCCAGATAAAGTCCTTCTGCCGCCGGGCCCGCCAGGGCCAACATGGCCGGCAAATGTGCAGGATACACTGCAAAACGCACCGCATTCATCTGATTTTTGGCGATTTCTTTGAGCATCCCCGCAGTTTCGGAAATTATTCCGCCAGTCAGTATAAAATTGGCGCCCGCCCGTTGCACGCTCAAAATTTCAGCAGAAAAATCCTTGGCACCTCGTTTGTATCCTACCTCCATCGTACTTTTCAGACCAAGTTCCTTGAGCGCCTGAAAATAACCGCATTTGACATCGGTTCCATAATCATCCTCTTGAAAAATCAATGCGAATTTGGAACCTTGCAATTTTTGCGATACGATCAAATACTTCAAGCCCGCATAGACATCCTGACAGTAGGTTGCACCAATATTGAATACCATTTTGCGCACTGGATTGAAATGCGCGCTGTTGATGGCAATGTGGTTGACTGTGGGTATGTTATTTTCTTCTATGGTGGACAACATCGCCACCAGTTGTGAAGAACCCGATGCGCCAACCAAAGCAAATATCTTATCGACATCAATCAATTTTTTCAGAGCCTGCACCGACCGTTGCGGCACATAACCGTCGTCTTCGATACGCAGCTCAATCTTACGTCCGGCAATGCCACCATTTGCATTGACGTCTGCCTCCCACACCTTCAATGTGGAGACCACTGCCTTACCAATGATGCTGGGTGGGCCAGTAAGGGGGATCACCACTCCCAAAATTATCTTTTCATTCGTCACCCCGGGATCTGCAGCAAATACATTTGCACAGAAAAAAAGCACCAGACAAGCCCATACAGACCGAATAATTGAATAATATGTCTTACGCATTCCTCTCCCCCCCTTTCATTTTGTCAAACACTCGCCGCAGAACATGTCAAAATCTAAAAGGCCAGTTCGTCCAATAGTGTTTTATATCGCGCCATCGCCCTATTAATCCGTCCGGTTCGAAACGCAAGAAGAGCACGATCGTCAAGCCATAGACGATGCCCTTGACCTCATACACGGCACTGAAGTTCGCTCCACCCAAGTTGGCCCCAAGCATGCTGAAGCCAAATGCCAATCCCTCATTCAGCAACACGATGAAAGTCGCCCCCATCAAGGCTCCTGCGACAGAGCCCAAACCACCAACAATCAGCATGGACAGCGCCTCGATCGACAGCAACAAACTGAAACCATCGACATTCAGGTAGCGCATGTAATAAGCGAGAAGCCCCCCTGCGATACCCGTATAGAAGGCACTTACCATGAATGCCATCAACTTGTAACGCACCAAATTGATGCCCATTGCTTTCGCCGCGATGTCATGCTCACGAATCGCTAGAAAAGCCCTACCGATACGGCTGCGCAATATGTTCAGCGAAATAAAGGTAAACGCCACCAAAAATACCAGCACCAAATAATAATACCCTCGCTCCGCCTTCAGGGCTTGCCCAAAAAGCTCTGGCTGCGGCACCGTCAGCCCTTCGGAGCCACCAGTCAGACTTCCGCCATTGAGAATCAGGTGATTGATGATCACGGCAAATGCCATGGTCGTGATCGCCAGATAAAGCCCCTTAAGCCGCAAGGAAGGTATACCCACAATCACTCCTGCAATCGCGGCACTGAATCCTCCTGCAAAAATGGACGGCAACAAAGTCCAGCCCAACTTGTTTGCGACGATACCCGCAGTGTATGCACCTACCGCCAAAAAACCGGAGTGCCCCAAAGAGATCAATCCAGTCGTTCCAGTCAGCAGGTTCAATCCCAATACGCCCACAGCCGTAATGAGCAAAAGCAAAATGACGGACAGATAGTATTTGGAAAGCAGCAGCGGTGCCAATGCCAAACCCAGCACCAAGATGCACGACCAGACCACCACCGGCACTGAATCGGTCAGCGCGATGAGCTGACCATATCTTTGTTTGAAATTTCCGCTTCGCATCAGACACGCTCGATATCAGGTTTGCCGAAGAGGCCATAAGGTCTGACCATCAACACGACAAGAATCAACAAGAACCCGGCGATCTCCTTCATGCCGCGACCGATATAGCCTTCGGACAAGTTTTCGACCACTCCGATCAAAGCGCCGCCCAATGCTGCGCCAAAAACCGAATCCAGCCCCCCCAAGATCACTGCGGGGAAGCTGCGCAGACCAGTGCCCCACATGCCTGGATTGATGTCATAAATCACACCAACCAGCACGCCAGCAATCGCCGCCAAACCCGCAGACAAGGCCCAAGACAAGGCAAAAATGCGCTTCACGTTGATCCCCATGAGCAAAGCCGCTGTCTGCACATTTGCCGTGGCGCGCATCGCTATGCCGACACGCGAATAACGGAAAAACACCCACAATCCCAGCAGCACCACACCCATCAATCCCATGCCATAAAGGTGCGCCTGGTACAAGCCAGCAGGACCTATGCGAACGATTTCAGTCGACAAGCCCACGTCCATAGGCATGGGATCAGCCCCCCAAATCAATACCACGACGGAACGCAAGATCACCGACAAACCAATCGTAACCATCACGATGGAGAATACCGGCTGCCCCAGCATGGGGCGGATCAACAGCACTTCGAGCACCAGGCCTATCAGCATGGCCAAAATGATCGTACAAAGCAGCATGGGCCAAAATCCCATTTTTAAGGTGCCCGACAGGGTGAAAGCGATATAGGCGACAAGCATCATCATTTCGCCCTGTGCAAAGTTCACCACGCCGGTTGCGCGGTAAATCATGGCAAAACCCATGCCAATGAAACTGTAGATCATCCCGACTGCGAGACCGGATATGACCAACTGTAGAAAATAGTCCATCAGCTTCCCTCCGTACCGTAAATTTGTGCGATCTCTTTAGCGAAGGTCTTTTCGATCACATTGCGTCGTACCTTTTGAGTTGCCGTGAGTTCGCCGTCATCGTGATCGAGCTCTTTTTCGAGAATCAGGAATTTTCTGATGTTTTCGACGCGGGCGAACAATTTGTTCACGCGCCGCACTTCCTGCTCTACCAATTCACGCACTTCGGGCAGAGCCGCCAAGCTCTTGTAAGTGGTGTACGCCAGTTTACGCTCTTGTGCCCATTTCCCTACCGTGTCGTAATCGATCTGAATCAAGGCCGCCAAGTAGTGCCGGCCATCACCCAAGATAATAGCCTCACGGATATAGAGACTGTCTTTCAGGGCATTTTCTATTTCAGATGGAGCAATGTTTTTCCCGCCGCTCGTGATGATGATCGCCTTTTTCCGATCGACCACCATCAGCTCGCCGTTATCTGCCAGCTCGACAATGTCTCCCGTATGCAGCCAGCCATCGACCACCGTTTTTGCCGTTGCCGCGGAATCGTGGATATAGCCACGGAAGACCCCTGGATGTTTGATGACGAGCTCGCCATCCTCGGCAATCTTCCAGTTCAGGCCCTCGATGGGCGTTCCCGTGGCGCCAAGTTTGCTTGCTTTTTCATGCTGGAAAAAGACCACGCCGCCCGATTCTGTCATTCCATAAACTTGATAGACCGGCACGCCCAGGATGCGGAAAAACTTCAGCACCTCGGGCGAGACACTGGCCCCGCCGCAAAAACCGCATCGCATACGGTCGAGACCTATGTATTTTTGCAGGTTGCGGAACATCACCAGCCAAAGCAAGAAAAACCGCAGTCGATCGGAAATACTCCGCTCGAAGTTTTGCGATTCCACCTTTTCATACAGCCGACGTCCTGCCTCCAGGCAACGCTCGAAAGCCCAGCGCTGAAAACGCGTGGCATCCTGCATGCGGATCAAAATGCCTTGCTGCAGCTTTTCCCAAATGCGTGGCACACCCAAAAAGACCTTGGGTGCAATTTCGCGCAAGTTGACCGACACGGTGTCTATGGATTCGGCGTAATTCACCACCCCGCCCGTCTCCAGATGCAGCACGGTGGAAATGGCGCGCTCGGCCACGTGGCACAACGGCAAATAGCAGACGACCTCGTAGTTATGCCGGTCAAGTTTGAAATGCGTGCGGAGCTTGTCCACCGTGATGATCAAGTTGCGGTGCGCCAGCATCGCTCCTTTGGCGGCCCGGTGGTGCCCGAGGTATAGACCAGCATGCAGACATCGTCGGGCTGGGTTTCCTCGATGGCGCGTTCAAAAAACGTGGCATGCTCATCCGACTCTGCTGCGTATTGATCCCCTAGCTCGAGCACGTCTTCAAACGACATCAACTGCTCGTGCTTGTAAGAGCGCATGCCCTTCATGTCCACGCAGATGATCTTCACCAATTCGGGCAGGCCGGCGGGATGTTGCGCAAGTGCGTCGAGCACCTTGTCCACCTGCTCCTGATCGCCACAGACGATGAAGCGGCTGTTGGAGTGGTGCACGATGTAATGCAATTCAGGCCACGGGTTCGTCGGATAGATCCCGACGACGATGCCGCCTATGGCCTGCGTTGCCAGGTCAGAAAACATCCATTCGGGTGTGTCTTCGCTTGCGATCGCGAGTCGATCGCCTTTTTGGAACCCCAGCGCCTTGAGCCCCAACGCAAAGCGGCGCGCCGTCTGGTAGTAATGCTCCCAGCTCATACGGTTCCAGATGCCGTAGTCCTTCTCGCGGAAGGCGAGCGCATGGGGCGTCTGTTGCGCCCAATGTCGCAGTAGCTTGGGCATGGTGGTGCTGCCGTCGCGTAGCACGGCATCCAACGATTCGATCACGCGGCCTCCTTGGTCTTGCTGCCTAGATAGGCCTCGATCACTGCGGGATTGGCCGAAATTTCAGCCGGCGTCCCCTCGCCAATCTTGCGCCCGAAGTTGAGTACACAAATACGGTCTGAAATATCCATGACGATGCCCATGTCGTGCTCGACCATGAGCACGGTGATGCCCAGCTCATCGCGAATGTCGAGCACGAAGCGCGCGATGTCTTCGGTTTCTTCGCTGTTCATGCCAGACACCATTTCATCGAGCAGCAGCAGCTTGGGTTCGGTGGCCAATGCGCGTCCGAGTTCGACACGCTTTTGCAGACCGTAAGACAAGGCTCCCACGGGCATGTCGCGGATATCCTCAATCTCGAGAAAGTCGATGATCTCCTCCACTTTGCGCCGGTGGGCCAGTTCTTCGCGCCGTGTGCGTCCCCAGAACCAGGCGGCGTTGAACACATTCGAGCCCATGTGGCAATGGCGCCCCACCAGCAGGTTGTCCACCACTGTCGCATGCTTGAACACGGCAAGGTTCTGAAAGGTACGGCCGATGCCAATGGGGGCCAGTTTGTGCGCCGGCATGCCGGTGATGTCGCGCCCGTCGAAGTGCACCGTGCCACCGCTGGGCTTGACTACCCCGCTGATCATGTTGAAGGTGGTCGTCTTGCCAGCGCCGTTGGGGCCGATGAGCGAATAAATCTCCCCTCTTCGGACGTGAAAGCTCACCCCGGCGACGGCCTCCACGCCGCCGAAGCGCTTGGACAGGGTTTCTACCCTGAGCAATGCATCGTTCATGAAAATCCTCAAGAAAGCCAGCGCTTACGCCGCTTGTAATGCTTGACCTCGCGCATGTTTTTGCGCGCCCCTCCTTCGCTGAAGCCAAGATAAAACTCACGCACGTCCTCGTTGCGCAACATCTTCTCGGCGGGGCCGTCGAGCACCACGCGACCGTTTTCCATGATGTAGCCATAGTCAGCGATCGTCAGCGCCATCTGCGCGTTCTGCTCGACCAGCAAAATCCCGAGCCCGTCCTGGCGCCCCAGCCGCACGATGATTTCGAAAATCTCTTCACTGATTTGCGGTGCCAATCCCAGCGTAGGTTCATCGAGCATCAATAGCTTGGGGGCAGACATCAGCGCCCGGCCTATCGCCACCATCTGCTGCTCGCCGCCGGAGAGGTAGCCGGACACCGTGGTGCGCTTTTGCTTGAGGCGTGGGAACAGCGCATAGACCATCTCCATCTGGTGTTTTGCATCTTGCAGACTGCGCGTGTAGCCGCCCATGACCAGGTTCTCTTCGACCGTCAACTGATCGAACAGCCGGCGCCCTTCGGGCACCATGACCAGCCCCGCGCGCACGATTTCGTCCGGCGCTGCGCCAACCAGAGAGCGCCCTTCGAACATGATCTGCCCGCCCTGAACCTCACCATCTTCTGGGTACAGCACGCCAGAGATGCCCTTGAGCGTGGTGGACTTGCCCGCACCGTTGGAGCCCAAAAGCGCCACGATGCGCCCTTTTTCGACCACCAAAGAGGCTTCTCGCACCGCCTCTATGGTGTTGTCGTAAACGATTTGTACGTTGGTGAGTTGCAGCATGGTTCTCGGCACGGAAGAGATGCGCAACTCTAACTAGCGTTTGGTCATTTTTTGCCAGGGATAACCCGTACTTTCGAGAAAAAATGGCGACTCGTAGGCGCTTTCACTGCGGCAAACACCAAAATCTAATAACTTAAATGTATTACAAACATCTTTTTAAGCATTGACTTGATATGAATTGCATTTCAGAATCCGCGCCTCTTCAGACGGGGTCAGTGAGACTCGCTTCCGCTGCCCCCTCGGCTCTTTGGTGCATGTATCGCGGCACCGTGGATGCCTCGCCCGCCCTGCGCATGCAAGGCACATGGCGCCCGCTTCATCTAGGAAAGGAATAGTGATGACAGCGTTTTCTCGTTTCCTCTCTGGCACCAGGACCTTCGTCAATGACGTGGTCGAAGGATTCTTTGCCATCACCCACAACGGTCTTGCGCTGCTTGGCTTGGCCGTGGCCTGCGTGGCCATGGTCGCTGCGAGCCGGCCCGATCTGCGCTTGAGCGCCGAGGCTCAGCTGTTCGACTGGCTGCGCGCCCGCCATGTCGTGGCGCAGGAGCAGGAGGCCCCAACCGTGGCCGACACGGGCGACCGCGCCCTCGCCATCCATCCACAAACCCTGCCCAAGGAGCAGGCGGCCATTGCCTTTTGGCTCAGCAAAAAGTACCGCGTGGCGCCGGAACCCGTCAGCGCGCTGGTGGCCGAAGCGTACGACGTGGGCCTGCGCACCAAGATCGAGCCCACCCTGCTGCTCGCCGTGATGGCCGTCGAGTCGAGCTTCAACCCCTTTGCCCAAAGCGCCGTCGGCGCGCAGGGCTTGATGCAGGTGATGACGCGCACGCACACCGACAAATACGAAAACTTTGGCGGCCACCTCGCGGCTTTCGATCCACTGACAAACCTGCGCGTGGGCGCCAAGGTGCTGCAGGAGTGCATACAGCGCGCCGGCTCGGTCGAGGGCGGGCTGCGCTATTACGTGGGTGCGGCCAACCAGGAAGACGACGGCGGCTACGTGGCCAAGGTCCTGGCCGAGCAGGCGCGCCTGCGCCAGATCGCCGGTCGGCGCGGGGCGGTTGCAGCAGCGCCCAAGCAGCTTGCGGCACGTGCACAAGCACAGCCCGCGCCGGTTCGTCCCGCGGAGGATGCCACGGCACGCAACGATGAAGGCGTTGCAGCATCGCCGGCGCAGTCCTGAGCGCGCATTCACAGAGCACAACGAAGGCTCTCCGAGGGGCAAGCGAAGAAGCGCAGACATCCCGCTCGGCTACACTCGCGGCGTACGCAACTGGCGATAGGCGCGGCCGCCGGCACAATGGCGGCCGCCGCCGACGTGGAAACCAGCCAGGCTCATGCCTTGTCAACCACGGGGAAGCGTACCGCCGGGGAAAGTGCACTACCCGGTGCCAAGCCGTTCGCCTGGGCAGCCCTTGTCAGCGCCGCAAAACGTCGTTTCGTGGCGCACAGCGCAAGGAAGCAGCTTTCACCCTAGGACTGCCATGTACCACCGCAACATCCTCGTCGAACAAACCGACACCGAAGTCTTTGCCGCCATCTTGGCCGAAAACCGCCGCCAGGAAGAACACATCGAGCTGATCGCCAGCGAAAACTACGCCTCGCCCGCCGTGATGTGGGCGCAGGGCACGCAACTCACGAACAAATACGCCGAGGGCTACCCCGGCCGCCGCTACTACGGCGGCTGCGAGCACGTCGATGTGGTTGAGCAGCTGGCCATAGACCGGCTCAAGCAGCTTTTCGGCGCCGAGGCCGCGAACGTGCAGCCGCACTGCGGCGCCTCGGCCAACGAGGCCGTGTTCCTCGCGTTCCTCAAGCCCGGCGACACCGTCATGGGCATGAGCCTTGCCGAAGGCGGCCACCTCACGCACGGCATGCCGCTCAACATCAGCGGCAAGTGGTTCAACGTGGTCTCGTACGGCCTCGACGCCAATGAGGCCATCGACTACGACGCGATGGAAAAGAAGGCCCACGAAACGCGGCCCAAGCTGATCATCGCGGGCGCGTCGGCCTACAGCCTGCACATCGACTTTGCGCGCTTTGCCAAGGTGGCCAAGGACGTGGGCGCGATTTTTATGGTCGATATGGCGCACTACGCGGGCCTGATCGCCGCGGGCGTCTATCCCAACCCCGTGCCGCATGCGGACGTGGTCACCTCGACCACGCACAAGAGCCTGCGCGGCCCGCGCGGCGGCATCATCCTGATGAAGGCCGAGCACGAAAAAGCCATCAACAGCGCCGTCTTCCCTGGCCTGCAGGGCGGCCCGCTGATGCACGTGATCGCGGCCAAGGCCGTGGCCTTCAAAGAGGCGTTACAGCCAGAGTTCAAGGCCTACCAGCAGCAGGTGGTGATGAACGCGCGCATCGTCGCCCAGACGCTGACCGAGCGCGGCCTGCGCATCGTGAGCGGCGGCACGCAAAGCCACGTGATGCTGGTCGATCTGCGCTCCAAGGGCATCACCGGCAAGGAGGCCGAGGCCGTGCTCGGCGCCGCGCACATGACGATCAACAAAAACGCCATCCCCAACGACCCCGAAAAACCCATGGTCACGAGCGGCGTGCGCATAGGCACCCCCGCGATGACCACGCGCGGCTTCAAGGACGAAGAGGCACGCCTCACGGCCCACCTGGTGGCCGACGTGCTCGACAAGCCGCGCGATGCCGACCACATCGCCGCCGTGCGCGCCAAGGTGCACGCGCTCACGGCGCGCTTTCCGGTCTATGGCTGAACGCGGCACGGCGCGAGCATGAAATGCCCTTTCTGCGGCCACCAGGAGACGCAAGTCGTCGAAACCCGCGTGGCCGAGGACGGCGGCTTCGTGCGTCGCAGGCGCCAGTGCGCGGCCTGTGAGCGGCGCTTCACCACCTACGAGCGCCCCGAGGTGACGCTGCCCACCATCATCAAAAAGGACGGGCGGCGCACCGAGTACGAGCGCGCCAAGCTGCTCGCGTCGTTCAAACTCGCGCTGCGCAAGCGCCCTGTGAGCACCGAGCAGATCGACGGTGCGATCGAACGCATCGAAGAAAAGCTGCTGAGCCTGGGCCTGCGCGAGCTGCCCTCGGCCCAGCTTGGCGAACTCGTGATGCGCGAGCTCAAAAAGCTCGACAAGGTTGCCTACGTGCGCTTTGCCAGCGTGTACCGCAACTTCGAAGACGTGGACGCGTTTCGCGCCGTCGTCGATGAAGTGGACAAATAATCCTCAATTCGGCAGTTGACCGCTGCATTTTGTATGCAACTCTTTGATTCTTTGGATGACTTTTCACTCTGCGAGACGCACCCATCGGGTCAGAGCGCTGCGCACCCGATCGCGCCGCCCTCGGGCACGCTGGCCGCGTTGCAAATCCTCGCCATGGCACCCGCCATGGCTGCGGTTTGCGCCTTGCCAGTGCACCCGATGACGACACGCTCGGGCGCGCTCAACTGCCGGATTGAGGATAACTCACAAAACGATAGCTGCTAGCGCTTGTGTATCAAGCGCTAGAGGCCAAAATAACCTTATATTTCGCGCCACGACATGGTGCCGCGCCCTCACAGCGCCTGCGCGAGCCGGCGCACGCCTTCCTCGATTTTGGGCAGGTCCGCGGTCGCGAACGACAGGCGCAGCGTGGCGCGGTCGGGGTTGGCGCAGTAAAACGGCGCGCCCGGCACAAAGGCCACACCCTTTTCGATCGCGCGCGACGACAGCGCTTGCGCGTCGGCGATCTTGCCGCCGGCCCCGGTCAGGCGTGCCCAGATGAACAGCCCACCCTGCGGCGGCACGAAGTCGATCGCAGCACCGAGCTCGCGCCGCAACGCCTGCCCCATGGCGGCGGCGCGTTCGGCATAAACCTTGCGCACGTGGGCCAGCGTGGCGGGCATGCGGCCCGCACGCAGATAGTGCGCGGCCGTGGCCTGGGCAAAGGTGCTGGTGTTGGCGTCGCTGAACTGCTTGCACATCACGGCCTTGGCGAGCAGCTCTGGCGGCGCGATCAGCCAGCCCAGGCGCAGGCCCGCACTCAGCACCTTGCTGAGACTGCCGCAGTGCGCGAGCCACTCTCGGCTGTCCGGCACCTGAGGCGAGAGCGCGAGCAGGCTGGGCGGCGGCGGCGCGTCGAAATACAGGTCGCCGTAAGGGTCGTCCTCGACGACCAGGCACTGGTACTGCACCGCGAGCTCCAGCACCCTTTTGCGCCGCGCCAGGCTCAGCGTGGCGCCGCTGGGGTTGCCATAGGTCGGGATCAAATACACCATTTTGGGCCGGTGCTGCGCCATCAGCTGCTCCAGCACCTCGGTCTGCACGCCCTGCGCGTCTATGGGCGCGCTCACGAGCTGCGCGCCAAACAGCCGAAAGCACTGGATGGTGGCCAAAAAGGTCGGCCCCTCGACGATCACCTTGTCGCCGGGGCTGATCATGGTCTTGGCGAGCAAATCGAGCGCCTGCTGGCTGCCCGTGGTGACGATGAGCTGCTCGGGCGCCACATCTTGGGCGCCCTTGCCCGCCATGAAGCTGGCCAGCTGCTCGCGCAGCGCCGGATAGCCCTCGGTCGCGCCATATTGCAAGGCACCGCCGCCGTCTTCGCTCAAAGCCGCATTCACCGCGGCGCGAATGCCCTCGACGTCGCACATCGCGCTGTCGGGAAAGCCCCCGGCAAAGCTGATGATGCCGGGCTTGCCCAGCAACTTGAAAAGGTCGCGGATGGCGGAAGTCTCGACTTGGTTCAGACGGTCGGCAAATTGCATGGCAAAAACACTCCAACGAACAGGAAAGCGCCATTGTCGCAGCGCCTCAGGCCACACGGTGCGGTGCCGGGAGCCTGTCTGACTTTGGGCGTCGAAAGCGAAGAGGCGCCCCAGCGAGGCCAGTTTTTGCCGGATTCGCCGCCCCATAGTGGCGCTATGGGGCAAGAAACCGGTGTTCTCGAAGAGCGGCGAAGCCAAAAATGGGCCGCTGCGGC
>CAVPUD010000130.1:0-7749 GCA_963708545.1 uncultured beta proteobacterium | reverse complement strand
TCGTCAGTCGCACGCTACTGGTCCGGTACGGAGAGATTCACACGCCCAGTTATGCGGCAAGCAACCTGCAACAACCACCATTATCCCCACTATCCACTGTTGAAATTCACGATTTACAGAACTTTCAGATTGCCATCGAGTCGTCGGCTCATGGTACGAATGCCGTCGTCGAGCACCTCCCGACGATTTGCGATAAGGCGCTCCAGCCGTTAGACTCCGGGCTGAGCACAGCTCGACAGGCGGGATTCTACCCCGCGTTGCCCTTTCTTTCCGGATCGTCGATCGGCAAGTTTGGCGAGTGAACGGTGCTTTTCATTTGACGGTCGCAGTGGCAGGCGCGGCGCGCGCGCGCGCTTTTGCGCGCCCCGCAGCTGCGCGCGCCCGCGGGCGACCTGCCCGAGCAGCTGCTTGCGGCGCTGCCGTTTACCCTCACGCCAGCGCAGCGCCGCGTGAGCGAGGAGATCGCGCACGACCTCGCGCGCGTGCAGCCCATGCACCGCCTGTTGCAGGGCGACGTGGGCTCGGGCAAGACGGTGGTCGCGGCACTCGCTGCGGCCACGGCCATCGCCGCGGGCTGGCAGTGCGCGCTCATGGCGCCGACCGAAATCCTCGCCGAGCAGCACTTTGCCAAGCTGGTCGATTGGCTCGCGCCGCTGCTCGCGCCGCGCGGCCAGTGCGTGGCCTGGCTCACCGGCAGCCAAAAGAAAAAGGCGCGCGCCGAAATGCTCGCGCTGATCGCCTCGGGCCAGGCCGCGCTGGTCGTGGGCACGCACGCGGTGATCCAGCAGCAGGTGCGCTTTGCACGCCTGGGCCTGTCCATCATCGACGAGCAGCACCGCTTCGGCGTCGCGCAGCGGCTCGCGCTGCGCCAAAAGCTATCGGAATCCCAGCAGGAGCCGCACCTCTTGATGATGAGCGCCACGCCCATCCCGCGCACGCTGGCCATGAGCTACTACGCCGACCTGGATGTCTCGACCATCGACGAGCTGCCGCCAGGCCGCACGCCCGTGGTCACCAAACTGGTGGCCGAGCAGCGCCGCGGCGAGGTCATAGAGCGCATCCGCACCCAGCTCGCGCAGGGGCGGCAGGTGTATTGGGTGTGCCCGCTGATCGAGGAAAGCGAGGCGCTGGATTTACGCAACGCCACCATGACGCACGCCGAACTCAGCGCGGCGCTGCCCGGCGTGCGCGTGGGCCTGCTGCACGCGCGCATGCCCAGCGCCGAGAAAAAAGCCGTCATGGCGCAGTTCAGCGGCGGGCACATGGACGTGCTCGTCAGCACCACGGTGATCGAGGTGGGCGTCGATGTGCCCAACGCGAGCCTGATGGTGATCGAGCACGCCGAGCGCTTCGGCCTGAGCCAGCTGCACCAGCTGCGCGGGCGCGTGGGGCGTGGCAGCGTGGCCTCGGCCTGCGTGCTGCTCTATGCCACGGGCGAAAGTGGTCGCCTGGGCGAGACGGCGCGCGCGCGCCTCAAGGCCATGCTGGAGACCAGCGACGGCTTCGAGATCGCGCGGCGCGACCTGGCCATCCGCGGCCCCGGCGAATTTCTGGGCGCGCGCCAGTCGGGCGAAGCCATGCTGCGCTTTGCCGACCTTGCCACCGACCAGGCTTTGCTCGAATGGGCGCGCGCGCTCGCGCCGCAAATGCTCGACCAATACCCCGAGCTCGCCGCGCGCCACGTGGCGCGCTGGCTCGGGGATAAGGCGGAGTATCTGAAGGCTTGACGATGAAGGCGTGAAAGTGCAAGTCAGCCTGCGCGGGCGGCATCTATCATCGGGCCGAGACAGGCAGCACCAGCGAGCGCGCATGCGCAGCGATACGAGCCCATGGCCCTCTTTCCCCAAGGTTTGACCCAGATAGACAAGCGCTGCGCCAATGCGGGCGAGCGCGCCGTGCTGCACCAGCTCAAGCGCTGCCTGTCCGACGATTACATGGTCTGGCACGACGTGCCCATAGGGCCGAAGGCGCGCCAGCCCGACTTCGTGGTCTTCAGCCCGCGGCGCGGCTTGCTGATTCTGGAGGTCAAGCACTGGGCCTGGGGCTCGCTGCGCGCGTACAACCGGCAAAGCGTGGAGCTGGCCACGGCGCGCGGCCTCGTCACCGTGGCGCACCCCTTGCTGCAGGCGCGCGGCTATGCGCTGGAGCTCAATGAAGTGCTGGAGCGCGACCCCGCGCTGATCCAGGACGCGCCGCCGTTTCGCGGCAAGTCGCGCGTGCCCTATGGCTGGGGCTGCGTGCTGTCGAATCTGCGGCGCAAGCAGGTCGAGGGCACGGACTTTGCCGAGGTGTTCCCGGACTTCAAAACCCTGCTGCGTGACGACCTGGCCGAAGAGCTCGATCCTTACGAATTCGAAAAACGCCTGTGGGGTATGTACGCGGGCTGGACACCGCAGGCGCTGACGCTGCCGCAGCGCGACCGCGTGCGCTGGCACCTGTTTCCTGAGGTGCGCGTGCAGCAGGCCTCCTTGTTCGAGGCGCAGGAGCAGGCCGCGCCCGCGCTCGCTCTGCCCGACCTGATGCAGGTGATGGACTTGCAGCAAGAGCAAGTGGCGCGCACGCTGGGCGAAGGGCACCGCGTGATCCACGGCCCCGCAGGCTCGGGCAAGACCATGATCCTGATCTTCCGCGCGCAGCAGTTGGCTGCTGCGGCGGCGCTGGAGCGGCCGATCCTGGTGCTGTGCTTCAACCGAACCCTGGCCCAGCGCATCGAAGGCAGCCTCCGCCAGCGCGGCGTCGATGAACGCGTGCAGGTGCGCACCTTCCACGGCTGGTGCCAGGACATGGTGCGCAGCTACCAGCTCGATGTGCCGCAGCACTTGTCGGGCGATGCCTACTTTGCCGCGTTGGCCGAGACGGTGGAGCGCGCCGTGGCGCGTGGCCTGGTGCCGGGCGGGCAATATCTGGCGCTGCTGATCGACGAGGCGCACGACTTCGAAGACGCCTGGCTGCGCGTGGCCGCGCGCATGGTCGATCCGGCAACGAACGCGCTGCTCGTGCTCTACGACGACGCGCAATCCATTTACCAAAAAAAGCGCCGCAGGTTCAACTTCGCCAGCGTAGGCATTCAGGCCCAGGGCCGCACCAGCATCCTCAAACTCAACTACCGCAACACCGCCGAGGTGCTGGCCCTGGCCATGCACTGCGCCCAAGGCCTGCTGGCCGACCGGCCAGCCACCGAAGACCAGATGCAGGCCGTGCAGCCCGCCAGCGCAGGCCGTGCAGCCCGCCAGCGCAGGCCGGCGCGGCCCGCTGCCGGTATTGCTGCAGGCCCACGACGTGCGCGAAGAGGCCGAACTGGTGGCAGAGCGCATCGCCCAGGCCCTGGCCGACGGGCGTGCCGCCGACGACATCGCCGTGCTGTTTCGCACCCGCCAGCGCATGGCTTTGGTCGCGGCGGCATTGCAGCGCCGCGGCATCGCCGTGCAATCCATGGCGACGCCGGGCTTTCGCGCCTTCGTCTGGTCGCGCCCCAGCGTCAAGCTGATGACGCTGCACAGCTCCAAAGGGCTGGAGTTCCCATTCGTGGTGATCGCGGGGCTCGACGCCATGCCCTGGAAGGGCGAGCCCATGGACGAGGAGCTGCGCCTGCTCTACGTCGGCATGACGCGCGCCACGCACGAGCTGGTGCTGTCTGCCGCCAGCACCTCGCCCATGGTGCACCGGGTGCACAACTCGCTCGAAGCCGTGGCGCTGCAGTTTGCCGAGCAAGAAGCGCATGCTTGATCGGCACAGGAAGGCGATTTCTATCCAAGCGTTACGATTCCCCCATGACCCTCACCGAGCTCAAATACATCGTCGCGCTCGCACGCGCCAAACACTTCGGCCACGCTGCAGAGGCTTGCCATGTCTCGCAGCCCACGCTGTCGGTGGCGATCAAAAAGCTCGAGGAAGAGCTCGACGTCAAGCTCTTCGAGCGCAATGCCGGCGATGTGGCCGTCACGCCGCTGGGCGAAGAAGTCGTGCGCCAGGCGCAAGTCGTGCTGGAGCAGGCCGCCGCGATCAAAGAGATCGCGCGGCGCGGCAAGGACCCGCTCGCGGGCGTGCTGCACCTGGGCGTGATCTACACCATAGGCCCCTACCTGTTGCCCGAGCTGGTGCGCCGCAGCATGGAGCGCACGCCGCAAATGCCGCTGCTGCTGCAGGAAAACCTCACGCTCAAGCTGCTCGACATGCTGCGCACGGGCGAGATCGACTGCGCGATCCTCGCTGAGCCCTTTCCCGACACCAACCTGGCGATCGCGCCGCTGTATGACGAGCCCTTCATGGCCGCCATCCCGGCCAAGCACCCGCTGGCCCAGCGCAAGAGCGTGTCGGCCACCGAACTGCGCGACGAGACCATGCTGCTGCTCGGTGCGGGCCATTGCTTTCGCGATCAGGTGCTCGAGGTCTGCCCCGAATTCGCGCGCTTTTCCACCAACGCCGAGGGCATTCGCCGCACCTTCGAAGGCTCGTCGCTCGAAACCATCAAGTACATGGTGGCCGAGGGCATGGGCGTGACGCTGGTACCGCAGCTTGCAGTGCCACGCACCGCGCTGCCCGGCAACGCGCGCCGGCGCAAGAGCGATGACGCCCTGGTGCGCTACCTGCCGCTGCACGGCGATGGCAACGGCCCACCGCCCTCGCGCCGCGTGGTGCTGGCCTGGCGGCGCAGCTTCACGCGCTACGAGGCCATCGCCGCGCTGCGCAACGCCATCTATGCGTGCGAGCTACCCGGCGTGACGAGGCTGACTTGACGCGGCTGACCTGACGCGCTCGAACCAGCCCGACGCCAGCCGCGTTCACGCGCCCGAGAGGATCTCGTGCGTGAGGTTGTCCACGACCACGGGCGTGTGCAGGTAGGTGAGCTGCGGCTCGCTGCCGTATTTCTCGCGCACGAAGGCGCGCCAGGCGTCGTCGTACAGCGCCTGCGCCGCTTCGCGGCTTTGCCACAGGTACACGCCGCCGGCCGTGCGGCCGTCTTCCGAGAGCACGTAATACTTGCGCAGCAGCCCCGGCAGGTTCTGGTAGCGCGGCGCGGTGCTCAGAAAAATCTTCTGCGCCTCCTCCGGCGTGATGGGCTGGAGCAGGGCGAAGGTGACGATGGCGGTGATCATGAAGGTCTCCTGGGTTGCTTCGTTATAAATAGCTGCTAGCGCTTGATGGTATTGCCTTAGGTGCCAATTTTGCATTGAAAATTAGGCCAGCCGTGCGATGCGCTCTTGCCAGCGCGCGAGCACTTCGGGGTTCTTGGTGTAGAGCGCCGGCGCGCCGCGCAAGATGCGGCGCACGTTCTCGGCGATCGCCGCGCGCAGCGACTCCATGGCCTCCCGGCCCTGGCCGATGATGTGCGGCGTCAGGATCACGTTGTCGCTGCCGACGAAGGCGCGCAGCGGGTTGTCGGGCGGCAGCGGCTCGTGCACGAAGGTGTCGAGCGCAGCGCCCGCGATGCGGTGCTCCTGCAGCGCGCGCACCAGTGCCGCCTCGTCGATGGCCGCGCCGCGCGAGGTGTTGACGAGGTACGCCGTCGGCTTCATGAGGCCGAGTTCGCGCGCACCGATCAGCCCTTGCGTCTCGGCCGTCAAGGTGACGTGCAGGCTCACGAAGTCGGCGCGCTGCAGCAATTCGTCGAGCGTGACGACCCGCGTGGCGCCCGCCGGGGCCTGCTCCTGCGGCACGTAGGGGTCGAAATACAGCAGTTGCGCCTCCCAGCCGCGCAGGCGCTCGACCACACCGCGCGCGATGCGGCCCATGCCCACGAGTCCGATGGTGCTGCCGCGCACGCTGCGCGAGAGAAGTTCGCGCGGGCGCGGCGCGTTCTCGGCCAGCAGGCGCTGCTTGAAGGGCAGCTGCATGGCCAGCGCCGCGATCAGCATCACGGTGGCCTCAGCCATGCCCAGGTAGTTTTCGGGCGTGGCGCCGTGCGCCACCAGAATGCCGAGCTCCGTGGCTGCAGCAACGTCGATGTTCTCGACCCCGATCGCCGGCGCCACCACTGCGCGCAGCCGCGGCAGCGCCTGCAGCATGGGCCGATCGACGCGCAAGCCCATGGTGGCCACGATGATGTCCGCGCGCTGCAGCAGTGGCAGCAGCGCCATCGCATCGACGCGCGGCGGCACCTCGTGCGCCGCCGGCCCGCGCACGAATTCGTAGCCCTGGCCTGCAAGCGCCTCGGCCATCGTGTCGCCTATCCAATCAGCGGGAATGAAAATCACAGGGGAATTCATGCTGCACTCCTCTTCGGCGGCACGGCTGCGCCGCAAATGGCCACCCCGCTTGCCGGCAAAGGCGGCGGCACTGACACCACTCCCCGGCCATGCAGCGTCATCCGCAGCGATGGGCGGCATGCCTGGCTGGGCGAGGCGTTTTTCACTCTATCAGCCAAGCATGCAGGCGGCCTTGCCCTATGCTCCATTCCCCATGAACGCACTCCAACTCTTTTTGCCCTGCGCCGCCGGCGTGGAAGGCTATCTGGCCGACGAGGTGCACGCGCTCACTGGCCGCACCGGGCAGGACTTGCTCGTCGGGCGCGGCGGCGTGCTGCTGCACGCAGCCTGGCGCGACGCGCTGCACCTGAACTTGCATAGCCGCCTCGCGCAGCGCGTGCTCGTGCTGCTGAACGAGCGCCCCTACCGCAGCGAAAACGACCTCTACGCGCTGGCAAGCGAGGTTGCTTGGGAGGCCTGGTTCACGCCGCGCCAGAGCTTCAAGGTCGAGGTCAGCGCGCAGCACAGCCCGCTACAGAGCCTGCACTTTGCCGGCCTGCGCGTGAAGGACGCCGTGGCCGACCGCTTTCGCGCCAAAACGGGGGTGCGCCCCGACGTGGACACCCAGCGGCCCGAGGTGCGCATCCACCTGCACCTCGGCCCCGACGCGGCCGCGCTCTACATCGACACCTCGGGCGAGCCCCTCTTCAAGCGCGGCTGGCGCCTCGACAAAGGCGATGCGCCACTCAAGGAAACCCTGGCCGCCGCCATGCTTGCGGCAAGCGGCTGGAATCCACTGGGCGAGACCCCCGTGCCGCTGTACGACCCCTGCTGCGGCAGCGGCACCATCGTCATCGAGGCCGCGCAAATCGCCTGCCGCGTCCCGCCCGGTGGGCAACGCCGCTTCGCATTCGAGCGCCTGCAGCCCTTTCAGGCGCATGTCTGGAAAGCTATCAAAGAAGAAGCTGCTCAGGCAAGCCAGCCTAGCGCTGTACCGATTTTTGGCAGCGATATTTCGCACCGCATGGTGGACTTTGCCCAGCGCAACGCCGAGCGCGCGGGAGTGGCGCAGGCCGTGCAACTGCGCGGCGGCGACGCGCTGCAACGCCTGCCGCCCTGCGCGCAGCCCGGCGTGCTGCTGCTCAACCCGCCCTACGGCGAACGCATCGCCGCGGCAGGCCATGCGGGCCAGAACGCCGCCGCACGCGCCGCGCTGCGCGCGCAGGGCGCCGCCGTAGGCCGCGAGGCGGCACAAGTCCATCCGGCGGACGACGCAGAGGATGGCGGCGACTTTTTCCGCCAGCTCTCCGCGCACTGGAAAAAGCACTACGCGGGCTGGACGGCCTGGTTGCTCTCGCCCGCCCCCAAGCTGCCCAGCAAGATGCGCCTCAAAGAATCGCGCCGCATCCCGCTATGGAACGGCCCCATCGAGTGCCGTCTTTTTCGCTTCGACCTGGTGCAGGGCAGTGCGCGTCCAGCACGGCCTGCTACCGACGGCGCGTAAGTCTCTGCGGCAGACGGTCTGCAGCGCTCATCGGTGCCCTTCGCCCCAAGCCGCAGAAAA
>CAVPUD010000129.1:0-15411 GCA_963708545.1 uncultured beta proteobacterium | reverse complement strand
CGCGCAGCGGGTGCGCGCGCAGCTCCTGGGGGTCGAGCGCAATGCGCACTGGCACGCGCTGCACCACCTTGATCCAGTTGCCCGTGGCGTTTTGCGCGGGCAGCAGCGCGAACGCCGAGCCCGTGCCCATGCCCAGACCGGCGATGCGGCCATGGTATTCGACCTTGCCGCCATAAAGGTCGGCCGTGAGCGTGGCGGGCTGGCCCAGGCGCAGGTTGCGCAGCTGGTTTTCTTTGAAGTTGGCATCGACCCACATCTGCTCGGCGGGCACGATGCTCATGAGCGGCGTGCCCGCGGCCACGCGCTGGCCCAGCTGCACGCTGCGGCGCGCCACATAGCCGGCCACGGGCGCGGGCAGCACGGTGCGGCGCTCGGCCAAGTAGGCTTCGCGCAGCTTGGCGGCGGCGGCGAGCACGTTGGGGTGGCGCTCCAGCGGCACGCCCTGCGTCAGCGCCTGGTTGCTCGCGAGCTGCTCGCGCGCGGCGGCGACGGCGGCCTCGGCCGCGGCGAGTGCCGCGCGCGCGGCGTCGTGCTGGGCCTGCGCCTGGTGCAGCTCTTCCTGCGAGACGGCGCCGTTGCCCGCGAGCTTCTGGCGCCGCTGCAGGATGTCGCTGGTGCGCGTGACGTCGGTGCGCGCACGCACGGCGTCGGCTTCGCGCAGGCGCACCTGCTCTAGCAGTGCGGCGTCGTTGACGTAGAGGGCGCGCACCTGGCGCACGGTCTGCGCGAGCGCCGCCTCGGCCTGCGCCAGCGCCACGCGCGCGTCGGCCGGGTCCAGCCGCACGAGCGGCGCGCCGGCCTGCACGTAGTCGGTGTCGTCGGCAAGGATGGCCGTCACGGTGCCGCCGGTTTGCGGCGTGATCTGGATCACGTTGTCTTGCACGTAGGCGTTGTCAGTGTTTTCGTTATGGCTGGCAATGAGCCACTCATAGGCGCCCCAGGCCGCGCCCGCGACGAGCACCACGGCGGCGAGCGCGAGCAGGGCCTTGCGGCGGGCGGGGTTGGCGGCGCGCGCGGCGTAGGTGGGTTGCGGTTCGGTCATGGGTGGTCCAAAAAAGTCGAAGCGGCAAAAGGAGCGGCGGGTGAGGGCTTGGGCCGGGTCAGGTCAGATGACGCGGATGCTGGGCGGCGCGGAGGGGCGGGGTGGGGTGGGGCGCGCTCAGCGCGTGGCGCGTGCCAGCGCCTCGGGCAGCGTGGCCTGGTAGCCGCCGCCCAGCGCGCGGATCAGGTTGACCTGCGTGTCCAGACTCCGCGCGGCCAGATCGACGCCCAGGCGCCGTTGCGCGAGCACGCTGGTTTCGGCCACGAGCACCGTGAGGTAGTTGGTCAGCCCCGCGCGGTAGCGTTCGAGCGCGAGTGCATACGCAGCTTCGGCCGCAGCCTGCGCTTGGCGCTGCTCGGCCTGCTGGCGCGCGATCGAGCGCGCCGAGTCGAGCTGGTCGGCCACGTCGCGCACGGCGTCGAGCAGGCTCGCGTTGTAGCTGGCCACCGCGGCGTCCAGGTCGGCCGACTTGCCGCGCAGGTTGGCACGCAGGCGCCCCGAGTCGAAGATCGGCAGGCTGATGGCCGGGCCGAAGCCCCATTCCTTGCTGTCCGCGCGGGCGAAGTTGTCCAGCCCTATGCTCGACAGGCCCACGAAGGCCGCGAGGTTGACGTTGGGATAGAACAGGCTGCGCGCCTGATCGACGCTGCGCGTGCCCGCTTCCACGCGCCAGCGCGCGGCGGCGATGTCGGGCCGGTGGCCGAGCAGTTCAGCCGGCAATTGCGCCGGAATTTCTACTGATTTAATAGCTACTAGCGCAGGCGTATCAAGGGCTAGAGCCGTTTTTGGCTCTGCAACGAGCGCGCCGATCGCGTTGCGCGTGAGGGCGATCTGCTCGCGCAGCGCCTCGATCTGCTGGCGCGCGTCGGGCACGCTGCCTTCGCTCTGGCGCAGCTCCACGCGCGTGTCCAGACCCGCGGCGAAGCGCTCGCGCACCAGTTGCAGCGTCTCCTGGCGCTGCGCCAGGGTGCGCTCGGCCACGGCAAGTTGCGCCTGCAGCCGCGCGAGCTGGAAGTAGCTGCGCACCACGCTGCTCGCGAGCAGCAGGCGCGCGGCCTGCGCGTCGGCCTCGGCGGCGCGCGCCGCGCCTAGGGCCGCCGCGAGCGCGGCCTGGTTCTTGCCGAAAAAGTCGAGTTCCCAGCTGCCCGTGAGGCGCCCGAGCCCGCTATTGCGCACGCTGCCGCCCACGGGCGGCGGGTACATGCCCTTGGCGCTGTAGAGCTGGCGGTTCAGGTTCAGGTTGCCGTCCAGGCGCGGGCCGTCGCTCGCGCGCACGGCCTCGCTGAACGCCCAGGCGCTCGCGAGGCGCGCCTGCGCCTGCTGCAGCGAGGGGTTGCCGGCCAGCGCCTGCGCGACCAGCGCATCGAGCTGCGCGTCGTCCCACATGCGCCACCAGTCGGCTTGCAGCGCTGCGCTGAGCGCGTGGGCGTCGCCGGCAGCGGCGTCCGCGCCGTCCCCGGCGGAGGGGGGCACGGGCGCCAGCCCCAGGCTGGCGGCGTCGCGCATCTGCACCTGCGCCGCAATGCCGGCGTGGTCGGCGCAGCCCGCGAGGCCCATCAGACCCGCGACGGCCAGGGCCAGCGCGCCCGCAGTGCAGGAGCGCTGGCGCGGGGGCGCGGCGAAACCTGCCTGCGTCTGGGGCGCGGCGGCAATGAACGTAGGTGTCATGGTGCGGGGTGTTCGTGGAAAGAGGCGCTTGCTGCATCGAGGGCCGGGGCAAGCGCTTGCAGGTTTTCGCGGATGCGCTGCACGAAGGAGAGCAGCTGCGCCACTTCGGCCGCGCTGAAGCCCTGTAAAGCCTGTGCCTGCAGCGCTTCGAAGAGCGCGGGCAGCTGCGCGGCCACGGCACGGCCGGCATCGGTCAGCGTGATGTGCACGACGCGCCGGTCTTGCGCCGAGCGCACGCGCGTGCACAGCCCTTTGGCTTCGAGCCGGTCGAGCAGCCGCGTCATGCCGCCCGCGTCCATGTGGCAACTGCGCGCCAGCGCGGCCACGGTGCCTTCCTGGCCCAGCAGCAGGCGCAGCAAGGGCTTCCACTGCGCGTCCGTGAGGCCGAGCGGCTCGACTCGGCGCGTGATCTCGGCGCCCAGCAGCGCGACGATGCGCCGTAGCTGGTAGCCGACCTGTTTTTCGAGGTCGAACGATGCCGCGGCGGGTGTGGCGCCGGCAGGAAGGACTGGGGAGGACATGTTAACGACAATAAATGAGTGTGCAATTATTGTCGAAATGGCATTTGTCTGCGCAAAGAAATGGCTGATACGCAGATTTTGGTGTGCAAAAGCAACGAGGCTTTGCGCGCCTTGCGCACAAATTTATAAGCTAATAAGCATTTTATGCAGGTAAATACTGCACTTATAGCTATTTATTTTGAAGTATCCGTGCGGCCTCGAGGGCGAAATAAGTGAGCACGCCGTCGGCGCCTGCGCGTTTGAACGCGAGCAGGCTCTCGAGCATCACGGCGTCGTGCTCCAGCCAGCCGTTGGCGCTCGCGGCCTTGAGCATCGCGTACTCGCCGCTGACCTGGTAGGCGAAGGTGGGCACGCGGAACTCGTCCTTCACGCGGCGCACCACGTCCAGGTAGGGCATGCCGGGCTTGACCATCACCATGTCTGCGCCTTCGGCGATGTCCAGCGCCACTTCGCGCAGCGCCTCGTCGGTGTTCGCCGGGTCCATTTGATAGACGCTCTTGTTGCTCTTGCCGAGCGCGCCGCGCGTGCCCACGGCGTCGCGAAACGGGCCATAGAACGCGCTCGCGTACTTGGCGCTGTAGGCCATGATGGCGGTGTGGATGTGGCCCTGCACCTCGAAGGCCTCGCGAATCGCGCCTATGCGCCCGTCCATCATGTCGCTGGGCGCGACGATGTCCACGCCGGCCTGCGCGTGCGCGAGCGCCTGCGCGGTGAGGATTTCCACCGTCTCGTCGTTGAGGATGTAGCCCGTGTCGTCGAGCACGCCGTCCTGGCCGTGGCTGGTGTAGGGGTCCAGCGCCACGTCGGTGAGCACGCCCAGATCGGGAAACTCGCGCTTGAGCGCGCGCACCGCGCGCGGGATCAGGCCGTCGGGGTTGGTGGCCTCCTTGCCGTCGGGCGTCTTGAGGGCCGGGTCTATGGCCGGAAACAGCGCCAGCACCGGAATGCCCAGCTGCACGCATTCCTGCGCCACGGGCAGCAGCAGGTCCAGGCTCAGGCGCTCCACGCCGGGCATGGAGGGCACGGGGGTGCGCAGCTTTGCGCCCTCGTGCACGAACACGGGGTAGATGAAGTCGTGCGGCGAGAGCGCATGCTCGCGCACCAGGTTGCGCGTGAAGGCATTGCGGCGCAGGCGCCGCGGGCGGTTTTGCGGGAAAGGGGCGGGGCTGTGGAGGTGCATGGGGAAAATTGTGCCTTATCCGAACAATAGGGATTCAAGGGGTATCACTGTGCTCCGCCCATGGAAGCCCTACACTGCTGCCATGCTTTGGGTCAAGTCCTTCCATATCGTGTTCGTGGCCAGCTGGTTTGCCGGCTTGTTCTATCTGCCACGCATTTTCGTCAACCTTGCCATGGTGGCGCCGGGCTCGGTGGCCGAGCGCGAGCGCCTGCTGCTCATGGCGCGCAAGCTGCTGCGCTTTAGCACGCTGCTTGCCGTGCCGGCCGTGGCGCTGGGGCTGTGGCTGTGGCTGGGCTACGGCATAGGCCGCGGGCCGGGCAACGGCTGGCTGCATGCCAAGCTGGCCGTCGTGCTGCTGGTGATTGGCTATCACCATGCCTGCGCCGTGCTGCTGCGCAAGCTGGCGGCCGGCAGCAGCCAGCGCAGCCACACGTGGTTTCGCTGGTTCAACGAGGTGCCCGTGCTGCTGCTGCTCGTGGCGGTGGTGCTGGTCGTGGTCAAGCCCTTTTGAGTAGCCGGGGGGCTCAGAACAGATTCTCGGGGCCCATGCACAAGACCTCCGCCTGGCCTCTGGCGCTGCTCTACGTCGCGCTGATCGTTTTTGCGAGCCTGTTTCCCTTCAGCGGCTGGCGCGCGCAAGGGGTCGCGCCCTGGGTTTTCCTCCTGGCGCCGCTGCCGCCGCCATACTGGACGCGGTTCGACTTCTTCACCAACATGCTCGGCTATGCCCCGCTGGGTTTTTTGCTCGCGCTCGCGCTGCTGCGCACGGGCGTGCGCGCGCGCTGGGCTTTTGCGCTCGCCACGCTCGCGGGGGCGCTGCTGTCGCTTTGCATGGAGTTTTTGCAGATTTACCTGCCGCAGCGCGTGCCCTCCAACCTCGACTTGCTGGTCAATGCGCTGGGCGCGCTCGCGGGCGCGCTCGCGGCCATGCTGCTCGAGCGCTGGGGCGCGCTGGCGCGCTGGAGCGACGTGCGTGCGCGCTGGTTCGTGCCCGACGCGCGCGGAGCGCTCGTGCTGCTGGCCTTGTGGCCTGCCGCGCTGCTGTTCCCCGCGGCCGTGCCCTTTGGTTTGGGACAGGTGCTCGAGCGGCTGGACGCTGCGCTCGTGGCGGCGCTGGACGGCACGCCGTTTTTGCACTGGCTGCCGCAGCTCGATGAACGGTCGCTCGATCCGCTCTCGCCCGGCGGCGAGATGCTCTGCGTGGCGCTGGGGCTCTTGATTCCGTGCCTGCTCGGCTACGGCGTGATCCGCACGGTCGGGCGGCGCGCACTGTTTGCCGCGGGGGCGCTGTGCGCGGGCCTTGCCGCCACGGCGCTGTCGGCAGCGCTGAGCTGGGGCCCGGTGCACGCCTGGGACTGGCTGAGCCTGCCCGTGCGCGCGGGCCTGGTGCTGGGGCTGCTGGCTGCCGCCGTGCTGCTACCCCTGGGGCGGCGCGCGTGCCTGGCGCTGCTGCTGCTCGCGCTGGCCTGGCATCTGTCGGTGCTCAATCAGGCACCGACGAGCGCCTACTTCAGCCACACGCTGCAACTGTGGGAGCAAGGGCGCTTCATCCGCTTTTACGGCCTGGGGCAATGGCTGGGCTGGCTCTGGCCTTACGCCACGCTGCTGTACGCGCTGCTGCGGCTGTCGCGGCGCGATGCACGGTAACGAGCGCGACTTCACTACCCGGACGCGCAAAGCGGGGCCTGGCTAGAATCAATAAGTTTTGCTTACAACGACTCACAACCATCGAGACACCACCATGTACGGAGAGTTCAGCCTCTATGGCGTCTTTATCCCCACGCTCGTGGGGCTGATGTTGCTTGCTTATCTGCTGCACAACGGCGTGCGCCTGGTGCTGCTGCGCACCCAGGTGTACCGCTACGTCTGGCACCCGCCTTTGTTCGATCTGGCCCTGTACGTGCTGGTGCTCGGCGCCTTGTTTGCGCTCGTGCGCTCCCTGGCGGCTTGAGCCATGGCGCGCAGGATCATTTCCATCGTTCTGACGCTGGCAGTCACGGTGGCGGCGCTGCTTGTGCTGCAACACTTGTGGCGCTACTACATGCGCGACCCGTGGACGCGCGATGCGCACATAGGTGCCGAGGTGGTGCAGGTCGCGCCCGACGTCTCGGGCCTGGTGTCCGAGGTGCGCGTGCGCGACAACGCCGCCGTGCGCCGGGGTGAGGTGCTGTTCGTGGTCGATCAGGCGCGCTACAAGATCGCGCTCGAGCAGGCGCAGGCGGCGCTCGCGCAAAGCAAAGCGAGCCTGGCGCAGCACAAGGCAAACCTTGCACAAAGCCTTGCATCCGAGCAGCAATTGCAGCGCGAAGCACAGCGCGACCGCAACCTCAAAGACCTCATCGCCACGGAAGAAATAGAAGCGCGCCGCGCCAATCTGGACAAGGCACATGCCGGCGTCGAGGCCGCCAAGGCCAACATCGCTGCCGCCGAGGCCAGCGTCGCCACGGCGCAGGCGGCGCTCGACCTCGCGCGCCTGAACCTCGAACGCACGGTGGTGCGCAGCCCCGTCGATGGCCGCGCGAGCGACCGCACGGTGCGCGTGGGCGACTACGTGACGGCCGGCAAGGCGGTGTTCGCAGTGCTCGATACGCGCTCGTTCCGCGTCGATGGCTACTTCGAAGAAACGCGCCTGCGCGGCATTCGCGAGGGCGACCCCGTGGACATCCACATCATGGGCGAGCCGGGCGTGTTGCACGGCCATGTGCAAAGCATCGCCGTAGGCATAGAAGACCGCTTTCGCAGCGACGGCGCGACGTTGCTGCCCAACGTACAGCCGGCTTTCGACTGGGTGCGGCTCGCGCAGCGCGTGCCCGTGCGCATCAGCATAGACGCCGTGCCACAAGGTATGCACCTGATCGCGGGTCGCACGGCCACCGTGAGCATCGAAGCGGGCCAAGAAGAGTCCAAACCCGCTGCACCCGCGTCCACCGCGTCTTCCCCGCGCGCATCATGAAACGCTTGCTGCACTGGGGCGTGCTGGCGCTGGCACTCGCTGGCGTGGCGGCATGCACGACCGTGGGGCCCGACTACGCACTGCCCAAGGATTCGCGCTTTGCCAAGACGCAGCAGCAGCCCGTCGTGCTCGACGCGCGCAGCTCCAGCGCCGTGGACACGGCGCACGCGGCCGATGCAGGCCGCTGGTGGATGCTCTACGACGATGCGCGGCTTGATGCCCTGGTCGAGCAGGCGCTGCAAGGCAACGTCGAGCTGAAAGTGGCTGCGGCACGCCTTGCGCAGGCACAAGCGCGCTACACGCAGGTGCTCGCACTGGGCGGCGTGAACGGCAACGTCGAGGCCGCCGTGGTGCGCGGCCGCATCTCCGCCGAATCGCTGCTGCAGCCCGAGGTGCTGCCCGTGGCCAATTTTGCGAACGCAAGCCTGTCCGTGTCGTACCAGCTCGACCTGTTCGGCAAGATTCGGCGCGCCGTGGAAGCCGCGAGTGCCGACACCGAGGCGGTTCAGGCGGCCAACGACCTGGTGCGCATCAGCGTCGCTGCCGCCGTGGTCGGCGCCTATGCCGAGATTTGCCATGGCAACCACGAACTTGCCGTGGCCCGGCATTCGCTCGAGCTGCAGCAGGCCAGCCGGGACGTCGCCGCGCGGCTGCACGCGAGCGGTCGAGGCACCGTGACGGCGGTGAAGCGCGCCGACACCCAGGTGGCAACCCTGCAAGCCGCATTGCCGCTGTTGCAGGCGCGCAAGCAAGCCGCCGCATACGAGCTGGCCGAACTGCTGGGCCGCACGCCAGACCAGGTACCCGCCGAGGCCCTGGACTGTGCAGAGGCGCCCGAGCTCAAGCAGCCCATCCCCATCGGTGATGGCGCGGCATTGCTGCGCCGGCGTCCCGATGTGCGCCAGGTCGAGCGCGAACTCGCAGCCGCGACGGCCGAGGTCGGCGTGGCCACGTCCGAGATGTACCCCGACATCTTTATCGGCGGCTCTTTCGGTGCAAATGGCCTGCTCGACGATTTCGGCAAGAAAGTCACGCAGCAGTTCACCTTCGGGCCTTTGCTCAGCTGGTCCATCCCTGGCCGCGGTGCGCGGGCGCGGGTGCGCGGTGCGTCGGCGCGTGCCGACATGATGCTGGCTGAGTTCGACCGCGTCGTGCTGCAGGCCCTGCGCGAAACCCAGACCATCTTGAGCAGCTATGCCGAAGACCTGCGCCACGTCGCGGCCCTGCGCGAGGCGCGCGACCGCGCCGAGGTCGCAGCCGCCGACATGCGCCGCCTCTATGAAGGGGGCCGCGTGCCCTACCTCGCGAGCCTGGACGCCGAGCGCACCTTGGCCTCGGCCGAAGCCAGCCTCGCGTCAGCCCAGGCGCAGGTCTCCAAAGACCAGATCCGCCTGTTCCTCGCGCTCGGCGGCGGCTGGGGCGACCGAGCCGCGGGCACGACCGAAGACAGGGCGCACGCGGGCGGCAGCCCAAAGATACCCTGAACTGGAAACGGAAAGTAGAACTACGGCATGTTGCTGCTCGATCGCCAGGCGTGGCTGCATTCCGGCAAGTCTTTTCTCGCCTCCATCATCGCGCTCTACATCGCCCTGGCTGCCGACCTGCCGCGGCCCTACTGGGCCATGGCGACGGCCTACATCGTGATGCAGCCGGTGCTCGGCGGCACCAATTCGCGCGGGATTTACCGCATTCTGGGCACCCTGCTCGGCTCTTTGGCGGTGATCGTGCTCGTGCCCAACTTGCTGCACGTGCCCGAGGTGTTGAGCCTGGCGCTGGCGCTGTGGCTCGCGGGCTGCATGTTCGTCTCGCTGCTGCACCGCGGGCCTTCCTCGTACATCTTCATGCTGGCCGGCTACACGGCCGCGTTCGTCGGGTTTCCCGCCGCGATGCAGCCGGACACGATTTTCGACACCGCCCTCGCGCGCAGCGAGGAGATCGTGCTGGGCAGCCTGTGTGCGGTGGTGATCGGCGCGGTGGTGTTCCCCGTCTCCATCAAGACGCAGCTCGTGCCGCGCATGCAGGCGCTCATGAAAGACGCACGCTCATGGTGCGCGCAGGTGCTCGAACACCGTGGCAGCCCCGGCGAGCTGCGCCGGCGCCTCGCGATGGACTTGTCGCAATTGGACTTGGTGCTGCCCTTCACGCGGCGCGACGATCCGCGCCACGGTGCGCTGGGCGACTGGCTCGCCGAGCTGCGTGCGCGCCTGCTCGGCATGTTGCCCGTGCTGGCCGCGGTCGAGGCCCGGCTCGACGAGCTCGGCGCTGCCGCGAGCGAGGACGCTGAACTGCAGCGCCTGCTCGCAGACCTGCGCAGCTGGATCGGGCAGGAAGCGCCGCCTACGCAAGCCAGCCTGGACGCCGTGCGCACGCGCATCGAGGGCCTGCGCACGGCGCTCGACGCCGACAGCACGGCGCTGCTGCGCAACAGCCTGCTGCTGCGCCTCGTGGAGCTCGCCGAGCTCTGGTTCGACTGTCGCCACCTGCAGCAAGCCATCATGGATGACGCGCCACCGCCCGCGCCGGCGTTCGGCTTCGACCTGCGGCGCCTCGTGCACATCGGCAACCGTCACATCGACTGGAGTATGGTGAGCTTTTCAGCCCTGGCCGCGGGCGCGACCATGTTTTCGTACTGCCTGATCTGGCTCGCGCTGGGCTGGCCCGATGGCGCTTCGGGCGCGATGATGGCCGGCGTCGCCGCGGCGTTCTTTGCCGCGCAGGACGACCCGGCGCCGAGCATCGTGCTGTTTCTGAACTGGGTCATGATCGCGACGCTCGTGGCAGGCGTGTATCTGTTCGGCATCCTGCCGGCGATCCACGACTTCGTGCCGCTCGTGCTGGTCGTGGCTACGGTGCTTTTACCCGCGGGTCTGATGGCGGTGCGTCCCCGGTTGTTCTTGCCGGGCATGGTGCTGGTGACGAATTTCGCCACGCTGCTCGCGATCCAGAACCGCTACGAGGCCGACTTCACGCGCTTCGTGAATTCATCGCTGTCCACCGTGATCGGCATGCTGTTCGCGCTGGTGGTGACGCGGCTGTTTCGCTCGATCGGCGCCGAATGGAGCGCGCAGCGCCTGGTGCGCCAGGGCTGGGGGCTGCTGGCCGAGGCGGCAGAAGGCAGCGGCACGCAAAACCGCGAGCGCTTCATGATCCGCATGCTCGATCTGCTGGGGCTGCTCGCACCACGGCTTGCGTCGCTGCAGCCCGGCGAAGACGTCGCCGGGGTGGACCTGCTCGACGAGATCCGCCAGGGGCTCAACACCCTCAATCTGCGCCGCGCGCGCAACGACCTGCCTGACGTCAATCGTGCCGCGCTGAACCGCCTGCTGGGCATGATCGCGGCGCACTACCGCGCGCTCCAGCGCGCCGGACGGCCGCTACCGCCGCCCGAAGAACTGCGGCTCGCGCTCGAAGCGTCGCTGTCGCGCCTGAGCACCTTGCCGCCGGGCACGATGCGTGACGAGGCGCTGCTGGGCCTGATCGGCTTGCGCCAAGGTCTGTTCGCGCAGCGACCCTTGCAAGGCAGCTTGGGTGCCGACCGGGCACCTGCGCCCGGCGTGCCGCCCGAAGCGGGCGACAGTGCGCCGGTTTGATGTCGAGGTGGGCGGCGAGCCGCGGCTAAGCCACCCTCACCCTCGAGCAGGCACAGCAGCTCAGACGCTCCAAGTCACATCGCGCCCCTCGGCGGCGCTGCGCCGCAGCATGTCGATCAGCGGGGTGACGCGCTGGCGCAGGCGTATGGGCTCTTGCGCGGGCTCGGCCTGTTCCTGGGCATCCGCGGCCTGCTCTTGCGCCGCTTGCTTGCGCGCCGCGATCAGGGCCTCTTCGGCGGCCACGGCGGCTTCGAGCGCGGCGATTGCAGCGGGAATCTGTTCCGCGGTCAGGATGCCGGGCACGCCCGGCTCCTTGCCGATGATCTGCAATACGCGTCGCCCTTGCGGCTCGAGCATGATGAGGTCGGCAGTAGCGCGTGACTTGAATCTGTAGAGCATGGAGTCAGGCTCCTTGCGGCACGTACATGTAGTCGCGTGCGAATGGGTACTCGGACTGCGCGCCGCGCAGGCTGCCGGTTTCCATGTGGCCATCGGGGTGGGTCGCGAGCATCTGGTGGATGGCGACCCAACCGCGCTCGAAACCCAGCGCGCAGCCGGCCAGGTAGAGGCGATAGGCGCGCAGGATTTTCTCGGCGCGTTCGGCTCCGTGCTTGGTGGCGAGCACTTCGCGCGCCTGGGGTAGCTGCGCTTCCAGCGCGTCCGACCAGGCCCAGAGCGTGCGCGCATAGTGCGGGCGCAGGTTTTCGGTATCGACCATCTCCAGGCTGCCCAGCGCCATGTGGCGCAGCACGGCGCCCACGTGCATCAGTTCGCCGCCGGGGAAGATGTAGCGGTCTATGAATTCGCCCATGCCGCCAGCGAGTTCGGAATTCTCCACGCCGCCCGCGGTGATGCCGTGGTTCAGCAGCAAGCCGCCGGGGCGCAGCAAGCGGCGCACGGTGTTGAAATACGACGTCATGTTGCGCCGCCCCACGTGCTCGAACATGCCCACCGAGGCCACGGCGTCGAAGGGCTCGGTGGTGGGCAGCTCGCGGTAGTCGCGCAGCTCCATGCGCACGCGCCCCTGCAGCCCCAGCGCGGCGATGCGCTGCTGCACGTAGGCATGCTGGTTGTGCGAGAGGGTGATGCCCGTGGCGTCGACGCCGTAATGTTCGGCCGCCCACAGCAGCAGCCCGCCCCAGCCCGCGCCTATGTCGAGAAAGCGCGCGCCCGGGCGCAGGCGCAGCTTGCGGCAGATGTGGTCGAGCTTGGCTTCCTGCGCCTGCGCGAGCGTCATGTCCGGCGTGCGGTAATAGGCGCACGAATACACGCGCCGCGGATCGAGCCAGAGCGCGTAAAAATCATCCGAAACGTCGTAGTGGAACTGGATGTTGCGCGCGTCACCCGCGAGCGTGTGCGCCGCGCGCGAGCGCAACCAGCCGAGCAGCCGCTGCCATGCGCTGGGTTTGCCCTGGATGGGGCTCGCGGGCAGCAAGCCCTCGGCGGCGGCCATGAGGTCGCGCATATTGCCCTCGAACGCCACCTGGCCCTCGACGATGGCCATGCCCACGTAGCCGATCTGCCCTGAAGCCAGCGCCAGCGCGGCCTTGCGCTCGCGCACGCGGAAGATGACGGCGGCGGCGTTTTCGGCGGCGCCAAGCTTCTTGCCACCTGGCAGTTCCAGGGCCACGGGTACAGGCAGAGCCTCGAGCCGTGCCGCCAGATTGTCGGAATGTGCGCTCATGGCAGGACATTTTTCCCGCCTGCCAGCGGCGCGTCAATCGCCTGCCATGCTTGGCTGCCCGGAAGACTCGGCTACTGCACGCACGTCACGCGCGCGCAAGGGGGACTCGCTATGATCCTGCACCCCCCTGCCTTGCGTTCGGTTGGGATACCTGACAGAGCGCGTTGGAACCTTGCCCATGACTGCCACCACCCCAAGCTCCCTGCCGCCGGCCTACCAGACCTTTTCTGAGCTGCTGCACACCCGCTACAGCTGCCGTGCCTTTTTGCCGCAGCCGCTGCCGCGCAGCACCATAGAGCACATCCTCGAGGCGGCGCAGCGCACTGCCTCGTGGTGCAACGCCCAGCCCTGGCAGCTGACCATCGTGAGCGGCGGCGCGCTCGAGCGCCTGCGCACGGCGCTGTGCGCGCATGTGGCCGAGAACCCGCCCGCGCCCGACCTGCCCTGGCCGGGCGAGTACCGCGGCGTGTACCTGCAGCGCCGGCGCGAATGCGGCTGGGGCTTGTACCAGGCGCTGGGCATCGCCAAGGACGACCGCGCGGCCTCGCAGCTCCAGGCGGCGCAAAACTACACCATGTTCGGTGCGCCGCACGTGGCCATCGTCACGAGCGACGCGGCGCTGGGCGTCTATGGCGCGGTCGATTGCGGCGCCTACGTGGCCAATTTCATGCTTGCCGCGCACAGCCTGGGCGTGGGCTCGATCGCGCAGGCCGCGCTCGCGGCCTACCCGCAGGTGCTGCGCGCGCAGCTCAGCATTGGCACGGAGCGCACCATCGTCTGCGGCATCTCCTTCGGCCTGGCCGACCCCGAACACCCGGCCAACCAGTTCCGCACCAGCCGCGCACCCCTCGCTGATGCTGTGCGCTGGTGCGAATGAGAGCCTCTCCGAGCAGGCGCTGAACGCCTGCGGCCATCAGGCCGCGCGTGCCAGCCACTGCTCGGCCAGGCGCACCCAGTAGGTCGCGCCCAGCGGGATCAGCGTGTCGTTGAAGTCGTAACTCGGGTTGTGCAGAGTGCAGGGGCCGCCGCCGTGGTCCACCTCGCGGTGCGCGCCCTCGCCGTTGCCTATGAAGCAGTAGGCGCCGGGCTTGGCCTGCAGCATGAAGGAAAAGTCCTCCGCGCCCATGGTGGGCTCCTGCTCCAGCACATGCTGCGCGCCTACGATGCCGGCCATGACCTGGCGCGCAAACGCGGCTTCGGCAGGCGCGTTCACCGTGGGCGGGTAATTGCGCTTGAAGGCAAAGCTGCAGCGCGCGCCATGCGCCGCGCACAGGTGCTCGGCGACTTCGCGCATGCGCGCTTCGATCAGGTCGAGCAGCTCGTGCGTGAAGGTGCGCACCGTGCCCTGCAGCTCGCAGCGGTCTGGCACCACGTTGCTCGCCTCGCCCGCATGCACCATGGTGACCGAGATCACGCCGGCTTCGACGGGCTTTGTGTTGCGGCTGATGATGGTCTGCAGCGCCAGCACCAATTGGCACGCGATGGGCACCGGGTCTATGGTCATGTGCGGCATCGCGGCGTGCCCGCCCTTGCCTTCGATGGTGATGTGAAATTCGTTGCTCGAGGCCATCACCGGCCCTGGGCTCACGGCAAAGTGGCCCACGGGCATGCCGGGCCAGTTGTGCATGCCAAACACCGCCTGCATCGGGAAGCGCTCGAACAGGCCGTCCGCGATCATCTCGCGTGCGCCGCCGCCGCCTTCTTCGGCGGGCTGGAAGATCAGGTACACCGTGCCGTCGAAGTGGCGGTGCCGCGCGAAGTAGTGGGCCGCCGCGAGCAGCATCGCCGTGTGGCCGTCGTGGCCGCAGGCGTGCATGCGGCCCGGATGGCGGCTCGCGTGCGCAAAGGTGTTGGCTTCGTGGATGGGCAGCGCGTCCATGTCGGCGCGCAGCCCGACGGCGCGCCCGCAGGCACCGCCGTCGCGCCCGTGCACGATGCCGACCACGCCCGTCTGGCCCAGGCCGCGGTGCACGGGAATGCCCCATTTGCCGAGCTTTTGCGCCACGAGGTCGGCGGTGCGCAGCTCCTGGAAGCACAGCTCCGGATGCGCGTGCAGGTCGCGCCGCAGCGCGGCAAAACCGTCTGCCTGGGCAGCGATGGATTCGATGATGTGCATGGTGTCTTGTCTCCTGCAGAAGGGGCCGCAGCCGCGCGTCGCGCTGCGCCATGTGAGAGCGCCAGTCTAGCCCGTAGCGCATGCCCCTTGCAGCCCTGCGGCCGGCCCCGCGTGCTACCCTGCGCGCATGTTTCAACCGACCCAAGCCGAGGTGCGTCGCTTCTTTTGCGAGGTGCACGCCAAAGCCACACGCGGCGCGCCGCTCGAGCCGCTCGAGACGCTGGCGCAGCTGTGGATCGCCGAGCACCCCGAATACCACGCCGACCTCGCCGATGCGCAAGCCGCCGTGGCGCGCCATTACGACGACGCGCCCGAGCGCACGAACCCTTTTTTGCATCTTTCGATGCACCTGGCGATCAGCGAACAGTGCAGCATAGACCAACCGCGCGGCATCCGCCAGGCGGTGGAGTTGCTCACGGCACGGCTCGATTCGCTGCACGACGCGCACCACGTGGCCATGGACTGCCTGGGTCAGATGCTGTGGGAGAGCCAGCGCCAAGGCCGCGCGCCCGATGGCGACGCCTACGTGGCCTGCGTGCAGCGGCGCGCCACGCGGGATTGAGCAGCGCGCACGACGCTATCGTAAAAGTAGCTGTAAGCGCTTATGAATACTGCATCAGGTGGCAAAAAGACTACAAAAAAGCCCGCTGTTGCGCA
>CAVPUD010000128.1:0-20360 GCA_963708545.1 uncultured beta proteobacterium | reverse complement strand
CAGTTGCTCGCGCTACCGCGGCCCGACCAGGAGCCCTGGCTGTTCAACGTCAACATCCCGAACATGCCGCTGACTGCGTTGCGCACGCCCAAGTTCTGCAGGCTCGGCCGGCGCCACGCCGCCGAGCGGGTGATCACCCAGCAGAGCCCACACGGCGAGGTGATGTATTGGATCGGCAGCGCCGGCCCGGCCAAGGACGATGCCGAAGGCACGGACTTCCATGCCACGGCGCAAGGCCATGTGTCCATCACGCCGCTGCAGATCGATCTCACCGACCACGCCAGACTCGTCCACTGGGCCCGCGCCGCGGCATGCTGGAGCGGGGGCGAACAGCCCACGGGACGCTGAGAACCTGTTCTGATGGCCCGCAAACCCGGCTTTCCCGCCCAGCTCGGCCTGCCAGGGGCAGTGGCCAAGGCTGCGCGCCCTGCGCCAGCGCTGCGGTCAGCACCAGCGGCCGCGCCGCAAGGGCTGGGCCTGGATTCGGCGGCGGTGCGCGCGCGCATGGTGCAAAAGCTTGCCGTCAATGGCATACGCAACGCCGCCGTGCTGCACGCCATGGCCACCGTGGAGCGCCATCGCTTCGTGGACAGCGCCCTCGTCAACCAGGCCTATGAAGACACCAGCCTGCCGATCGGCCTGGGGCAAACCATCTCCAAGCCCAGCATCGTGGCACGCATGAGCGAACTGCTGCTCGGGGCAGAGGCTGCGCGTGACACAGGACTCGGGCGCGTGCTCGAAATCGGCACCGGCTGCGGCTACCAGGCGGCCGTGCTGAGTTTGCTCGCGCGCGAGGTCTACAGTATGGAGCGCCTGCGCGCTTTGCACGAAAAAGCGCGCGACAACCTGCGCCCCTTGCGCCTGGCCAACGTGCACTTGCTGCTCGGCGACGGCATGCTCGGTTACGCCCAAGGGGCGCCATACGCGGGCATTCTGGCCGCGGCGGGCGGCGCAGCGGTGCCGCAAGCGTGGAAGGATCAATTGGCCGTCGGCGGGCGGCTGGTGGCCCCGATGGCGCTCGCGGGGGGGCAGCAGGCGCTGCTGGTGCTCGACAAAACCGCACACGGGCTGCAACAAACCTTGCTCGAGCCGGTGCACTTCGTCCCCCTAAAATCGGGAATTGCCTGAAGGAAAGTCGATCATGTCGCTATCGCGTAGTCTCGTCACGGGTTGGTTCATGGTACTTGCTGCTGCGGCGCTGGTCGGCTGCAGCTCGACCCCCTTGGGCAAGGCGCCCGTCGAGGATCGCAGCAGTGGGTCTGGCGCGGCTGCCGCAGTCAAACCGCCACCGCCTGGCATAGAAAACGCCGGCAAGCCGGGGTACTACACCGTCAAGCCGGGAGACACCCTGATCCGCATCAGCCTGGAGAACGGGCAGAGCTGGAAAGACGTGGCGCGCTGGAACAATCTCGACAACCCCAATCTGATCGAAGTCGGGCAGGTGCTGCGCGTGGTGCCGCCGGGCGCGGCGGCGCCTTCTTCGGCCACCGCCGCGGCTGGCCCCGGTGTGGTCACGCACCCCGTGGGGCCCTCGAATGTGGCTGTCACCGCCCCTGCCGCCGCCGCAGCCAGTGCGCCCAAATCGGCAGCTTCCGCTGCGGCCCCAACTTCCGGCGCTGCAGGCACCACCGTAGCAACGGCTACGCCCAGCCCTGCCGCGTCGGCAACTCCGTCGACCGCGATGGCCGAAGACGACATCTCTTTCATCTGGCCAGCCTCTGGCAGCTTGATCGCTGGTTTCGATGAAGCGCGCAACAAGGGCTACGACATCGCCGGCAAGGCGGGCGACCCCGTATACGCGGCAGCCGACGGGCGCGTGGTCTATGCGGGTGCGGGGCTGCGAGGCTACGGCAACCTCATCATCCTTAAACACAACAACACCTTTTTGACGGCCTACGCGCACAACCAGACATTGCTCGTCAAAGAAGACCAAACCGTGAAACGCGGCCAAAAAATCGCTGAAATGGGCAGCACGGATGCCGACCGCGTGAAGCTGCATTTCGAAATCCGCAAACAAGGCAAACCCGTCGATCCGGCGCGCTACCTACCGCCTCGCTAAGCCTTGGCCCCCGACCCCGTGCAGCGCCACTCGGAGTCCGCATCGCGTGGAGAGACTCCTGCATCCGTCGCGCCCGCAGAGCCGTATGGCGAGGAGATGCCGGCGGACGAAGGGGAAGAACTCGCCGCTCCCGCCGCCGAGTTGCGGCAGATTGAGGTCAACGCCGTCCAGCATGGCGCGCGCCTCGATCGGGCGCTGGCCGAACTGGTGCCCGAGTTCTCGCGCAGCTACCTGCAGCAGTTGCTCGCGCAGGGGTTGGTGCGGCGCAACGGCCAGCCCGCGCTCAAAGCGGCCGCGCGCGTGCACGCGGGCGATCGGCTGCTGGTGGAGCTGCGCCCCACCCAGCAAAGCCAAGCCTTCAAGCCGCAGGCGCTGCCACTGGACGTGGTTTATGAAGACGCCCATCTGCTCGTGATCCACAAGCCCGCCGGCATGGTGGTGCACCCGGCGCCCGGGAACTGGAGCGGCACCCTGCTCAACGGTCTGCTCGCGCGCGACCCCAAGGCTTTCGAGGTGCCGCGCGCAGGCATCGTGCACCGGCTCGACAAGGACACCAGCGGCCTGCTCGTGGTCGCGCGCGAGCGCAGCACCATGGACGCGCTGGTGCGCATGATTGCCGCGCGCAGCGTGCACCGTGAGTACCAGGCGCTCGCGCACCACCGCTGGACGGGGCCCCAGCTGCGCCGCATCGACGCCCCCGTGGGCCGCGACCCGCGCAACCGCCTGCGCATGGCCGTGGTGGACTTGGCCATCCACGCCGGCAAACCCGCGCGCACCGACGTGCGCTGGCTCGGCGGCGATGCGCACTTTTGCTGGGTCGAGTGCAGCCTGCACACCGGCCGCACGCACCAGATCCGCGTGCACCTGGCCTCGATAGGACACCCACTGGTGGCCGATGCCTTGTACGGCGGCGCCCCCGCGCTGGGCCTGCAGCGCCAGGCCTTGCACGCCTGGCGGCTCGCCTTCACGCACCCGGTGACGGGGCAGGCCATGGAATTCGTCGCTCCCTTGCCGCAAGACATGCGGCAAGCCCTGCAAAGGCTGGGCTACAATCCGGCCTGATTTTTGGGCTCTGTTTACGACGAACACCGCCCCGTGTGACAGGCCAGCGCACGAAGATGCGCCCAAGGACTCCAGGGTGATGGACGCGCAAAGGGCTGCGCCTTCGTGGTACAGCCCGCCTTCACGCAGCACTTTTCCTGAATCAATAAACACGATGGATGCCCAGCGCGTCCTCGAAGCCGCCCTGCTCTGCGCCCCGCATGCGCTTGCGATGCGCCAGTTACGCGCCCTGTTCGATGATGCGCTGGATGCACAGGCGCTAGAGCAGCTCCTGCAGACCTTGCAGCAGGAATGGGCCGAGCGCGGCCTCGAGCTAGTGCAAGTTGCGGGCGGCTGGCGCTTTCAGAGCCGGCCGCAGCTGCAGCCCTATCTGGAGCGGCTGCATGCAGAAAAGCCGCAACGCCATTCGCGTGCCGCACTCGAAACGCTGGCCATCATCGCGTACCGGCAGCCGGTCACGCGCGGCGACATCGAGGATATCCGCGGCGTCACCGTGAACGGGCAGACGCTGCGGCAGCTCGAAGAGCGCGGCTGGATCGAGGTCGTGGGGCACAAGGAAACGGTGGGCCGGCCCGCGCTTTTCGCGACCACGCGCCAGTTTCTGGATGACCTGGGGCTGCAGTCGCTCGGCCAACTGCCTGCGCTTGACGCGTTCGCAGGTGGGTCGCAGGCGTTGCTGGACAGGGTCATGCAAGTGACGGATGAGGATGGCGCTGCGCGCGCCGTAACCGTGCCTACCGCAGCGGAACACCTGACCCCGGTAGAGCAAGCCAAAACGAACGAACAATTCTGTGCACATATAGGAAATGGGACGCCCGAAGTGGCACCCGAAGGAAGTGATCGATGACCGATTCCACGCTGGACTCGCAAAGTGCCGCCGCCGAAACCGCATCCGCTGCCACACCGGCGCGCCCGCGCTCGGTACGCGCAAAAAAGGCCACACCCCCGGGCACGGGCGCAGCCACGGTAGCGCCCGCTGTCCCCACCAGCGACACGCCGCAAGCGCCGCAGGGGCAGACTACCGTGGGCAGCGAGGGCGCACAGGAGCCGCCTCCTCCAAGCGTGCGCCCGGATATCCCTGATGCGCCAGCACACCCACGCAATCATGACTATCGCGAAAGGCGCGGCAAAAAAGCCCTTCCCCCTGCACCTCCCGGCACCCAGGGCTACCAATTTGCCGACGTGGTTTCGGGGCGCTTCGATGCCGACGAAGCCAGCGCGCCGCCCGCAGTGCCCAAACGCGTGCTGCTGCCGCAGGCCGAAACGCCCAAGCTGCACAAGGTGCTCGCGCAGGCAGGGCTGGGTTCACGCCTCGAAATGGAGCAGTTGATCCTCGAAGGGCGCATCTCGGTCAACAACGAGCCCGCGCACATCGGCCAGCGCATCCAGTACGGCGACCAGGTCAAGGTCAACGGCAAGCCGCTGCGCGTACGCATTGCCCCGCCGCCCACGCGCGTGATCGCCTACCACAAGCCCGTGGGCGAGGTGGTGACGCACGACGACCCCCAAAACCGCCCGACGGTGTTCCGCAAGCTGCCCAGGCTGGTGCAGGGCAAGTGGCAGTCCGTGGGGCGGCTGGACCTCAACACCGAAGGGCTGCTGCTGTTCACCAATTCCGGCGCGCTGGCCAACCAGCTCATGCACCCGCGATTCGGCCTCGAGCGCGAATACGCTGTGCGTGTGCTCGGCGCCCTGAGCGAAGAAGAAAAACAGCGCCTGCTCGAAGGCGTGCGGCTCGAAGATGGCATGGCGTCGTTCCGCAGTATCGAAGAAGGCGGCGGCGAGGGCGCGAACTGCTGGTACCGCGTCACGATCGCCGAAGGTCGCAACCGCGAGGTGCGGCGCATGTTCGAAGTCGTGGGCCACGCGGTCAGCCGCCTGATCCGCATCCGCTACGGCGCCATGGTGCTGCCGCGCGGGCTGCGGCGCGGCGCCTGGCTGGAGCTCGACCCGCATGAGGTGCGTGCGCTCATGCGGGCCGCCGGTGTCGATGTCGATGAAGGCCAGGGCCGCGGCGCCGATGCTGGGCGTCAGCGCGGCACGAAACAAGGTGGCGCACCCGCGGGCAAGGGCGGCCCTTTGCGCAGCCCCCAATCCCGGCGTGGCAAGACTGACGGCCAGAGCCCGCGCGCGAATTCCCAACCCGACCCCATGAAGACCTCGGTGGGCTACATCGGTCGGGACAGCCTCTCGCGCCAGCGCCAGACGCAGCGCCGCTCCGGCGGTGGGCGCCCTGGCGGTGGGCGTTGAGCGGCGCCATGGCGTGATGTGTAAACCCAGCGGTTTAGAATCAAAAGCTTTGCCCGCCGGGCGAGAATTTGTTGAACAGATTTACAAACTACCTAGGAAATGTTTATGGCCATCGAACGCACTCTTTCCATCATCAAACCCGACGCCGTCGCCAAGAACGTGATCGGCCAGATTTATGCGCGCTTCGAAGCGGCCGGCCTCAAGATCGTGGCGGCGCGCATGGCTCAGCTCTCGCGCCGCGAAGCCGAGCAGTTCTACGCGGTGCACAAAGAGCGTCCTTTCTTCAAAGACCTGGTGGACTTCATGGTTTCGGGCCCGGTGATGATTCAGGTGCTCGAAGGCGAAAACGCCATCCTCAAGAACCGTGATCTCATGGGCGCCACCGACCCCAAAAAGGCGGCTCCCGGCACCATCCGCGCCGATTTCGCCGACAGCATCGATGCCAACGCCGTGCACGGCTCCGACGCTGCCGAGACCGCACAGGTCGAAATCGCCTTCTTTTTCGCCGGCATGGACATCTGCTCGCGCTGACGTGCCGACCTGCGCCTGCGTGGGCTGACTCGGCGCAGCGGCTGCGGGCGCGACACAGCCGGGCAAGGGAATGCGTATGACGACCAACCTGCTGGAGTTCGACCTCGACGGGCTCGCGGCTTGGTGCGCCCAGCTCGGCGAAAAGCGCTTTCGCGCGACGCAGCTGTTTCGCTGGATCCACCAGCGCGGCGCGCGCGACTTCGACGCCATGAGCGACCTCGCCAAGTCACTGCGCGACAAGCTCAAGGCGCTGGCCTGCGTTGCGCCGCTGCCCGTGGTGAGCGAGCAGGTCTCGCGCGACGGCACCATCAAGTGGCTGTTCGACGTGGGCGATGGCAATGCCGTCGAGGCGGTTTTCATCCCCGAAGACGACCGCGCCACCCTGTGCGTTTCGTCGCAGGCGGGTTGCGCCATAGGCTGCCGCTTTTGCTCGACCGGACACCAGGGCTTCAGCCGCAACCTCACGACGGGAGAGATCGTCGCCCAGCTCTGGTGGGCTGAGCACGAGCTGCGCCGGCGCTTTGGCACGAGCGAGCGCGTCATCTCCAACGTCGTGATGATGGGCATGGGCGAGCCGTTGCAGAACTACACGGCGCTCGTGCCGGCGCTGCGCGTGATGCTCGATGACCATGGCTACGGCCTGTCGCGCCGGCGCGTCACCGTGTCCACCTCGGGCGTGGTGCCCATGATGGAACGGCTCGCGCAGGACTGCCCCGTGGCGCTGGCGGTGTCGCTGCACGCGCCCAACGATGTGCTGCGCGACAGCCTGGTGCCGCTCAACCGCAAATACCCGCTGCACGAGTTGCTCGCGGCCTGCCGGCGCTATCTGGCGCACGCGCCGCGCGACTTCATCACCTTCGAATACTGCATGCTCGACGGCGTGAACGACCAGCCCGAGCACGCCGAGCAGCTGATCGCCTTGCTGCGGCCATCCGCAGCGGGTGGTGGGGTGCGCTGCAAGCTCAACCTCATTCCGTTCAATCCATTCCCGGCCTCAGGCTTGCAGCGCTCCCCGGCAGCGTGGGTGGCGGCCTTTGCCAAAATGCTCAACGATGCGGGCATCGTCACCACCGTGCGCAAGACGCGCGGCGACGACATCGACGCGGCCTGTGGGCAGCTCGCCGGCGACGTGCAGGACCGCACGCGCGCCGCCGAACGCATGGCGCGCCAGCGTACCGTGGTGCTGCACCGGCCCCCGGCGCAGCCGCGCGATTCCGTGCGACCATAGGCATGACCCTAAATCCGGCAGTTGACCGCTGCATTTTGTATGCAACGCTTTGATTTTTCGAATGATTTTTCACGCTGCGAGACTCACCCATCGGGTGAGAGCGCTGCGCACCCGATCGCGCCGCCCTCGGGCGCGCTCAACTGCCGGATTTAGGATGAATGACCTGGAGGTGCTCTGTATGAAGGCGAGAGAGGTTCTTGGCAGCCCGCTGTCGCGCTGCGCTTACCGCTGGGTGCTCGCGGGCCTGATGGTGGTAGTCCTGGCGGGGTGCGCGGTGCCGCCGGGGGCGGCGACGGCGGCACGTTCCGGCGAGATCGTCACCGCTTCAGACGAAACCGAGGGGCAGCGGCGTGCACGCATCCGCTTGGAATTGGCAGCTGGTTATTTTGAGGCCGGCAAAACCACCGTGGCGCTCGATGAGGTCAAGCAGGCGCTCATCGCCGACCCGAACTCCGCCGACGCCTACAACCTGCGCGGCTTGATTTACATGCGCCTGAGCGACTACGGCATCGCCGAAGACAGTTTTCGGCGCGCACTTGCCTTGCGCCCCGGCGATCCAGACTTGCGCCACAACTATGGCTGGCTGCTGTGCCAGCAGCGCCGGTTTGCCGAGGCCGACCAGAATTTTGTCGCCGCCCTGGCCAGCCCCAGCTACCAGGCCAAGGACAAGACGCTGATGGCGCGCGGCCTGTGTCAAGAAGCTGCACAGCAGTACGCCGAGGCCGAGCAGTCTTTCTTCAAGGCCTACGAACTCAACCCGGCCAATCCGGTGGTCGGCTACCACCTGGCCTCCTTGCTGCTGCGCCGCAACGATGCCGAAAGGGCGCGCTTTTACATCCGGCGCGTGAACAACAGCGAATTCGCCAACTCCGAGTCGCTGTGGCTGGGCATCAAGATAGAGCGCGCCTTGGGCAATACCGTGGCCATGGGGCAATTGGCCGAACAGTTGCACAAGCGCTTCCCCGATTCCCGCGAATGGGCCGCCTACGAGCGCGGAGCCTTCAATGACTGATTCGCCCTTGACGCCCGCAGGGCCTGCGCAGGATGCTTCCAATACAGGAGCAGATGCGGTGCGCGCAGGTGCCCTGCTGCGCGCCGCGCGCGAGGCTGCGGGCGTGCACATCACGACCCTCGCGGGCACGCTGAAGGTGCCGCTGGACAAACTGCAGGCGCTCGAAAACGGCGATCTCGCTGCCCTGCCGGACATGGTTTTTGCGCGGGCGCTGGCTTCCAGCGTGTGCCGCAACCTCAAGATCGACCCCGCGCCCGTGTTGGCCCTGTTGCCCCGGGTGGCGCCGGGTCCGTTGGCCGGGCAGACTGAAGGCATCAACACACCCGTCAAAAACGTGGCCGGGAAGTCGCTGGACTTTTCTCCCACCCGGGGGAAACACCGCTGGCTGGGCTGGCTCGTGCTGGCTTTGCTGCTGGGCGCGTTGGCCCTCATTTTCTGGCCGCACGGTGCGCCAGACAGGAGCACCGAAGGGCCGAAGCCGGCGGGCGCGGCTGGCGCGGAGGTCTCTGCCGCGACGGTGCAGCAAGAGCCCGAACCACAGACGCCCTTGACCCCATCCTCTACACCTGGACCTGCGGCGGCGCAAACGGACGTGGCACAAACCCCTGCCCCTGCTTCTGTCGCTGTAGCGGCTTCTGCGCTTGTCGGCGAAGAGCTTCGCCCCGCGGGCAGCGCTTCGCCCACGGCAGCCATCCCAGGTGGTGCCGGCGCAGCCGCCTCTGCAGCAGCAGAAACCGTGCGTGCGGCCCCTGCGGCGGGGACGGAACTGTTGGTGCTGCGCGCACGCAGCGCCTCCTGGGTGCAGGTGCGTGACGCCGCCGGCAAGGTGGTGCAGGAGCGCACGCTGCAGGCTGGTGAATCCTTGCCCGTGGCGGGCACGGCGCCGCTATCGGTAGTGCTGGGGCGCGCTGATGCGGTCGAAGTGTTCGTGCGCGGCCAGCCGTTCGTGCCGCCTGCAGTGTCCAAAGGCAATGTGGCCCGTTTCGAGGTGAAGTAGTGGCAAACAGCGCTCCTGGCAGTTCTCTTTCCTCCTCGCCCATCCCGATGGCGCAGCCGGCGCCGCGGCGCTCGCGCCAGGCGCGCGTGGTCTGGGGCGGGCAGGTGGTCACCGTGGGCGGCGACGCGCCCGTGCGCATCCAGTCGATGACAAACACCGATACGGTTGACGCCGTGGCCACGGCGATCCAGGTGCGCGAGCTCGCGCGCGCGGGCTCGGAGCTGGTGCGTATCACCGTGAACACGCCCGCGGCCGCGGCCGCCGTGCCCTACATCCGCGAGCAGCTCGACCGCATGGGCGAGAGCGTGCCGCTGGTCGGCGACTTCCACTACAACGGCCACCGCCTGCTCACCGAATACCCGGACTGCGCGCAGGCGCTGTCCAAATACCGCATCAACCCCGGCAACGTGGGCCACGGCGACAAGCGCGACAAGCAGTTCGCGCAGATGATCGAGGCCGCCGTGCGCTGGGACAAGGCTGTGCGCATAGGCGTGAACTGGGGCAGCCTGGACCAGGCCCTGCTGGCCCAGCTCATGGACGCCAACAGCCGCCGCAGCACGCCCTGGGACGCGCGCCAGGTGATGTACGAGGCGCTCATCAGCTCGGCCATAGACTCGGCGCGCCAGGCCGAGCGCCTGGGGCTCGCGGGCGCGCAGATCATGCTCTCTTGCAAGGTCAGCGGCGTGCAGGATTTGATAGCGGTGTATCGCGAGCTCGCGCGCCGCTGCGACTACGCGCTGCACCTGGGCCTGACCGAGGCGGGCATGGGCACCAAGGGCACGGTGGCATCGAGCGCGGCGCTCGCCATTCTGCTGCAGGAGGGCATTGGCGACACCATCCGCGTCTCGCTCACGCCCGCGCCCGGCGAGGCGCGCACGCAGGAGGTCGTGGTCGCGGCGGAGATTTTGCAGGCGCTTGGGCTACGCAGCTTCGTGCCCAGCGTCACGGCCTGCCCAGGCTGCGGGCGCACGACCAGCACCTCCTTCCAGGAGCTGGCCAAGCAGATCGACGACTTCTTGCGCGCGCAAATGCCGCATTGGCGCGCGCGCTACCCCGGCGTGGAAAGCCTCAAGGTTGCGGTGATGGGCTGCATCGTCAACGGCCCCGGCGAGAGCAAGCACGCCGACATCGGCATCAGCCTGCCCGGCACGGGCGAGGCCCCGGCCGCGCCCGTGTTCATCGACGGCGAAAAAGCCCTGACCCTGCGCGGCGAACACATCGCACGCGATTTTCAGCAGGTGGTGGAAAACTACGTGCAAAAGCGCTTCGGCGCGCAGCAAGGCGCTGTGCAAACCCCCGCGGCGTAGGCGGCCTTCCGGGCAGTTCAAGGGCGGCTTCAAAAAACGCCCGCAACGCAGTACGGACGCGCCACAAGCTATCAAAAAACAGAGCAAGCATGACAGAGAGCATCGAGAAAAAAGCGCCAGCGGCCAAGCCCGAAAAGCTGGTCGCCGTGAAAGGCATGAACGACATCCTGCCGCCCGAATCCGCGCGTTGGGAGTGGCTCGAAGGCAAGGTGCGCAGCCTCATGGAGCGCTACGCCTACCGCAATATCCGCACGCCCATCGTCGAGCCCACGGCGCTGTTCGTGCGCAGCCTGGGTGAGGTGACGGACATCGTCGAAAAAGAGATGTATTCGTTCGAGGACAAGCTCAACGGCGAACACCTGACGTTGCGCCCCGAGGCCACGGCCGGCGTGGTGCGCGCCGTGGTCGAGCACGCGCTGCTCTACGACGGCGGCAAGCGCCTGTACTACATGGGGCCGATGTTCCGCCACGAGCGGCCGCAGCGCGGGCGCTACCGCCAGTTTCACCAGATCGGCGCCGAGGCGCTGGGCTTTGCGGGCCCTGAGGTCGATGCCGAGCTGATCTTGCTTGCGCACGCGCTGTGGCAGGAGCTGGGCCTGCGCGACGTGCGCCTGGAGCTCAACAGCCTGGGCCAGCCCGAGGAGCGCAAGGCGCACCGCAGCGCCTTGATCGCGCACTTCGAGCAGCACTTGGAGCGGCTCGACGAAGACGCGCGCCGGCGCCTGCACAGCAACCCGCTGCGCATCCTCGACACCAAGAACCCCGCCATGCAGCCCATCGTCGAGGCCGCGCCGCGCCTGCTCGACTTCCTCGGTGCGGCGTCGCGCGCGCACTTCGAGCGCGTCACGGCGATCTTGGACGCGAGCGGTGTGGCCTGGCGCATCAACCCGCGCCTCGTGCGCGGCATGGACTACTACAACCTCACGGTGTTCGAGTTCATCACCGACCAGCTCGGCGCGCAGGGCACGATCTGCGGCGGCGGGCGCTACGACTACCTGATCGAGCAGATCGGCGGCAAGCCCGCGCCTGCCGTAGGCTGGGCGCTGGGCGTCGAGCGCGTGCTCGAACTCGTCAAAGAGCAGGGCGAGGCCCCGCCCGCGCCCGCGCCCGACGCCTACGCCGTCGTGCCCGACGCCGCCGCGCTGCCCACCGTCATGGCCACGCTGCAAGGCTTGCGCGCGCTGGGCGTGTGCGTGCAGATGCACGCCGCGCCAAGCGCAGACGCGGGCATGGGCAGCATGAAGTCGCAGTTCAAAAAGGCCGACGCGAGCGGCGCACGCTTCGCGCTCGTGTTCGGCGCGGACGAGCTCACGCGCGGCGCGCTCACCTGCAAAGCGCTGCGCGACGGCAGCGGCGCACAGAGTGAACACGCGCTCGCCGACCTGCCCGCCCTGGCCGCCACCCTACAATCGCAGCGCTGATTTCCCCCACCACCATCCATGGCCCAACACCTAGACCTCGAAGAACAAGAGCAGATCGAGCAGCTCAAGCATTTCTGGAACACCTGGGGCACCCTGATCACCGCTGTGCTTGTGCTGGCGTTTGGTGCGCTCGCTGCCTGGAACGGCTACCAATATTGGCAAAACCGCCAGGCCACGCAGGCCGCCGCCCTGTTCGACGCGCTCGACACGGCGGCCAGCGCCGGCGACGTGCCAAAAATGGCGCAGGCTTTCACCGATCTGCGCGCTTCTTACGCCAGCACGGTGCAGGCCGCGCAGGCGGGCTTGCTGCTCGCCAAGGCGCAAGTGGACAAGGGCCAGCTCGATGCCGCCAAAGGCACGCTGGATTGGGTGGCAAACCACGCTGGTGACGAGGCCTACCAAGCGCTCGCGCATCTGCGCTTGGCGGCCGTGCTCATGGAGCAAAAGGCGCTGGACGAGGCGCTCAAGCAAGTCTCGGGCAACTTTCCGGGGCAGTTCGCGGCGCTCGTGGCCGACCGCAAGGGCGACATTCTGATGCTCATGGACAAGCGCCAAGAGGCCGCTGCCGCTTATGCCGATGCCTACAAAGCATTCGACACCGAGAGGCAGTACCGCCGCCTCGTCGAAATCAAATTGCAGGCCCTGGGTGCGGCGCCCGAAGCGAACGCGGCTTCGGCGCCCAGCCCGGCAATGAAAGAGGAACGCTCATGACGACCAAAGCCAGCGCTTTCTTGCGCTTTGCGCTCCTGCTGGTGCTCGCCGCCGTGCTCAGCGCCTGCTCCTGGCTGGGCATAGGCAGCAGCGCCAAGCAAAAACCTGCCGACCTCGGGCCCAACGTGCCCGTGCTCGCGGTGCGCCAGTCGTGGACGGCACGCATCGGCAGCGTCGAAGGCCTGCCGCTCGAGGCGCAGGTCAACGGCCATGTCGTGACGCTCGCCGCACGCGACGGCACGGTGGCCGCGCTCGACGGGCGCACGGGCGGCGACATCTGGCGCACCCAGTTGCGCACCCCGCTGTCTGCGGGCGTGGGCAGCGACGGCAAGTGGACGGCCGTGGTCACGCACGACAACCATCTCGTGGTGCTCGAAGGCGGCAAAGAGTTGTGGCGCCAGCGCCTGGGCACGCAGGTGTTCACGCCGCCGCTGGTGGCGGGCTGGCGCGTGTTCGTGCTCGGCGCGGACCGCTCGGTGAGCGCCTTCGACGCCGCGACGGGCCGACGCCTGTGGGCGCAAACGCGCACCAGCGATCCGCTGGTGCTGCGCCAGGCCGGCGTCTTGCTGCCCGTGCGCGACACGCTCGTGGCCGGAATTTCGGGGCGCATGGTGGGCTTCAACCCCGACAACGGCAGCATCCGCTGGGAGGCGCCGATCGCGAGCGCACGCGGCACGAACGACCTCGAACGCCTGATCGACCTCGTTGGGCGCGTGAGCCGTGAGGGCGACATCGTCTGCGCGCGCGCCTTCCAGGCGGCCGTAGGCTGCGTGGACACGACGCGCGGCACGGTGCTCTGGACGCAGCTCGCGAGCGGCGCCGAAGGCGTGCACGGCGATGCGGACTACGTCTATGGCACCGAGAGCAACGGCCTCGTCGTGGCCTGGCGGCGCCGGGACGGCACGCGCGCCTGGACGGTGGACCGGCTCAGATTCCGCAAGCTGACCGCGCCGCTCGCACTCGGCCGCGCCGTGGTGATCGGCGACGACACGGGCCTGGTGCACCTGCTCGCGCGCGACGACGGCGCGCCGCTCAATCGCCTGAACACCGACGACTCCGGCGTCGCCGCTGCGCCTGTCGTGGCCGGCGAAACGCTGGTCGTCGTCACACGCAAGGGCAGCGTCTATGGCTTTCGCCCCGAATGACCGCCATGGATGATGGGGTAGCGCGCACATGAAACCAGTGATCGCCCTCGTCGGGCGCCCGAACGTCGGCAAATCGACGCTGTTCAACCGCCTCACCAAGTCGCGCGATGCGATCGTGGCCGACTTTGCGGGGCTCACGCGCGACCGCCACTACGGCCAGGGCCGCCAGGGCAAGTACGAATACATCGTCATCGACACGGGCGGCTTCGAGCCCGACGCAGCCAGCGGCATTTACCACGAGATGGCCAAGCAGACACAGCAGGCCGTGGCCGAGGCCGACGTGGTGCTGTTCGTCGTCGATGCGCGCGCGGGCCTTTCGGCGCAAGACCACGACATCGCGAACTACCTGCGCCGCCTGGGCAAGCGCTGCGTGCTCGTGGCCAACAAGGCCGAGGGCATGAGCGAAGGCGCGCAGCTCACCGAGTTCTACGAACTCGGCCTGGGCGAGGTGCACCCCGTCTCGGCCGCGCACGGCCAGGGCATACGCAGCCTGATCGAGCTCGCGCTCGAACCCCTGCAAGGCCCCGAACCCGAAGAAGCTCCCGAAGACACTGCAGCGGCCGACGTAATCCGGCTGGCCGTCGCAGGGCGCCCGAACGTCGGCAAGTCCACGCTCATCAACGCCTGGCTCGGCGAGGAGCGGCTCGTCGCCTTCGACCTGCCGGGCACCACGCGCGACGCCATCCGCGTGCCTTTCGAGCGCAATGGCCAGCGCTTCGAACTCATAGATACCGCGGGCCTGCGCCGCAAAGGGCGCGTGTTCGAGGCCATCGAAAAGTTTTCCGTCGTCAAGACCTTGCAGGCCATAGAGTCGGCGCACGTGGTGCTGCTGCTGCTCGACGCGACGCAGGGTGTCACCGACCAGGACGCGCACATCGCGGGCTTTGCGCTGGAAAGCGGCCGCGCTGTGGTGCTCGCGGTTAACAAGTGGGACGCGGTGGACGAGTACCAACGTCAGTTGCTCGAGCGCTCGATTGAGACGCGGCTGGCCTTTCTCAAGTTCGCCAAGATCCACTTCATCTCGGCCAAAAAGCGCCAGGGGCTGGGCCCTTTGTGGGCGTCGATCATTGAGGCCTACCAGTCAGCCACGCGCAAAATGCCCACGCCGGTGCTCACGCGCGTGCTGCACGAGGCCGTGCAATACCAGGCGCCCAAGCGCGCCGGCATGTTCCGCCCCAAGCTGCGCTACGCCCACCAAGGCGGCATGAGCCCGCCCGTGATCGTGATCCACGGCAACTCGCTCGAGCATGTCGCGGACGCCTACAAGCGCTACCTCGAAGGGCGTTTCCGCAAGGAATTCAAGCTCGTGGGCACGCCCTTGCGCATCGAATTCAAGACCTCGCAAAACCCCTACGCCGACAAAGGCGAGTGAGCGCAGCAGGGCTGTTTTCAGAAAGAACGGCTTTCAGGCGCCGCCCGCCGGCTCGACGCGCGCGAGCGCCTCGAACGGCAGCGCCTGCTTGACCAGAATCAGGGTGCAGGGCGCATCGCGCGCCACGCGCATGGGCACGGTGGCGACGAAGCGCTGCAACTGCAGGCCGTGCGTGGCCGCGCCCAGGATCATCAGGCTGACGTGGTTGCCCGCGGCGTAGCGCACCAGCGCCTGCGCCACGTCGCTCGCCTCGAGCACGTGGTAGCTCACGCTGTGGCCTTGCAGGTCGAGCGGCGCCACCCATTCCTTGAGGCGTGCGATGTGCTGGCGGTGCAGGCGGGTTTCACTGCGCGCGCTGTCACTGGTGCTGCTGGCCGCGGGCGAGAGCACCGTCACGCAGGCCAGCCGCGCGCCCGGGCGTATGCCCAGCGAGCGCGCCACCGCCTGGCGCAGCGAATACAACGTGGCGTCGCTCACGTCCTCGTGCGGCACGGCCACCATGACGATGGGCACCTCTTCGATCTGGCGCGCGGGCAAGGGGCTGGGCTGGTAGTGCATGCCCATGGCCTTGAGCCAGCGCCGCAACTGGCTGCGCAGGGTGGGGCCGCGCACCTGCTGGCTGCGCTCGGTCAGCGGCACTTGCGTGGGGTTGCGCAGGTCGAAGGCCAGGTGTGCGGCCGAGGGGTAGCGCTGCGCTGCCTCGGCTTCGAGGCAGCGCAGGATGACTTCCTGCAGCCAGGGCGGCAAGTCGGGGCAGTGGCGGCGCGGCGGCGTGGGCGCCAGCCACAGGCGCTGGCGCATGCCGCCGCGCGTGGTCGGGGCGCCAAAGGGCAGCTCGCCTGTCGCGAGTTCGTAGAGCATCACGCCGATCGCAAAGATGTCGCTGCGCGGGTCGCCGCGCACGCCCACCACTTGCTCGGGCGCAATCCAGGCGGGCGAGCCCACGGCCAGGCGCAGCTCCTCGGCGAGCAAATCGGGGTAATGCGCATGCCACGACAGCCCGAAATCGAGCAGCACGGCGTGGTCGGGCGTCTTGAACAGCACGTTGCCGGGCTTGAGGTCGAGGTGACAGGCGTTTTGCTGGTGCAGGCTGTGTGCGGCGTCGGCCATGGCCGCGCCCAGGCGCGCAATCTCAGCCGGCTCGAGGCGCTGGCCCAGCCAATGGTCTAGCGTCTGTCCGGGCACGTATTCCATCACCAGGTACGGCAGCCGCTGCAGGTCGCCCGCCGCGACGAAGCGCGGCACGTGCGGGCCCGTGAGCGCGGGCAGGATTTGCAGCTCGACCTCGAAGCTCACGATGTTTTCCGCGCCGTCGCCCGCGCTCATGCGCGGGATTTTCATGGCCATGGGAAAGCCCGGGTCGGGCGCGCCCTGCGCATACTCGACGCGATAGATATGCGCCATGCCGCCCGCGTGTATGCATTCGAGCACGCGAAAGCCGTCGACCAGGGTGCCGGCTTCGAGCAGCTTCATTGCCCATGCTCCAGCCGCTGGGCGAAAAACTCCGGCAGCGCGCCCGTGGCACGGATCGCCGCGGCCGCGGCCTCGTGGTCGTACGCCACGCGCTCAAAGCGCAGCAGCCAGGCGCGCGTGTCAAGCAGCGCGTACATTGCGCGCGCGTCGCCGTCGCGCGGCTGCCCGACCGAGCCCACCGTAGCCAGCCACTGCCGGTGCGGCGCGACGGGAATCGGCACGCCCGGCACCGGCGCAAAGCGCATCAGGCCGCGCCCCGTGCCGCGGTAAAAAAGGCTTTGCTGGTGCACATGGCCGCAAAACACGTGCTGCACCCCCGGATGCTGCATGGCGGCGTCCAGGCTTTGCTGCGCGACCACCGTGTTGTCCGCGTAGCGCCAGCGCTCGGGCGCATCGGCACTTGCGTGCACGAGCAAAACGCCATAGCCCACAGCCGTGAGCGGCAGCGCCGCGAGAAAGTCGCGCTCTTCGGCGGCAAGCTGCGCGTGCGTCCAGGCCGCGCTCAGCGCCGCCATGGACGGAGCTTGCTGCGCCGCTGCCGAAGCCGCAGGCGGATGTGCGGCCTGCGCGTCATGGTTGCCCTGCACGAGCAACGCGCTCTGCGCCGCAAGCGCCATGGCCTGCTGCACCACGTAGCGTGGATCGGCCCCGTAGCCCACGAGATCACCGAGCAGCGCAAAGCGCTCGGCACCTTGCGCGCGCGCGTGCGCCATGCAGGCATCGAAAGCCTGGCGGTTCGCGTGCAGGTCGGACAAAAGGGCGAGTTTCATGGCGGTGCTGGCAAAACTCCATGGTAAACGCCTGAACGCGCCGGCAGGCAGCATGCATGGGCTACCCGTCTTGCACCCGGCGTTTGCGCTGACCCTCCAAACATGGTGCACAATTGCCCCCTCGAAGGGGAGTAGCTCCCTGCGTGCGGCGCCGCTTGCTGATGCCGCACAGCATCGGAAACGTCGTCAATACGAGGCGCGATGGTTGGTACAACCGTGGCGCTTCCGGCCTTCCGGGCAAATGGCCAGCGCCGTTTGCCGAGCAAGACCTTCGGTTGGACCCATTGCTGGACTGGCCGAAGTGCGCTTGCGTCCCGCCTTTTTGCGCAAGGCGCGGGCAGGGCAAGCAGATCGGGCAGGCAATGGGTGATTCTCTGGTCTTCACCTGGAACTGCCCATGGAAATTTTTTCTGCCCAATGGTTCACGGCCCTGCTGGCCATCATTCTCATAGACCTCGTGCTCGCGGGCGACAACGCCATCGTGATCGCGCTGGCCGCGCGCAGCCTGCCCAAGCATCTGCAGCGCAAAACCATCGTTTGGGGCACGGTGGGCGCGATCGTGGTGCGCGCGCTCATGACGATGGTGGTGGTGTGGCTGCTCAAGATTCCTGGTCTCATGCTCGTCGGCGGGCTGGGCCTGCTGTGGATCGCCTACCAGTTGCTGGCCGAAAAAGACGAGGACGACGCGCATGGCACCGCCACGGTCACCTCTTTCTGGGGCGCGATGAAGACCATCATCGTCGCCGACGCGCTCATGGGCATAGACAACGTGCTCGGCGTCGCGGGTGCGGCGCAAGGCTCCATGGCGCTGGTCATCGCTGGCCTCTTGATCAGCGTGCCCATCGTGGTGTTCGGCAGCACCGTGGTGCTCAGGCTGGTCGAGCGCTTTCCGGCCATCATCCAGCTGGGAGCGGCGGTGCTGGCGTTCACGGCGGGCAAGATGATCGTGAACGAAAAACTGCTCGCGCCCGTCTTCAAGGGGCCTGAATGGACGCACCAGCTAGCCTATTGGGGCTTGATCGTTCTTGCCATCGTCGCCATCCTGGGCGCGGGTGCGTGGCAAAAGCGCCGCCGCGCCGCGGCCCTGCAGAAAAAAGCTGTCCACTGAGCTTGCCATGAACACACCGACCCCATCTTCGCGCGCATGCAGCCCGGCCACGGCGGCCATGCCGGTGCTCGTCTACCTCGACGATGCCGCGCACGCGCAGCAGCACATGGCGCAACTGGCCGCTGGCGCCCCGGCCTCCCACTGGATCTTGGTGGCCTGTGCGCCACGCATCACGCACCGCATCAGCAAATGGGTCAGCCACAGCAGCCGCGAAAACTGGCGCAAGCGCTGGGCCGACAAGCTTTTTGCCCAAATGCGCCCCTGGCTGCAGGAGCGAGGCGCGCGGGCCACTACGGTGCTCGCCACGGGGCCGCTGGAGGAGCTCACGCAGGAGCTGCAGGCCGAATGGGGCGCCTTGCACATTGTGGACGCGCGCCGCCCCAAGCTGGAGGCACAGTTCACGTCCGACGCGGCAGCATCCGGGGGGCTGCGCAGCTTTTTGCTTGGATTCGGTGTGCTGCTGGCGCTACAGGCGGATTGATAGCTGGGACCCAGGTTTGGGTTAATCCCGATAGTCTGGGCGGCTGAATTGCCGGCATGATAGGGATATTTTCCAAAGGATTTCCATGACGCCCTTTCGCCTGACCTGTATCGCTGCGAGTGTGCTGGCCCTGAGCGCCTGCGGTGGCGGCTCCGACGAGCCCGGCCGCGGCGCTTTGCTCGCGCCGCCCACTACGGTGGCCACGCTCAGCGCCGCGCAAATCGATGCGACCTCGGCCAGCCTGGGCCTGCAGCCCTTGAGCGGCGCGGCGCGCTGCGACGTCAAGGTGGTGGCCTTGCACTACGCCACGCCGGGCGCGCGTGCGGGTGAGCACAGCGACGCCTCGGGCGTGCTGCTCGTGCCTGCGGGGAGCACGGCCGCTTGCGCTGGCCCCGCGCCGCTCCTGGCCTATGCGCCCGGCACCTCGGTGGAAAAGCCGCGCACCCTCGCAGACCCGCAAAACGGCGAAACCTTTCTGCTCGCCGCCATGTACGCCGCGCAGGGCTATGCCGTGGTCGCGACCGATTACCTGGGCTACGCCAAGTCGAGCTACAGCTTCCACCCCTATCTGCATGCGGATTCCGAGGCCAGCTCGGTGCTCGACGCGATCCGCGCCGCGCGCACGGCAGCGGCATCGGTGGGCGCCAGCCTGTCGGGCAAGACCATGCTGGCCGGTTATTCGCAGGGTGGACATTCTTCGGCAGCGGCGCAGCGCGCCGCCGAGCGTGACGCGCCCGGGGAGTTCAACATCGTGGCTGCGGCGCACATGGCCGGCCCCTACAACCTCTCGGGCTCGCTGCGCGTGCCCGAAGCCATCGCGGGCATCCAGTTCTTCGTACCGTTTTTCATCACGGCCTGGCAAAAAATCTACGGTGATGTCTATACCGACGTGAAAACGGTGTTCAAAGACCCGTATGTAGCATCCATCGAAAACCTGCTGCCCAGCCCCACACTCACCTATACCACGCTGGTCACCACGGGCAAGTTGCCCGGCGGCACGCCCACGCAGGCGCGCGAGGCGCTGTTTCAGCCCGCGTTCCTCACGGGCATACAGACCGACGCCAACCACCCGCTCGCAGTCGCGGCGCGCCGCAACGACCTGCTGGGCTGGACGCCGCGCGCCAAGGTGCTGCTGTGCGGCGGCGCCGGCGACCCGACCATTCCACCTGCGGTGCACCAGAACGTGCTGAAGGCCGACTTCGACAGCCGCGGCGTCACCAACGTCGTGTCGGTCGATGTCGATGCGCAGGTGCAAGCCACTTTCGGCCCGGGTGGCGCAGCGCCGACCGACCCCACTTCAGCCGCCTATGCTACCTATTACGGCAACTACCACGGCAGCTACGAGCCGCCGTTCTGCCACGCCCAGGCAAAAGCGCTGTTCGACAGCGTGAAGTGATTGTCGGTGCCGGCCAAGAAAAAGCCGCCCCACGGGC
>CAVPUD010000127.1:0-15444 GCA_963708545.1 uncultured beta proteobacterium | reverse complement strand
TTTTACTCTTCCTGGTAAAACTTCTCCAGCTGAAACCATTTACTTTAAACAACTTGCAAGTAACGCCTCTCCCGCTGCAGCGAATAAAATAACAGCTGGAACTCAAAGCGGAGTCGTTCTTTATGCCACTAATGCCGGCAGCAAACCATCTTTGCCATCTCTGCCTACTCAAGGTGTGATCGACCTTCAACTAGTTGAAATGACTCCTCCTTCTCCAAGTCTCTTCCTTGGAGAGTATAAGGATGGAAAATTTCGCGTGCCATTTGCAGCGCCTAAGACCCAATCTTTTGTCTTTTATAAAGAAGGCGGCAGCTATCTTCCAATAGGAACTTACAACCCAGACACAAAACAATTTTCTCTTTTCAAAGAAAATCCTCAACTAGCCCCATTCCTGTTTTTTTCAACTCCACCAGCTGCTACACAAAATTTAGCCAATGCAACTGAAGAGAAGTACTATGTGCTTCAAAATGACTACCTTCAGCTTGTTTTTTCAAATTATGGCGGTGCTTTAGCAGAGATCAATCTTCCCTTTGAAAGCGAAAAAAATAGTTCCAGCGTTGTTAAAGAAATCGGCTTTGACCGTACAATGCTTAAAGACTATCCTTACAATGATTATTTCCCATCGAAACCTTATTACACAGCTGGTTCAAATGAATTAGCCTCTAAGCAACTTGGCGGCTATTACCCCTTACTTCGACGCAATCTCGTACTTTCAGATAAGGGGGATACCCTCCCTATACCTCCTCGTTATTATGCTTTAAACATTGTTTCTGATTTTCCAGAAGTTGCCGAACTGGTTTATGAAGTAAAAGAATTTGATGCCTCCCACATTGTTTTTGAGACTGTTCAACAGTTGAGACGTATTCGGAAGACTTTCTCTCTCGTCGAAAACCAAGGTGATACTGCAAAGGCTGCTCCCTATGTATTGAATCTCTCGATTGACATAGAAGGTGATGGCCGCGGCCTTTGGCTCTCTTCTGGAGTACCTGAAGTAGAGCTTGTATCTGGCAATCCAAGTCCAGCTTTAAAATACCGCATCACAAGAAAAGGGAAATCAGAAGTTGAGCAGATCGATCCCCCTAAGGAAAAAGAGGTTGTTACGGTAAGTTCACTCTATCCTGATTGGGTAAGCAACTCTAATGGCTATTTGGGCATCATCCTCGATCCTGTTACAGAAATAGGCCCCGGATATCGTGTCCAATATGTTTCAGGAGCTGCTGTTCCGACTCGCCTGGTCGATATCGATAGAGAATATCAGAGGTTTAAAGCTGTCGAATATCCCGGATATAATATGCTCATGCCGCTTAAAAGCAGTGGCGGGACGATGCAGTTCAGAATATATACAGGCCCTTATCAAGACGATATCCTAAAAGCGGTCGATCAAACCTTCTCCAATCAATTAACAGGGTACAATCCTGATTACGCCGCATCGCAGAGCTTTCATGGCTGGTTCGCATTTATTTCTGAGCCATTTGCTAAGTTCCTCTTCATTTTAATGAACTTTTTCCACTCAGTTACAGGCTCCTGGGCATTTGCCATTATTCTCCTAACAGTGGCTCTACGTATCATGCTCTATCCTCTCAATGCATGGTCATTTAAATCGATGAGGCGCATGCAAGAAATTGCACCAGAAGTTGCTGCTATTCAGGCCAAGTATAAGAAGGATCAGAAAAAAGCTCAGGTAGAGATCATGAATCTTTATCGAGCAAAGAAGGTGAATCCTTTTACAGGATGCTTCCCAATCTTAATTCAAATGCCATTTTTGATCGGGATGTTCGACCTGTTAAAATCTACCTTTGAGCTTAGAGGGGCAAGCTTCATCCCAGGCTGGATTGATAACTTAACGGCGCCGGATTGCCTGCGGCGGCCAGCGCCTCTTTGTGCAGCGGCGCGGTCACGAGGGCGGCAACTTCGCCGCGCAAGGCGGCGCGCGCGGCCCACAGCACGCAATCGGCCGCCGCGCGCCCGGCCGCGGCGCTCACCTGCCCCCAGGGCTGCGGCCCCGGCAGGCCGGGCAGTTGCAGCACGGGCAGGCAGCGCGGCGGCACCTGCAGCGCCTCGGCCGGTGTTTGCAGCAGGGCCACGGGCAGCTCGGGCTGCCCCGGGCGCACGAGGCACTGGGCGGCGCGGCGCAAGGTGGCCAGATCGCCCACCACGAAGCAGCCGCGCAACGCCTCGGGCGCGTCGCGAAAGGCTTTGGCGACGATTTCCGGGCCTATGCCTGCTGGGTCGCCCTGGGTGATGGCGAGGGGTTGCATCGTAAATTTAAGCGAAAAGTGCCTCTAAGGCAGATATATCAAGCGCAAGCAGCTATATTTTACGAAGCGTATTTCACGCCGGATTGTCAATGTCGATGAAGCTGTGCGCGAGCCCCCACTGCTGCGCGACATGCCCGGCCACGGCCGGCGCGCCGTAGCGCTCGGTCGCGTGGTGGCCCGCGGCGAGGTAGGCCACGCCGAGTTCGCGCGCCAGGTGCGCCTGCGGCTCGGAGATTTCGCCCGTGACGAAGGCCTGCGCACCGGCGGCGACGGCGGCCTCGAAATAGCTCTGCGCGCCGCCCGTGCACCAGGCGACGCGCGTGATCGGCTGCGCCGCCGCTGCGCCATGGCCCGGCTGCACCAGCGTGACGGGGTGGCGCAGCACCTGCGCAACGTGGTCGGCCAGCGCCTTGGCATCAAGATAGTGCACGGTGGCGACGCAGCCGAGGTCTTGTTCGCCGAAGCGGGCGAGCGCTGTCCAGCCGAGCTCGTGCCCCAGGCGCACGTTGTTGCCGAACTCGGCATGCGCGTCCAGCGGCAGGTGGTAGGCGAACAGGTTGATGTCGTGCGCGAGCAGCAGTTGCAGGCGCTGCTTCATCCAGCCCGTGACGCGCCCGTCCTGCCCACGCCAGAACAGGCCGTGGTGCACGAAGAGCGCGTCGGCGCGCGCGGCGATCGCGGCCTCGATCAGCGCGCGGCTCGCAGTGACGCCGCTCACGATGTGGCGGACTTGCGCCCTGCCCTCGACCTGCAAGCCATTCGGGCCGTAGTCCTTGAAACGCTCGGGCTGCAGCAGGCCGTCGAAGGCTTGCAGCAACTGCGTGCGAGAGATGCCGTGTGCACTGGTGTCCATGGCGCCCGATTGTCGCCGCTGCGCGCCGGCTGCAGACGAAAGATCATGCCTTGTGCGGGCTTGACCATCCGCAGGTATCCGTGCACGATGCCTTTCCCCGCAGTCCGGTTTGCTGCACTTGGAAAGCAAATCTCTGTGCCGATGAACAGCCAAGGAGACACCGATGGTCCGCCCCGCCCTGATCACCAAGCCGCCCGCGGCCGGCCCTTTGCGGCCCCACATTGCCGATGCGGCGGACTATGCCGCGCAGTGCCGGGCCTTTCGCTGGGAAACGGTGCGGCAGATGCTCGACGGCCTGCCAGGCGGTGGTCTGAATATCGCGCACGAAGCGGTGGATCGCCATGCGCGCGGGCCGCGTGGCAGCCATGTGGCGTTTCGCTTTCTCGGCGCCCAGGGCGCCCAGGGCGCGCAGGATGTGACCTACCTGCAACTGTCGCAGCAGACCAACCGGTTCGCCAACGTGCTGCGGTGCCTGGGCGTGGGCCGGGGCGAGCGGCTGTTCCTGTTGACGGGGCGAATTCCTGCGCTCTACACGGCCGTGCTGGGCAGCTTCAAGAACGGCACCGTGGTCACGCCGCTGTTCTCGGCCTTCGGCCCCGAGCCGATCGCCACGCGGATCAAGCTGGCCGAGGCCACGGTGCTGGTGACCACCGAAAGCCTGTACCGGCGCAAGATCGCCCCCATCCGCGATCAGCTGCCTACGCTGCGGCACGTGCTGCTGGTGGGCGACAGCGGGCCCGCCGCTGCCATCGCAGGCACGCACGACCTGGAGCGCCTGATGCAGGAGGCCTCCGACGTTTTCGACATCGTGCCCACGCAGCCGGAAGACCTGTCGCTGCTGCACTTCACGAGTGGCACCACCGGCACGCCCAAGGGCGCCATGCACGTGCACGGCGCGGTGCTCACGCACTGGGCCGCCGGCTACTTCGCGCTCGACCTGCACCCCGAGGACATTTTCTGGTGCACGGCCGACCCGGGCTGGGTCACGGGCACGTCCTGCGGCATCATCGCGCCGCTGCTGCTGGGCGTGACCTCCATCGTCGACGAAGCCGACTTCGACGCCGAGCGCTGGTACCGCATCCTGCAGGAACAGGCGGTGAGCGTCTGGTACACCGCGCCCACCGCGATCCGCATGCTCATGAAAAGCGGCCCCGAGCTGGCGCGGCGCTACCACTTCCCCAAGCTGCGCTTCATCGCCAGCGTGGGCGAGCCGCTGAACCCCGAGGCCGTCTGGTGGGGGCAGGAGGTGCTGGGCCTGCCCATCCACGACAACTGGTGGCAGACCGAAACCGGCGGCATCATGATCGCCAACCTGCCAGGTCTGCCGATCAAGCCCGGCTCCATGGGGGTGCCGCTGCCGGGCATAGAGGCCGCCATCGCGCGCCAGCGCGAGGACGGTTCGATCGAGCTCATCGAACAGCCCGACACCGAAGGCGAACTGGTGCTCAAGCGCGGCTGGCCCGGCATGTTGCGCGGCTACCTGAACAACGAAGCGCGCTTTCAGAAATGCCTGGCTGGCGACTGGTACCTGAGCGGCGACCTGGCGCGCCGCGACGCCGACGGCTACTACTGGTTCGTGGGGCGCAGCGACGACGTGATCAAGTCAGCCGGCCACCTGATAGGCCCGTTCGAAGTCGAAAGCGCCCTGATGGAACACCCCGCCGTCGCCGAGGCCGGCGTGATCGGCAAGCCCGACCCCGTGGTGGGCGAGGTGGTCAAGGCCTTCGTGTCGCTGAAGACAGGGTTCGCGCCCGATGAAGCGCTGCGCAAGGAACTGCTGGGCCACGCGCGCAAGAAACTCGGGGCTGCGGTGGCGCCCAAGGAAATCGACTTTCTGCCGGTGCTGCCGCGCACGCGCAGCGGCAAGATCATGCGCCGCCTGCTCAAGGCGCGCGAGTTGGGCCTGCCCGAAGGCGACACCTCGACCCTGGAGGCCGGCGCATGAAAGCTGCTGCCACACCCCTGCCCCCGATAGACCCGGCGCTGGCGCTGCGGCTGCTGGCCGACATGCTGCGCATCCGCCGCATGGAAGAAAAATGCGCCGAACTGTATGGCGCGCTCAAGATCCGCGGCTTCCTGCACCTCTACATTGGCGAGGAAGCCTGCGCCACGGGCGCGCTGCACGCGCTCGAAGCCGAGGACAACGTCGTCGCCACCTACCGCGAGCACGGTCACGCCCTGCTCAAGGGCACGCCCATGAACGCCATCATGGCCGAAATGTTCGGCAAGGCCACGGGCTGCTCGCGTGGACGTGGCGGCTCCATGCACCTGTTCGACGCGGCGCGGCGCTTTTACGGTGGCAACGCCATCGTCGGCGGCGGCCTGCCGCTGGCCGTCGGGCTGGCGCTGGCCGACAAGATGCAGGGCGTGCAGCGCGTCACGGCCTGCTTCTTCGGTGAGGGCGCAATGGCCGAGGGCGCCTTTCACGAATCGATGAATCTCGCCGCGCTGTGGCAGCTGCCGGTGTTGTTCTGCTGCGAAAACAACCTTTACGCCATGGGCACGGCGCTGGCGCGCTCGGAATCGCAGACCGACCTGTGCACCAAGGCCGCCAGCTACCGCACACCCGCCGCGCAGGTGGACGGCATGGACGTGCAGGCCATATACCAGGCCACTAGGGCGGCCGCGCAGCAGGTGCGCGCAGGTCGCGGGCCGCAGTTTCTTGAATACCAGACTTACCGCTTTCGCGCCCATTCCATGTTCGACCCCGAGCTGTACCGCGACAAGGCCGAGGTCGCGCAGTGGAAGGAACGCGGGCCGATCCACAATTACTCGGCCCGGCTCAAGGCGGCCGGCCAACTGACCGAAGCCGCGTTTCTGGAGCTCGACGCAAAGGCCGAGGCCGAGGTGCAGGCGGCCGTCGCCTACGCCGAAGCAGCCCCGTGGGAGCCCGTCGAAGACCTGCTCAAGGATGTCTGCACCCCGCCCCAGGAGAGCGCATGAAAATCAGCTACCGTGAAGCCATGCGTCTGGCGCTGCAGGAGGCGCTGGCCGCCGATCCGCGCGTTTTCCTGATGGGCGAGGACGTGGGCCGCTACGGCGGCAGCTACGCCGTCTCCAAGGGCCTGCTGGAACAGTTCGGGCCCGAGCGCGTGCGCGACACGCCCTTGTCGGAGCTGGGCTTCGTGGGCGCCGGCATCGGCGCCGCGCTGGGCGGCATGCGCCCCATCGTGGAGGTCATGACCGTCAACTTCAGCCTGCTGGCGCTCGATGCGATCGTCAACACCGCCGCTGCGCTGCGCCACATGTCGGGCGGGCAATTGTCCGTGCCGCTGGTCATCCGCATGGCCACCGGTGCCGGGCGGCAGGTCGCGGCCCAGCATTCGCACAGCCTGGAAAACTGGTACGCCCATGTGCCCGGCCTGCGCGTGCTGGCGCCGGCTACGGTGGCGGACGCGCGCGGCATGCTGGCGCAGGCCCTGGCCGACCCCGACCCCGTGGTCATTTTCGAGCATGCGCAGCTCTACAACCTCGAAGACGAGCTGCCCGCGGACTGGGGCCGCGACATCGCGCACGCCGCCGTGCGGCGCAGCGGCATGCAGCTCAGCCTGATCACCTACGGCGGCAATCTGCCCAAGGCCATGCAGGCCGCGCAGGTGCTGGCGGACGAAGGCATCTCGGTCGAAGTGCTCGACCTGCGCGTGCTGCGCCCGCTGGACCTGCCTTGCATCACCGCCTCGGTGCGCAAGACGCGCCGCGCCGTGCTCGTCGATGAAGGCTGGAAAACCGGCAGCCTGGCCGGCGAAATCATGGCCGCCATCATGGAAAACTGTTTTTACGATCTCGACGCCCCCGTGGCCCGCGTGTGCAGCCAGGAGGTACCCATTCCCTATGCCAAGCACCTCGAAGACGCCGCCCTGCCCCAGGTGCCCGGCATCGTCCGTGCCATCAAGGAGGTGTTGAATGTTTGAATTCAAACTGCCCTCGCTCGGTGCCGACATGGACCAGGGCAAGCTGCTGGTGTGGCATGTGCAGCCCGGCGATACCGTGCACAAAGGCCAGGTGGTGGCGGTGGTCGATACCTCCAAGGCCGCGGTGGACGTCGAGATATGGCAGGAGGGCACGGTGTGGCAACTGCTCGTGCAGCCCGGCGAAACCGTGCCCGTGGGCACCCCGTTGGCCACTTTGCTGGCGCCGGGCGAACAGCCCCCGGCGGGTGGCGCGCCGGCCCCCAAGCCAGCAGCCGTGCCCGCGCAGCCCGCCGCGTCCGAAGCCCCGGCGCAGGCGGCCCCGGCAAAGCTTGCCAGCGCCAGCGCCGCCGCTGCCGCGCCACCACCCCCAGGCCGCCGCCCCACTTCTCCGGCGGCGCGCCAGCGGGCCCAGGTGCTGGGGCTGGATCTGTCCCATATCGCCGGCAGTGGCGCGGGGGGCGCAATCACGCTCGCCGACGTCGAGCGCGCTGCCGCCCAGGCTGCAAACCAGGCCGCAAGCCAGGCCGGCGCCCCAGCCCAGCCCGCAGCTGCGCTCACGGCAGCCGCAAAATCTTCCGCTGCCAGTCGGCAGGCCGAGATGCGCCGCACCATCGGCGAGGCCATGGCGCGTTCCAAGCGCGAAATTCCGCACTACTACCTGATCGAAACCATCCCCATGGCGCAGGCCCAGCAGTGGCTGCTGCAGACCAACGCCGCACGGCCTATCACCAACCGCCTGCTCATGGCCGTGCTGCAGCTCAAGGCCGTGGCGCTGGCGCTGCAGCAGTTTCCTGCAATGAACGGCTTTTACCGTGACGGCGCCTTCCAGCCCGTGCGCAGCAGCCACATCGGTGTTGCCATCTCGCTGCGCCAGGGCGGCCTCATTGCCCCGGCCCTGCACGACGTGGCGCAACTGCCACTCGATCAGCTCATGCGCAATCTTTCCGACCTGGTGCGGCGCGCGCGGGCAGGCTCGCTGCGCAGCTCGGAGCTTTCGGACGCCTCGATCACCGTGACCAATCTGGGCGACCAGGGCGTCGAAGCCGTGCTCGGCGTCATCTACCCGCCGCAGGTGGCGCTGGTAGGCTTCGGCCGGATTGCACTGCGCCCCTGGGTCCAGGACGACGGCCAACTGTGCGCTGTGCCCACCGTGACCGCATCGCTCGCGGCAGACCACCGCGTTTCCGACGGCCACGACGGCGCCCTGTTTCTGGCCGCGGTGCGCGACGCGCTGCAGCGGCCGCAGGATCTTTGATACAAAAACGGCAGATTGAACCGGAGCACCAACGCATGACCCCCGCCGAACTGCGCAGCCGCGTGCTTGCCACGCTGCAATCGATCGCCCCTGAAATCGAGCCCGCCGAACTGCGCGATGAAATTCCCCTGCGCCAGCAGGTGGACCTCGATTCGATGGACTGGCTCCACTTCCTGACCGGGCTGCACGAAGACTTGCAGGTGGACATCCCCGAGGCCGATTACGGCCGGCTGGTCACGCTGGCCGACGTACTGGCCTACCTGCGCGCGCGGCTGGAGCAAAAAAGCGGCGGCTGAGCGGCCGCTCCATCGTCTGCCTCGCGCTCAGAGGCTGGAAGTGTTTGGACGTGCAAGGCGGGCACGAGCGCAATGCTCTGCGCCTCTCAACGCAGCAGCACCCACTGGCTGCTCGCGCAGGCCAGCACCAGCGCGCCATAGGTGAGCATCTTGCCGTCACGCCCGAGCAGCACCAGCCCGCCGACGAGCACGGCTGCTCCTACTGCAAAAAGAATAGCTGCCTGCGCCCGCCAGGAAAGCTTCAATGGCCTTTTGCGCATGAAAACCTGCGTGCCCGCGACGAGCAGCAGCGCCACGCCCGCGGCAGGCGCAAGGAAGTTCAGCAAGTGGTCTAGGGCGGCGAGCAGGGACATGGAAAATTGATCGACATCAAGCCTCGTGCACATACAGTGCGGCAAGCACGCACGGGCAAAGCATAGGGGGAGGCCACATTGGGGGCGCAGATTTTATAATCTGCCCCCATGGCAGTCTGGGCCTTGGGCATCAACCACACCACTGCGCCGCTCGATCTGCGCGGCCGCTTTGCCTTTGCGCTCGACCAGATCGCGCCCACGCTGCAAAGCCTGCGCCAGACACTTGCAGGCGCCAGCCGCCATCCGCAGGTCGAAACCGCGCTGCTCTCCACCTGCAACCGCACCGAGATTTACTGCGCGGGTGAGCAGCCCGCGCTTGAGCACACGCTGGACTGGCTCGCGCACAGCGGCGGCGTGCGCCCGGAGTTGCTGCGCACACACATCTACACCTTCGAGGACGCCTTGGTCGCGCGCCACGCCTTTCGCGTCGCGAGCGGGCTCGACTCCATGGTGCTGGGCGAGGCGCAGATCCTCGGCCAGATGAAGGACGCCGTGCGCGCCGCCGAATCCGCCGGCGCGCTGGGCAGCACGCTGAACCAGCTCTTTCAGCGCAGCTTTGCCGTCGCCAAGGAAGTGCGCAGTTCCACCGAAATCGGCGCGCACAGCATCAGCATGGCCGCGGCGGCGGTGCGCCTGGCGGGGCAGTTGTTCGAAGACCTGGCAAAGATCCGCGTGCTGTTCGTCGGCGCGGGCGAGATGATCACGCTTGCGGCGACGCACTTTGCCGCCAAAAACCCGCGCGCCATCGCCATCGCGAATCGCACGCTCGAGCGCGGCGAGCAGCTCGCCACGCGCTTTGGCGGCGAGGCGCTGCGCCTGGCCGACCTGCCCGAGCGCCTGCACGAGTTCGACGCCATCGTGAGCTGCACCGCGAGCAGCCTGCCCATCATCGGCCTGGGCGCGGTCGAGCGCGCGCTCAAAAAACGCCGCCACCGCCCCATGTTCATGGTCGATCTGGCCGTGCCGCGCGACATCGAGCCCGAGGTCAAGCAGCTCGGCGACGTGTACCTCTACACCGTCGATGACCTCGCGGGCGTGGTGCAGACCGGCCAGACGCAGCGCCAGGCCGCGGTCGCGCAGGCCGAGGCCATCATCGACGCGGGCGTGCAGAGCTTTCAGCGCTGGCTCGAGCAGCGCAACCCCACGGGCGGCGTGGTGCCGCTGATCCAGCAGCTCAACACCCAGGCCGACGCGTGGCGCGCCGTCGAACTTGCACGCGCCAAGAAGCGCCTGACCAAGGGCGAAGACCTGGACGCCGTGCTCGAAGGCCTGGCGCGCGGCCTCACGCAAAAAATGCTGCACGGCGCGCTGGCCGAGCTGCACGCGGGCGACGCCGCCACGCGCGCGCAGACGGCGCAGACCGTGGCGCGCCTGTTCTTGCGTGCGCAAAGCAAGAGCAGCCTATAGCGGCCCTGCCCGCTGCTGCGCCCCCCGCGCCCGCCCCTGTTCCAATTTTTCAAGCCAAAATGGCTTCAAATGCTTGTGTAGCAAGCGCAAGCAGCTATCACAAAAATAGCAAAAGAATGTTCCCGCATGAAACCATTTCTTCGCCACCAGCTCGAGCGCTACGCCCAGCGCCTGGCCGAACTCGACTTTTTGCTCTCGCGCGAAGACATCATGGCCGACATGGCGCAGTACCGCCTGCTTTCGCGCGAGCATGCCGAGGTCACGCAGATCGCGGGCCGCTACGCGCGCTTGCGCCAGCGTGAGGCCGAGCTGGCCGAGGCGCGCGCGCTGCTCGCCGACCCCGCGCAGGCCGAGCTGGCCGAGATGGCGCAAGAAGAAATCACCGCGGCCGCGGCCGATGTGGCGCAACTCGAAGCCGAGCTGCAACGCCTGCTGCTGCCCAAAGACCCCGACGACGCGCGCAATGCCTTCATAGAGATCCGCGCGGGCACCGGTGGCGACGAATCGGCGCTGTTCGCAGGCGACCTTGCGCGCATGTACACGCGCTACGCGACCACCAAAGGCTGGCGGGTCGAGGTCATGAGCGCCAACGAAAGCGAGCTCGGCGGCTACAAGGAAATCGTGCTGCGCATCGAGGGCGACCATGCCTATGGCACGCTGCGCTTCGAGTCGGGCGGCCACCGCGTGCAGCGCGTGCCCGTGACCGAGACGCAGGGGCGCATCCACACCAGCGCCTGCACCGTGGCCGTGCTCCCCGAGCCCGACGAGGCGCAGGCCGTGCAGATCAACCCGGCCGATTTGCGCATAGACACCTTCCGCGCGAGCGGCGCCGGCGGCCAGCACATCAACAAAACCGACTCTGCCGTGCGCATCACGCACCTGCCCACTGGCATCGTTGCCGAATGCCAGGACGACCGCAGCCAGCACCGCAACAAGGCCAAGGCCCTGCAGGTGCTGCAGGCGCGCATCCAGGAAAAGGAACGCAGCGAGCGCGCCGCCAAGGACGCCGCCACGCGCAAGGGACTGATCGGCAGCGGCGACCGCAGCGACCGCATCCGCACCTACAACTTCCCGCAAGGGCGCCTGACCGACCACCGCATCAACCTCACGCTCTACAAGCTCGACCGCATCATGGAGGGCGACCTCGACGAGGTGCTGCAAGCGCTCGCGCATGCGCGCGAGGCCGAGCAACTGGCCGAACTCGAAGCCGTGGGCACAGCCTGAACCGCGCGGTGCCGCCATGCAAGATTCCAAGCAAAATTGGCCTCAAACCAAGGTGTATCAAGCGCAAGCAGCTATTGATTCAGGAGTCATCACGCCGCCCACACCCGCCGCTGCGCTCGCCTGGGCGCAGGCGCTCGGGCTCACGCGGCTGGATGCGCGGGTGCTGCTGCTGCATGCGCTGGGGCGCGCTCCATCCGACCGCGCCTGGCTGCTCGCGCACGACCGCGACCCGCTGCCCGCTGCCCGCCTCGCGCACTTTGCTGCGCTGTGCCAGCGCCGCGCCGCGGGCGAGCCCGTGGCCTACCTCACCGGCGCGAAGGAGTTCTACGGCCTGCCGCTGGCCATAGACGCGCGCGTGCTCGACCCGCGCCCCGACACCGAGGTGCTCGTCGATTGGGCGCTCGAAGTGCTCGCGGGCCGCGCTGCGCCGCGCGTGCTCGATTTGGGCACGGGCAGCGGCGCGATCGCGCTCGCGCTGCAGCACCAGCGCCCCGACGCCCAGGTGCTCGCCGCCGACGCGAGTGCCGACGCGCTCGCCGTGGCCCAGGCCAACGCGCGGCGCCTCGCACTGCCCGTGCAATTCGTGCAAAGCGACTGGCTGGAAGGCGTGCGCGGCCGCTTCGACCTCATCGTCTCCAACCCGCCCTACATCGCCGCAGACGACCCGCACCTGCCCGCGCTGCGCCACGAGCCCTTGGGGGCGCTGGTCAGCGGCGCGCAAGGGCTGGACGACCTGCGCCGCATCGTTGCCGATGCGCCGCGGCATCTCGCGCCTGGCGGCTGGCTGCTGCTCGAACACGGCTGGGACCAGGCCAGCGCCGTGCGCCAGTTGCTGCACGCGCAGGGCTTGGCGCAGGTGCAATCGCGCCGCGACCTCGGCGGCCACGAGCGCTGCAGCGGCGCGCAGAAAGCGGCGCGCGTTTAGGGCTCGCGGGCAGGGCCTCCCTGCGCCTAAGCAGGCACGGCGACTTCCTGCTCCGCGAGCACTTCCTCGATCGGCCGCGGCTTGGCCACCGCATAGCCTTGCGCGTAGTCCACACCCAGCGCACGCAGCGCCTGCACATGCTGCGGCGTCGTTACGAATTCGGCAATGGTGCGCTGGCCCAGCACATGGCCTATGCGATGGATGGCGTCCACCATGGCTGCGCTCGCCCGGTCTTCGAGCATGTCACGCACGAAGCTGCCATCGATCTTGAGAAAGTCCACCTCCAACTGCTTGAGGTAGCCGAACGAGGACATGCCCGAGCCAAAATCGTCGAGCGAAAACCGGCAACCCAGCTGCCGCAGCCGCTTGATGAGACGCACAGCCGTGGGCAAATGGGCGATGGCACTGGTTTCGGTGATCTCGAAACACACCTGGCGCGGGTCCACGCCAAAATGGCTGAATTGATCGAGCAGAAAATCCAGCAAGTCCTCGCTCCCGAGGCTGGCACCTGAAAGATTGATCGAACAAGTGTGTACCGGCAGCATCTTCGACTGCCTTGCCTGCTGCGCCAGGCACGCAAACACCTGTTGCACCACCCAGCGGTCTATATCTGGCATCAGGCCATAAGTTTCTGCCGCAGGGATGAAGCTCCCCGGCAGCACCAGTTGGCCATCCTCGTCGCGCAAGCGCAGCAGCACCTCGAAATGCAAACCCCGCAGCTCGGAATGCAAGGGCGCGATGGCCTGCGCATACAGGCAAAACCGATCTTGCGCGAACGCCTTGCGCAGTCGCTGCACCCACTGCATGGAGCCCACGCGCTGCAGCACTCCAGCGTCGTCGGGCTGGTACAGATACACCATGTTGCGCCCGAGCTCCTTGGCGCGATAGCAGGCCACGTCCACCACACGCAGCACCTCTTGCACGCTGTCGAGTTCGGGTGTGAGTTCGACCAGACCAATGCTCAGGGTGGTGGTGAACTCCTGTCCATCCCATTGCAGCTTGCACGCCTGCACCGCCAGCCGCACTTGCTCGGCCAATCGCGCCGCCACCAGGGGCGGGCACCCAGGCAGCAAGATGCCGAATTCGTCCCCACCGAGCCGCGCCAGAACGTCATCGGCGCGCAGATTTGCCTGAAGTTCGCCACCGATCTTGCGCAGCATGGCATCGCCCGCCTGGTGCCCGCAGGTGTCATTGATCACCTTGAATTGATCGAGATCGACATACAGCACCGCCCCTGCCGGCTGCGCCTGCTTGGATGAGGCCAGCAAGGCTTCCAGGCGCCGCTCGAACTCGCGCCGGTTGACCAGCCCCGTCAGGTCATCATGGGTGGCTTTCCATGTGATTTGCTCCAGATAGTCTTGCTCCCGCGTGACATCGCGCAGCACCAAGCCCACCCCGGAAGGCCTGCCACGCATTTGCAAAAGTGCAACGGTGAGTTGCACGACCCGCCTCTTCCCGTCGGGACGCATCAGATGCCAGGAATGCTTGTCCTCCTGCGCCAGCTCCCCTTGCTGCACATGATCGAGCAGGCGCGCCACTTCAGCAGCCGGATGAACACTGCTGTCAAACCGCAGCCACTGGGCGAGGCTGCGCTGACGCACCTTGCGGAACCTTATCCCGAGCATGCGCTTCGCAGCCGGGTTCATGTAGAGCGCAAGACCTTGTGTATCCAAAGCAATCACACCGTCTGCAATCGCCCCCAGCGTCAATTGGGCCCCTTCCCTTTCGATGGCCATATCTTGTTCCATCTTGCGCTGCCGCTGCAGCAAAATGTCCACCCGCAGCAATGCGAGGCCGACGACCGCCATCGCCGCCAATCCGTTGAAGACCAGCAGGATCACGACGATCCTGCGCGCACTTTCCCCCAGCGACCGATTGAATGCCAGAATTCCTGGCAGCATGAGCCGATGGAGCGTATCAATCTGCTCACGCCACCGCTGCACCATCGCCTTGCCAACCAGCGGGTTGGCTTGGCGCGCCGCCCGGACTTCAACGGCCAAGGCTTGTACCTGATCGAGGTACTTTTCGCCTATCACCCATTGCCTGACCGGCTCGCGCACGAGCTCGAAATTCCAGAAGGTACTCAGCAGCCAGATCACGCCGTCGAGATCGTCGGGATGGTTGCCCGCATCGATGAAGCCCCTGCGCATCACCTCGTAGCTTGGCGCAGGAGATTCCAAGGAGAGCCGTGCATCGCGTTCCGCCAAAGGAATCGCCAGATTGTTTTGGTACGCCCGAAAATCCTCTTCGCGCCCATATGCGGCATAACGGTCGAGGTAATACAGAGCGTCTTTCTGCCCCAACACCCACAGAACCTCTCCGCCGGTCAAAGCGCGCACCGCTGACAAGGCGTAAATGCTGGCGCCAGCCAACACCGCCTGCAGCAGCGCCAGCAGCAAATATGGCCAAGCCACCCGCAAGGATTCGCGCAGGCGTGTGGTGGTTTCGGAGAGAAAAATAGGCACGGTCGACATTTTTTATCAAAAATATGCTGTTTTGTTATGAGCAATTCGGCCTTGCAGCTACTTCCCATATCCCTCCTGCAAGCCTGTCCACACCGTCGATGAAATAATCATGCATCCGATTGACAGGACACCCACACCATGACCGACACCCAGCAACGCATCAACGACCTCGTTCAGTCCAAAGACATCGTGCTCTTCATGAAGGGCACGGCGAGCTTTCCCATGTGCGGCTTTTCGGGCCGCGCGATCCAAGTCCTCAAGGCCTGCGGCGTCGATCCGCAGCGCCTGACCACCGTCAACGTGCTCGAGGACGAGGCCATCCGCCAGGGCATCAAGGAATACAGCCACTGGCCCACCATCCCGCAGCTCTACGTCAAAGGCGAGTTCATTGGCGGCTCGGACATCATGATGGAGATGTACGAGTCGGGCGAGCTGCAGCGCCTGATCGAACAAGTCCGCTGAAAGCCCTGCGCCTGGCACAAAAGCCGCCATCCGGC
>CAVPUD010000126.1:0-6586 GCA_963708545.1 uncultured beta proteobacterium | reverse complement strand
GAGCGCATTCGCGTGGGCTCGGGCGGCATCATGCTGCCCAACCACGCGCCGCTGGTCGTGGCCGAGGCTTTTGGCACGCTGGCCGAGCTCTACCCCGGCCGCATAGACCTGGGCCTGGGCCGCGCGCCCGGCACCGACCCGGCCACCATGCGCGCACTGCGCCGCGACCGCGTCGAAACCGTGGAAGACTTCCCGCGCGACGTGGCCGAGCTGCAGCACCTGCTCGCGCCGCCCACGCCGGGCCAGCGCCTCGTCGCCACGCCGGGCGCGGGCACCAGAGTGCCGATCTGGCTGCTTGGCTCCAGCCTGTTTTCCGCGCAGCTCGCGGCCGAGCGCGGCCTGCCGTACGCGTTCGCCTCGCACTTCGCGCCGCGCCTGCTGCACCAGGCCATCGAGTTGTACCGGCAGCAGTTCCGCCCCTCCGAGGTGCTCGCCAAGCCCTATGTGATGATAGGCGTGCCCTTGATCGCTGCACCCACCGACGCCGAGGCCGAGCTCCTTGCGAGCAGCACCTACCAGCGCGTGCTCGGCATCCTGCGCGGCGAGCGCCTGCGCCTGCAGCCGCCGCAGGAAAACTTCATGGCGCGCCTGCACCCGCAGGAGCGCGCGGCGATCCAGGACTTTCTTGCCGCAGCCGTCATCGGCAGCCCCGCCACCGTGCGCCGCGGCTTCGCGCAGCTCGTGCAGAGCACGCAGGCCGACGAGTTCATCCTGACCTGCGACATCTACGACCCGGCGCTGCGCCTGCGTTCGCTCGACATCGCGGCGCAGGTGCGCGACGAGATGAACGGCGCGGCCACAGCCTCACAAGGCGCCGCCTGAGCGCGGCAGGCGGGGCGGCTACGTGCGCGGGACGCTGGGTGCGGGCTCCAGCGCCGCCTGAGAGGCTGAGCGCCCGCTGAGCGTCGGCTGATCGAGCGACGGTGCCCGCGCGGCCGGCCCGCGCTCAGCGCGCCAGATAACCGCCATCTATGGGGTAGTAAGCCCCGGTGACGAACGAGGCGCGCTCGCTTGCGAGCCAGGTCACGAGTTCGGCCACCTCTTCGGGGCGGCCCAGCCGCCCTATGGGGTGCGCTGCGACGAGCATGGCGTTCGTGGCCGGGTCGTCCTCGAAGCGGCCGATCATGGGCGTGTGGATGAAGCCCGGCCCGACGGCGTTCACGCGCACACCCTGCGCGCCGTATTCGAGCGCCGCCGTCTGTGTGAGCCCCACCACGCCGTGCTTGGCCGCGGTGTAGGCCGCAGAGCCCGCAGAGCCCGCAAAGCCCACCGCGCCCAGGATAGAGGCCATGTTGATGATGGAGCCACCGCCGTTTTGCAGCATCGCGGGGATCTGGTACTTCATGCCGTAGAACACGCCCGAGAGGTTGATGCCCAGCACGCGCGCCCAGTCGTCCAGCGGGTAGTCGGCCAGGGGCATGCTGGCACCGCTCACGCCGGCGTTGTTGCAGGCCACGTCGAGGCGGTCGAAATACGTCATGGTCTGCTCGACCAGCGAACGGCAGTCCGCGGGTTTACCCTAAATCCGGCAGTTGAGCGCGCCCGAGCGTGTCGTCATCGGGTGCACTGGCAAGGCGCAAACCGCAGCCATGGCGGGTGCCATGGCGAGGATTTGCAACGCGGCCAGCGTGCCCGAGGGCGGCGCGATCGGGTGCGCAGCGCTTTGACCCGATAGGTGCGTCTCGCAGCGTGAAAAATCATTCGAAGAATCAAAGCGTTGCAGACAAAATGCAGCGGTCAACTGCCGGATTTAGGTTTATAGACGTCGGCCGCGATGAACAGCGCCTCGCGGCCGCAGGCGCGCACCAGCGCAGCCGTTTCTTCGCCCCCCGCTGCGTTCAGGTCCGACACCACCACATGCGCGCCTTCGCGCGCCCAGGCGAGCGCGATGGCCCGTCCAATGCCAGAGGACGCGCCCGTCACCAAAGCTACCTTGTCTTTCAACATGCTGTGCTCCTTGTTGTTACTCTAATATTGCACCCACAGCCCCATGCCGCAGGCCCGCAGCCATTGTGCCGGCAGGATGTGACGGGCGCGCAAACCTATGGTTGCGCGCCGCGCCACAAAGCGGGCGGTTCATCCGCGCCTCAATGCACGCCGCGCAGCGCCCGTCGGTACTGCATGGCCTCGGCGACATGCGTGAGCTGCGTGCTGCGCGCGCCGGCCAGGTCGGCGATGGTGCGCGCGAGCTTGAGCACGCGGTGTGTGCTGCGCGCCGACCAGCCCAGGCGCGCGGCCGCCTGCTGCAAAAAGGGCGCAGCCGCCGCGTCCAGCAGCAGGTATGCGTCGAGCTCCTGCCCCTGCAGCGCCTGGTTGGTCTTGCCCTGGCGCGCGAGCATGCGTGCGCGCGCCTGCTCCACGCGCGCACGTAGGCTGGCGGTGCTCTCGCCGGGCGGCGTCTGCAGCAGCTGCTCCGGCGGCAGCGCAGGCACTTCGACGTGCAGGTCGATGCGGTCCAGTAGCGGGCCGCTGAGCTTGCCCTGGTAGCGCGCCACCTGGTCGGGCGTGCAGCGGCACACGCGCTGCGTCGCTCCCAGGTAGCCGCAGGGGCAGGGGTTCATGGCCGCGATGAGCTGGAACTGCGCCGGGTACTCGGCGCGCATGGCGGCGCGCGCGATCGTGATCTGCCCGGTCTCGAGCGGCTCGCGCAGCGCTTCGAGCGCGGCGCGCGGAAACTCCGGCAGCTCGTCGAGAAACAGCACCCCATGGTGCGCAAGCGAGATTTCGCCGGGCCGCGGCGGCGTGCCGCCACCCACGAGCGCCACGGCGCTTGCAGTGTGGTGCGGCTGGCGCGTGGGGCGCAGGCCCCACTGCGCGGGGCTGAAGTGGCCCGCGAGGCTTGCGATGGCCGCGCTTTGCAGCGCTTCGTCCAGCGTCATGGCCGGCAGCAGTCCGGCAAAGCGCCGCGCGAGCATGGACTTGCCCGAGCCCGGCGGGCCCACCAGCAAGGCGCTGTGGCCGCCGGCCGCAGCGATCTCCAGCGCACGCTTGGCCGCGGCCTGGCCCTTCACGTCGGCCATATCGGCGCTGTCGCTGCCCTGGGCCATGGGCGTAGGCTGCAGGCGGCACCAGCCGTCTTCGTCCGTGTCGTCGGCAAGCGCGGCAGCGTCCGCGGGCATGAAGGCGCGCACCACGTCGAGCAAGTGGCGCGCGCGCACCACCTGGGCGCCGGGCACGAGCGCGGCCTCTTCGGCGCTACCGGGCGGCAGCACCAGCGTGGCTTCGACCTTCTGCGTCTGCAGCGCCAGGCTGGTCGCGAGCGCGCCGCGCACCGGGCGCAGGGCGCCCGAGAGGGACAGCTCACCTGCAAACTCGTGGCCCGCAAGGCGCGCGCCGTCGATCTGCCCGCTGGCCGCGAGGATGCCCAGCGCGATCGGCAGGTCGAAGCGCCCCGAATCCTTGGGCAGGTCGGCCGGCGCGAGGTTGACCGTGATGCGCTTGTTGTGCGGAAACTCCAGCCCGGCGTTGAGCAGCGCGGAGCGCACGCGCTCGCGCGCTTCCTTGACCTCGACGTCGGCGAGCCCGACCAGCGTGAAGCTGGGCAGACCATTGGCCAGATGCACCTCTACGGTGACGGATGGCGCCTGCAGCCCCAAAAGGGCGCGGCTTTGCACCAAAGCAAGACTCATGAACGAAGTGCTCCCTCAAAGGGTGCGCTGCGGGGACTTTGCGGCGCTGTTTCCCAGAGCGCGGCGGCAGGCACGCGCAAGACATGATGGAAATGTAACGGTTCGCGCGTTTGCGCAAGGGTTGGCGCCGGCGGGCCACGCATGGCACGTTCCATGCTTCGGGGCTTGCGTCGCAACTTTTCAATGCATCGGAGGAAGAATGATCCCCAAGTCCGTCAAGTCGCTGGGCCTCGCACTGGCTGCCGCCCTGCCCCTGCTCGCCCACGCCCAGCTCACCGGCAACGTCAGCCTGACGAGCAATTACAAGTTCCGCGGGCAGGATCAGGACATCAGCAAGATGAAAGCCTTCAAGCCGGCCATTCAGGGTGGCTTCGACTACAGCTTTGCCGACACCGGGTTTTACCTGGGCAACTGGAACTCCAGCGTGGACTGGCTGCCGAACAACTCGATCGAAAGCGACCTGTATGGCGGCTACAAATTCAAGGCCGGCGAATTCGACCTGGACGTGGGCATGATCGCCTATCTGTATGCAAGCAACAGCGCGGGCAACACCGTCGAGCTCTACGGCGCGGCCACCTATGGCCCCTTCACGGCCAAGTATTCGCACACCGTCTCCGAGGACTATTTCAACTACGCTGGCGCCAAGAACTCCGACCGCTCGGGCCGCAACACGGGCTACCTGAACCTGGCGTTTGCGCAAGAGGTGATGCCCAAGGTCACGCTCAAGGCGTCCGTCGGCTACACCCATTTTGCCGGCGACATCCGCGACCTGGGCGTGCCGCACTACGTCGATTACAGCGTCGGCGGCAGCTACGACTTCGGTAGCGGCCTGAGCCTGGGCGCGGCCGTGGCCGGCGCCAACAAGAAGGACTTTTACGGCGACGTCAACAAGGCGCGCCTGATCGTCACTCTGACCAAAACCATGTAATCCATCCAGGGTGTAGTTCGACACCCGCTTTTTGAGGAGTCGCAAATGAAAATGGTGACAGCCATCATCAAGCCCTTCAAGCTCGACGAGGTGCGCGAAGCCCTCTCCGAGATCGGGGTGCAGGGCATCACGGTGACCGAGGTCAAGGGTTTCGGGCGCCAGAAAGGCCACACCGAGCTCTACCGTGGTGCCGAATATGTGGTCGATTTCTTGCCAAAGGTCAAGATCGAGGCCGCCGTCGCGGACGAGCTCGTCGAGCGCGTCATCGAGTCGATCGAAGCCGCTGCGCGCACTGGCAAGATCGGCGACGGCAAGATTTTCGTGAGCCACCTCGAGCAGGTGGTGCGCATTCGTACCGGCGAAACCGGCAAAGAGGCCCTGTGAGCGGCGCATCGCATCAGAGAGAGGAAAAGCCATGAAAAAACTACTCGCTTCCCTGGCGCTGGGCCTGAGCCTGTTTGCCGGCATGACGGCAGCCAGCGCGCAAACTCCGGAACCCGCCGCCGCCAGCGCCCCGGCAGCCGCAGCAGCACCCACACCCGCCGCCGCGCCTGCAGAGGCTGCGGCGCCCGTTGCTGCCGCGGCCGCCGCACCGGCGCCCACGCCCAACAAGGGCGACACGGGCTGGATGATGGTCTCGACCCTGCTGGTCATCCTGATGGTGTTGCCCGGCCTGGCCCTGTTCTACGGCGGCCTGGTGCGCAGCAAGAACATGCTGTCGGTGCTGATGCAGGTCATGGTCACCTTCTCGCTGATCACGGTGCTGTGGTTCATCTATGGCTACAGCATCGCGTTCACCGAGGGTGGCGCGTTCTTCGGCGGCTTTGATCGGCTCTTCATGAAGGGCATCTGGGACAACGCCGCCGGCACCTTTGCCAATGCGGCCACCTTCAGCAAGGGCGTGGTGATCCCCGAGATCGTCTTCGCCGCGTTCCAGGCCACGTTTGCCGGCATCACCTGCTGCCTGATCGTGGGGGCGTTTGCCGAGCGCATCAAGTTCAGCGCGGTCCTGCTGTTCATGGTGCTGTGGTTCACCTTCAGCTACCTGCCCATCGCGCACATGGTGTGGTTCTGGATGGGCCCCGACGCCTATGCCACCAAAGAAGTTGCGGACGCCATGACGGCCAAGGCCGGCCAGATCTGGCAGTGGGGCGCGCTCGACTTTGCCGGCGGCACCGTGGTGCACATCAACGCCGCCGTGGCGGGCCTGGTGGGCGCGTTCATGGTCGGTAAGCGCATCGGCTTCGGCAAGGAATCCATGGCCCCGCACAGCCTCACGCTGACCATGGTGGGCGCCTCGTTGCTGTGGGTGGGCTGGTTCGGCTTCAACGCCGGCTCCGCGCTCGAAGCCAATGGCTTCGCCGCTCTGGCGTTCATCAACACCCTCGTGGCCACAGCCGCTGCGGTGCTGGCCTGGTCTGTGGGTGAGGCGCTGATGCGCGGCAAGGCTTCGATGCTGGGTGCGGCCTCGGGCGCCGTCGCCGGACTCGTGGCCATCACCCCGGCTGCGGGCAACGTGGGCATAGGCGGCGCGCTGGTGGTGGGCCTGGTCGGCGGCTTTGCCTGTCTGTGGGGCGTGAACGGCCTCAAGCGCCTGCTGGGGGCGGACGATTCGCTCGACGTGTTCGGCGTGCATGGCGTGGGCGGCATCGTGGGTGCGCTGCTCACGGGCGTATTCAACGCCCCCGGCCTGGGCGGACCCGGCTACGTGGCCGACTGGGTGACAGCCAGCGTTGTGACGGCGGCGGACTACTCGATCGCCGCACAAGTGTGGACGCAAGCCAAGGCCGTGCTGCTGACCATCGTGTGGTCTGGCGTGGTGTCCTTCATCGCCTACAAGATCGTGGACCTGACCATAGGCCTGCGCGTGTCGGAAGAAGAAGAGCGCGAAGGGCTGGACATTTCGTACCACGGCGAAACGGCCTACAACCGGTGAGGGGAATGAGGGCTGCGGCCGCAGACAGGGCCGCAGCCGCCTTTTTTACCCAGCGGCGTTTGGAGAGCCCATGAAAAAAGCCCCCGCGGGGCA
>CAVPUD010000125.1:0-14435 GCA_963708545.1 uncultured beta proteobacterium | reverse complement strand
AGGTGCAGGCGATCCAGGCGTCGGTGACGCAGTTGGATACGAGCACGAAGGAAGCGATCGCGAAGATGATGAAGGAAGCGGATGAAATGCAGCAGCGTCTTCAGGCCGAATCCCGCGAGAAGGACACGCAGCTTCAGCTCAAGCAGGACGAAGTGGAGCGGCTGAAGGTGCGCATTCGCGAGCTGGAACGGCGTCTGGGCCCCCTGATGCCCGGCGGGCCGAAGATGGAGTTGGAGGCGGACGGCCAGGTGACGGCGGTGGTGCCGCAGGAGAACCTGGTTTACATCAACCTGGGCCAGGCGGATCGACTGATTCTGGGCATGCGGTTCGAGGTCTTCGACGCGGCCAAGGGAATCCTGCTGGAAGAGGTGACGGGCCCGGGCCAGAAGCGTGAGCTTCGCGGCAAGGCGACGCTGGAAGTGGTGCGGATGGCGGCCAAGTCGGCCACGTGCCGCGTGGTGCGGCAGTCGTACGGTCAGCAGGTGGTGATCGGCGACCTGATCACGAACATCGTGTACGACAAGAAGCGGGTGTTCAAGTTCTTCGTGTACGGCAGCTTCGATCTGGACGGCGACGACCAGGCGACGATCGCGGAATTCGACCAGGTGCTGAGCATGATTCGCCAGTCGGGCGGCGTGGCGGTGGAAGGCGAAGATCGCCTGCCGCTGGATACGGATTTCCTGGTGCTCGGCCGCGAGCCGGAGATGCCGCCATGCGTTGCCGGCCACCGAGACGAACCCGCAGGTGATCGCGCAGTACGAAGCGGCGCGCAAGGCGTTCCAGGATTACCTGAAGCTCGCCGGTCAGGCCGACGCCCTGTCGATCCCCGTGCTCAACCAGAACCGGTTCCTCACGCTGGTGGGGTACTTCAACCGGTGATCGGCCGAGCGTCGATGGTGATCGCGGCATATTGTTGATTCCTCCCACGGCTCGTCCCTGCGGACGGGCCGTTTGACCAATCGGATGCCCGTAGACATATGCGTTACTCCTTGTTCGTCTAGCGGTTACAGGCCGGCAAAAGGCAGCATCTGCGCCATGTGACCGAGGTTGGTCTCATGCACATTCACGGCCCCACGCAGGTGGCGCTTGTTTTTGGTGGTCTTCTTGGTCAGGATGTGACGCTTGAAGGCTTGACCGCGCTTGACGGTGCCACCGGGACGAACACGAAAACGCTTTTTCGCGCTGCTCTTGGTCTTCATTTTGGGCATTGCATGCTCCTTCTTCGTTTGTGCTCGCGAGGCGTTTGCAAACCACACTGCAAACTTGTTGGCCCCGAGCCACTTTTGCCGGCAGAGCCATCGGGCTCTGCCTATCGCGCCACGCCTCGTTATAAAACGGCGCTGCGCAGATTCTTCAAACCATCTTCATATCGCTATCGCCAGCAGCAGGCCGGGCATTTTCAAGCCGCAGCGGAAGTCGAAGCGCCCGCCTCCGCCGCCGATTTGGCTGCGGGCTTTTTCTTGCCGGGTGCGATCATCATGATCATTTGCCGTCCCTCGAGCTTGGGGAACTGCTCGACCACGATGGTGTCGCCCAGATCGTCACGGATACGGTTGAGCAGCGCCAAACCGAGCTCCTGGTGCGTGATCTCGCGCCCACGAAAGCGCAGGGTGATCTTGCATTTGTCGCCCTCGGCCAGAAAACGACGGATGTTGCGCATTTTGATCTGGTAGTCGGCCTCGTCCGTGCCAGGACGGAATTTGACTTCCTTGATCTCTATCACCGTCTGCTTGGCCTTGGCCTCAGCGGCGCGCTTTTGCTCCTGGTACTTGAACTTGCCGTAATCGACCAGACGACACACCGGAGGGCTCGCCATGGACGCGATCTCGACCAGGTCCACATCCAACTCGCCCGCCATGCGCAAGGCCTCTGCCAAACTCACGATGCCCAAAGGCTCGTTGTCGGGGCCACTCAGACGCACTTCAGGCGCCATGATTTCCCGGTTCAGGCGATGCTTGCGCTCTTCGCGGTGGCGACGGTCACGAAATTCGGTAGCGATGGTTTTCTTCCTCGAATCAATATACAAAAAATAGCAAACGCCGCAGGAATGCCAGGCATTTCACCCGTTTTTTGGATCAGACTTTGGATGCAATGTCTTGGGCAATGTGCTGGGTGAAGGCTTCCAGAGACATCACACCCAGGTCTTTGTTGCCCCGTGCACGTACTGCGACGGCCCCTGCCGCCTTCTCCTTGTCGCCGGCGACGAGGATGTAGGGCAGCTTCTGCAAAGAATGCTCGCGTATTTTATAGGTAATCTTTTCGTTGCGCAGATCGGTGACGACCCTAAGGTCTTGATTCGGCAATGCTTTTTGCAGCTTTGCAGCAATTTCGCGACAGTAATCGGACTGCGCATCGGTGATGTTGAGCACCGCCACCTGCACCGGCGCGAGCCAGGTGGGCAGGGCGCCCGCGTGCTGCTCGATCAGAATGCCGATGAAACGCTCCAAGCTGCCCACGATGGCGCGGTGCAGCATCACGGGACGATGGCGTGCGCCGTCTTCGCCTACGTATTCGGCGTCGAGGCGCTCGGGCATGGAAAAATCGACCTGCATGGTGCCACACTGCCATTGGCGGCCTATGGCGTCCTTGAGCGTGTATTCGATCTTCGGCCCATAAAAGGCCCCGTCGCCCGGCGCGAGTTCAAATTCGCAGCCCGACGCGCGCAGGCTCTCCATGAGCGCATGCTCGGCCTTGTCCCAGCTCGCGTCCGAACCAATGCGCGCCTCGGGCCGCGTGGCCACCTTGTAGATGATGTGCGTGAAGCCGAAATCGCGGTACACCTTCTGCAGCAAGGTGGTATAGGCGATGCACTCCGGCAGTATCTGGTCTTCGGTACAGAAAATGTGGCCGTCATCCTGCGTGAAGCCCCGCACGCGCATGATGCCGTGCAGCCCGCCCGTGGGTTCGTTGCGGTGACACTGGCCAAACTCGCCATAGCGCAGGGGCAGGTCGCGGTAACTCTTGATCCCTTGTTTGAAGATCAGGATATGCCCCGGACAGTTCATGGGCTTGAGCGCGTATTCGCGCTTTTCGCTCTCGGTGGTGAACATGTGGTCGCGGTACTTGTCCCAGTGGCCGGTCTTTTCCCACAGCGTTTTGTCGAGCAGCTGCGGCCCCTTGACTTCCTGGTAGCCGTTGTCGCGATAGACGCGGCGCATGTATTGCTCGACTTCCTGCCACAGCGCCCAGCCCTTGGGGTGCCAAAACACCACGCCGGGCGCGTGATCGTCGATGTGGAACAAGTCGAGTTCGCGCCCCAGCCTGCGATGGTCGCGCTTTTCGGCCTCTTCGAGCATGGCGAGATACTGTTGGAGCTCCTCTTTCGAAGCCCAGGCCGTACCGTAGATGCGCTGCAGCATCTCGTTGCGGTGGTCACCGCGCCAGTACGCGCCCGCCACCTTCATGAGCTTGAAGTGCTTGAGCTTGCCCGTGCTCGGCACGTGCGGGCCACGGCACAGATCTTCGAATTTGCCTTCGCGGTACAGGCTCACGTCCTCATTGCTCGGAATGCTCGCGATGATCTCTGCCTTGTAGCGCTCGCCCAGGCTGTTGAAATACGCCACCGCCTCATCGCGCGGCAGCACGCGGCGCACCACGGGCTCGTCCTTGGCGGCGAGCTCGGCCATTTTTTTCTCGATAGCAGCCAAGTCTTCGGGCGTGAACGGGCGCTTGTAGCTGAAGTCGTAATAAAAGCCGTTCTCGATCACTGGACCTATGGTCACCTGAGCATCGGGGAACAGCTCTTTGACCGCATAGGCCAGCAGATGCGCCGTAGAGTGGCGAATCATCTCCAGCCCTTCGGGATCCTTGGCCGTGACGATGGACACCGCAGCATCGTGGTCTATGGTGTAGCTCGTATCCACGAGCTTGCCATCCACCTTGCCGCCAAGTGCTGCCTTGGCCAGCCCCGCGCCGATGGACTGCGCCACCTCAGCCACCGTCACAGGCGCGGGAAATTCGCGCGTGGAGCCGTCGGGCAAGGTCACACGCACGGCTTGGCGGGGGGACTGGATCGTTTCGATCATTTACAGGAATCCTCGTTCGAAAAACAAGAACAGCGCGAGTGTCCGCGCTGTTTGATTCTTCATTTTGATAGCTGCCTAGGCAAGAAGCACCTGGCGAAGTGCCCATTTTTGCTCAGAGCCTGCGGGCACGGCGTGTCTTCGCAATGTCATTGCCTGAAGTGCCCAGGTCAGTGCTCGTGCCAGCTATTTCAGCAAAATCGGGGGGATTCTACCCCCATGGAAAAAGCCGCCTCTTGCGAGACGGCTTCGCATCAGTCCGGCCAGGGCACCCGTATGGGGTACGGGCACCATGGCATCAATGGAACTGTTCTTCCTCGGTCGAGCCGATCAGCGCCTTCACGCTGGAAGAACCGCCCTGGATCACGGTGGTGACGTCGTCGAAATAACCTGCGCCCACTTCCTGCTGGTGCGACACGAAGGTGTAGCCCTTCTCGCGTGCGGCGAATTCGGGCTCCTGCACCATGTTGACGTAGTGCTTCATGCCTTCGCCGCGCGCATAGGCGTGGGCGAACTGGAAGGTGTTGAACCAGTTGATGTGAATACCAGCCAGGGTGATGAACTGGTATTTGTAGCCCAGCGCGGACAATTCGTCCTGGAACTTGGCAATGGTCTTTTCGTCGAGGTTCTTCTTCCAGTTGAAGGAAGGCGAGCAGTTGTACGCCAGCAGCTTGCCAGGGACGGCGGCATGCACGGCCTGGGCGAATTCGCGCGCAAAGCCGAGATCGGGCGTACCAGTTTCGCACCACACCAGGTCAGCGTAGGGCGCATAGGCCACGCCACGGCTGATGGCCTGCTCCAGACCGTTCTTGACACGGTAAAAACCTTCCTGGGTGCGCTCGCCCGTCAGGAAAGGTTTGTCGTTGGCATCGTGATCGCTCGTGATCAGGTTCGCGGCCTCGGCGTCGGTACGGGCCAGCACGATGGTCGGCACGCCCATCACGTCGGCAGCAAAACGCGCGGCGATCAGCTTCTCGATGGCTTCTTGCGTGGGGACGAGCACTTTGCCGCCCATGTGGCCGCACTTCTTCACGGCGGCCAGCTGGTCTTCAAAGTGCACGCCAGCCGCACCTGCAGCGATCATGTTCTTCATCAGTTCGAAGGCATTGAGCACACCACCGAAGCCGGCTTCGGCATCTGCCACGATGGGCAGGAAAAAGTCGATGAAACCCTCGTCGCCTGGGCCGATGCCGCGGCTCCATTGAATTTCATCGGCACGCTTGAAGGTGTTGTTGATGCGGCGCACCATGGTCGGCACCGAGTCATAGGCGTAGAGCGACTGGTCGGGGTACATGGTTTCGCTCGTGTTGCCGTCGGCCGCCACCTGCCAGCCCGACAGATAGACAGCTTCCAGACCGGCCTTGGCCTGCTGCATGGCCTGACCTGCGGTGATGGCGCCAAAGGCATTGACATAGCCCTTCTTGGCACCGCCGTTGATCTTTTCCCACAGTTTTTCGGCGCCGCGTTGCGCCAAGGTGTATTCGGGCTGCAGCGAGCCGCGCAGCCGCACCACGTCGGCGGCGGTGTAGCCGCGCTTGACGTTTTTCCAGCGCGGGTTGCTCGCCCAGTCTTTTTCCAGGGCTTCGATTTGCTGTTGGCGGGTCAATGTGGTGCGAGATTGCGACATGAAATCACTCCGTGGGTTGGGAACACGTCGGACAGCAAGATGTGCGCCGACAGCATCTAATGTAAGTCTTCTATAAGACTAGATGAACATCTTATGTCTTATACAAGACAAAATTTTTTCGATTTAAAAACAATTAGTTATCTGACAATTTTCGCAATAAAAAAAGTTATCTCTCATATCGAGAAATTTTGCGGCAATGCAGCATTTCCTTTTCTCACATTGCAAAAAGCAATTCTCATGATTCAGGATTGCTCGAGGTGCGCGCTCGCTCGGCCGCCGTGCAAGTCAGCCGTGCAAGGGCCGGGCGCTCACGACGATGCCGTCGGCATCGGCATAGAGCCAATCGCCGGGCCGTATCCAGACGCCCTGGATGCGCACGGCGACATCCCGCAGCCCGGTGTTGCGTTTTTCCGTCGGCATGGGCATCAACCCGAGCGCGCGTATGCCCACGGCAGCGGCGTTGAGCTCGGCAAGGTCACGCACGCAGCCATCGACCACCACGCCCGCCCAGCCGTTGCGCGCCGCAGCAGTGGCCAGGTTGCCGCCGACCAGGGCGCGGCGCAACGAGCCGCCGCCATCGACGACGAGCACGCGCCCCTGCCCCGGCGCATCGAGGGCCGCCTTGACCAGACTGTTGTCCTCGAAACATTGCACCGTGCTGACCTGGCCGCAAAAGGCCTCCACCCCACCGAAGTGCTGAAACACCGGCGGCAGAACGCGGAAGGCGCCGCTGTCGTCGCCTTTGTGGACGTCGCAGAAATCACAGGTACTGAACGCGCAAACGGGGTTGGTCGTCATGGAATGGAGCCTTTCGTCACAGAGAAAACGCGGGCAATTGTCCTGCAGACAGGCGCTGCACCCGGGGTGCATCGGCGCCTTTGGCCGATTTTTTGTCCCTTTTTTCAGACAAATTTGGGCTTGCGGGGGTTGTCTCGCGTAGGAAAAGGGCTGAATTCCCTATAGCATCAAACGTTGCCAGCAACAAAACCGGTCAGACCCGGTTTAGGCTGGCCCAATCCACATCCAACAAGGAATCCTGAGATGGCAACAGCGAAAAAAGCCCCGGCCAAGAAGGCCGCCGCCAAAACCCCCAGCGCCGGCCAAGCGCCAGCCAAGACACCCAAGGCAAAAGCTGCCGCGCCTGCCAAAAAGCGTACCCTGAACGCCGCCTTCATGAAGCCCCTCACGCCCAGCCCCGCGCTGGCCGCAATCGTGGGCTCGGCCCCGCTGCCGCGCACCGAGATCATCAGCAAATTGTGGGTCTATATCAAAGCCCACAATCTGCAAGACGCGAAGAACAAGCGCAACATCAACGCCGACGCCAAGCTGCAGCCTTTTTTCGGCAAAAAGCAGGTCTCGATGTTCGAGCTCGCAGGACTGGTGGGCAAGCACGTCTCCTGAAACCCGCCGGGCACGAGGCCCGGCACACACACTACCCAAAGGCCGGCTCTGCCGGCTTTTTTTTGCCTTCGATCAACATTCAAATAGGAATGACTCGCATTTGCTTTATGATCCATCCTCAGTTTCTGTGCTCGCGCCCCTTTGTGCGCATGCGGCGCAGCCCTGCCGGACAGCGAGACCGGCGCAATTTTTTGCAAGGAGATCGGATTGACACCGCCCACACAGCACCATGCCTCAATGCCAGGCTCCACAAGGCCCGCACCATCCACGCAAGGCATTGCCCTGCCGGCCCATCAGCCTTGGGGCAGCGCACATCCAGCGCCGGACCGGTTGCTCGGCGCACTGATGCTGGCCGCCTCGACATCCGTGGGCGCGTGGGCACAAGAGGCCAGTGACGCCAGCAACGCCAGCAGCCCGACCCTCTCCACGGTCACTGTGCGCGAGAACGTGCAAGTCCAGGCCAAGGACACGCTCAAGGTGGAAAAAACGCGCATCGGCAAAGGCGAGCAGGAGCTGCGCGACATCCCGCAGACCGTGACGGTGTTCACCGAGCGGCTCATGGCCGACCGCAACCAGGATGACCTGCGCGACGTGCTGCGCAGCACCGCGGGCGTGACCTTCCAGGCCGGCGAGACGGGTGAGGAGGACGTGCGCATGCGCGGCTTTTCGCTCTTGCAGGCGGGTGACCTCTACATCGACGGCATGCGCGACGCACCGCTGTACGAGCGCGACACCTTCAACGACGACCGCGTGGAGGTGCTCAAGGGCTCGGCCTCGATGCTGTTCGGCAAGGGCTCGACCGGCGGCGTGGTGAACCAGGTCAGCAAAATGCCCATGCTGATGGACCAAAAAGAAGTCAGCTACACCTTTGGCACGGGGCGTGAGCATCGCCTCACGGGCGACTTCAACATCCAGACCGGCAAGGACGCCGCGCTGCGCCTCAATGCCCTGCTGCACAACGAATACAACTCTGGCGCCTTCAAGAAAAAGCGCGGCATCGCGCCCACCTACAGCTGGGGCATAGGCAGCACGGATGAATTTTCGGTCGGCGCGTACTACCTCGAGGTGCAGGGCAGGCCGCTGTACAACCATCCCTGGTTCCTGAGCACCAAGGGCACCATCATTCCTACGCTGCCGGCGCGCAATTACTACGGCCTGGCGAGCGACTATCTCGACACCTCGGCACAGTACGTGACCTTTTCACACACGCACCGTTTCGAGGACGAGGGCTTCAACGCCGACGGCACGCTGCAAACGCGCCTGCGCCATGGCCGCTACGAGCGCGACCTCTGGGCCAGCGCGATCCGCTTCGCGCCCGGCACGACGCTGGCCAACCTCAACCCCGACACCGTCCTCATCCGCACGCCCAAGGGCCGCGTGGGCATCAGCGAACTGACGCAGCTGCAAAGCGACTACAGCCGCAATTTTTCGTGGTTCGGCAAGAACAACGCCATCCTCGCGGGGCTGGACTATTACTACGACGATGCGCGGCGCAACCAGAATTTTGCGGGTCCGGCGAGCGGCCTCAACACCACGGTGGGCACGCCCAACGACGGCGCCTGGCGGCCCGACACGCGCGGCAACCCTGTCTTCAACACCTACGCGGTGCATGACCTGGGCCTGTATGTGCAGGACACGCTGGAGCTCACGGGCGCCTTCAAGCTCGTGGCCGGGCTGCGTTACGACCATTTCTCGGCCTCGTACTACAGTCCCTCGGGCAAGATCGGTAACGAGCGCGACGACAATCTCTGGAGCCCGCGCCTGGGCCTGCTCTACCAGCCGAGCCCTGTGTCCTCGTACTACGTGTCGTATGGCACGTCATACAACACCTCGGGCGACGCCTACCAATACGACATCAACCCCAGCGCCAGCACGGCCAAAACCGCAAACACCGGCCCCGAAAAGAGCCGCAACTTCGAAATCGGCGGCAAGTTCGACCTGTTCGAGCGGCGCGCAGCGCTGGGCGTTGCGCTCTTCTACAGCGAAAAATACAACGAGCGCAACACCGACCCCGACGTCGCCGCCGAGCAGCAGCTGCTGTCGGGCAAGCGCCACGCCGCGGGCATGGAATTCAATCTCGCGGGGCGTATCACGCCCAAGTGGGAGGTGTTCTTCAACCACACTTGGATCCCTGACGCCAAGATCGACAAAAGCAACCAGGCGCTCGCAGCCAACGGCGGCGGCGCGCAGGTGCAGGGCGACCGGCCCGCGCTCACGCCCAAGCACAGCGGCAGCGTGTGGACGACCTACACCCTCACGCCCGAGCTGCGCCTGGGCGCGGGCCTGAACTACCGCGGCCGGCAAAATCCCGAAGGCGCACGCAACGTCACCGCGCCCGGCTTTGCCACCGTCGATGCGATGCTCGAATACACCATCGACGAGAAAAACTCGCTCAAACTCAACGTCAGCAACCTGGCCAACAAGCTCTACGCCGACACGCTGTACCGCGGCTTTTACGCCCCCGGCGCGGCGCGTGCGGCGCAGCTGACGTTCAAGAGCCGCTTTTGAACCGTTCGTGATCCGCACCATGTTCCTGCACCTCCCCCGCATCCTGGACGCCGAAGAGCTCGCCACGACGCGCCGTCTGCTCGGCCCCGACGCGCCCTGGATCGATGGCCGCAGCAGCGCCGGCGCGCAGGCGTTGGCCCAGAAAAACAACGCGCAGCTCGCGCAGGCCAGCCCCGAGGCGCAGCAACTGCGGACGCTGGTGCTATCAGCATTGCAGCGCGCGCCGCTGTTTTTCTCGGCCGCGCTGCCGCAAAAAATCTTCAATCCGCTGTTCAACCGCTACAGCGGCGAGAGCAACTTCTACGGCCCGCACATCGACGGCGCGGTGCTGCACTCGCAGGCCACGGGGCAATGGGTGCGCAGCGACATCTCGTGCACGCTGTTTCTGAGTGCGCCCGACGAATACGAGGGCGGCGAGCTGCTGATCCAGCAGGCGCAGGGCGAGCGCCGCATCAAGCTGCCTGCGGGCGACCTGATCCTCTACCCCGGCAGCACCGTGCACCAGGTCACGCCCGTGACGCGTGGCGCGCGCCTCGCGAGCTTTTTCTGGGTGCAAAGCATGGTGCGCTCGACCACCCAGCGCGAGCTGCTCTACGACATGGACATGCACCTGCTCACGCTGCGCCAAAGCCTGGGCGAGAGCGCCCCCGCCGTGATCGGCCTCACAGGCACCTACCACAACCTGCTGCGCCTGTGGGCCGACACCTGAGGGCATGTTTTAATATCATTTTGATAGCTGCTAGCGCTTTATGGATAAGCGCTAGATGCCAATTTTGCTTGGAATCAGACCATGTCTTCCACGCCGCAAAGGCATACCCTGCCCGCCGACCTCTTCACGCTCGCCGACCACGAGCGCCATGCGCGTGCGCGCCTGGACGCGCCGCGCTGGGCCTACTTCAGCGGCGGCGCGGCCGACGAGATCACGCTGCGCGCCAACCGCAGCGCCTGGGACGCGCTCACACTGGCGCCGCGCGTGCTGCGCCCGCTCGCGGGCGGGCACACGCGCTGCGAGCTACTCGGGCGCACGCTCGCGCACCCCATCATGCTCGCGCCCGTGGCGTTCCAGCGCCTCGCGCACCCCGACGGCGAGCTGGCCACGGCCTACGCCGCCGCGGCGCTCGGCGCGGGCCTGGTGCTCAGCACGCAGGCGAGCCAGCCGCTCGAAGCCGTGGCCCAGGCCGTGCTGGGCGACGCGGGTCGCGGCCCGCTGTGGTTCCAGCTCTACCTGCAGCCCGACCGCGGCCACAGCCGCGCGCTCGTGCAGCGCGCCGAAGCCGCGGGTTACGAGGCGCTGGTGCTGACCGTCGATGCCCCCTGCAGCGGCGTGCGCGAGCGCGAATGGCGCGCCGGCTTTCGCCTGCCGCCCGGCATACGCGCGGTGAATCTGCCTGCAGCGGCGGCTGCGCCCTCGACTTCTGGTGGCATCGGCCCCGACAGCGGCGCCCCAGCGGGCTCCAGCGCACTGTTCGACGGCCTGCTGCGCCACGCCCCGACCTGGGACGACGTGCAATGGCTGCAGTCCACCACGCGCCTGCCCGTGCTGCTCAAGGGCGTGCTGCACCCCGAAGACGCGCGCACCGCGATGGCGCACGGCGTGGCCGCCGTGATCGTCTCGAACCATGGCGGGCGCACGCTGGACACCACGCCGAGCACGGCAAGCGTACTGCCGCGCATCGCCGACGCCACAGGCGGCGCGCTGCCGCTGCTCGTGGACGGCGGCATTCGCCGCGGCACCGACGTACTCAAGGCGATCGCCCTGGGCGCGCGCGCCGTGCTCGTGGGCCGGCCCATCGTCTGGGGCCTGGCGCACTCGGGCGCGGCCGGCGTCGCGCACGTGCTGCGCCTGCTGCGCGACGAGCTCGAAGCCGCGATGGCGCTCACGGGCTGCGCCACGCTCGCGCAGGCCGGGCGCGAGATACTCGCGGATGTCGGAAATTTTTACCCCGGCGCCTCAAATGAGACATATTCTCATTCATAATCCATACCGAGCACCACGACGAGACAAGCCCCATGGAACCATTTGCCATCCTCATGCTCAGCTTGATCCTAGTAGTCTGCTCCGCCTGCTGGATCCTGCGCAAATGAATTTTTGATGTTTTGGGCCGTTAGCCCAGATTCCACCTGCGCTGGCAGCTCACTTTTTCATGTCTGAATCTCCGCTTTTCCATGCACCCGCAGGCACCGGCCGCAAGGCTGTGGTTGCGACGCTGGTGCTGCTGCTGCACGGCGCAGCACTGTGGGCTTTGCAATCGGGCCTGCAGCGCCAGGCACCGCCCGCGCGAGAGCCTTTGATCGTGCCGGCGGAGCTGCTCAGCCAAGCCGCCACCCCACCTGCGCCGCAAAGCACTCCGGCGCCCAAGCCCGCCATAACCCCGCCCGTGCCGGACAAGCCCCGCCCCACGCCGCGGCCCCAGCCTGCGCCCAAGGCACAACCCAAAGCGCAGCCCACGCCAGCTACGCAAGCCCCGTCGGAACTCGCTGCCGCGCAGCCCTCGGCCGAGCCTGCGCCCAATGCCCCTGTGGCGCCCGCAGCTGCTCTTGCCGCCCCGACCGCAACTGCGCCAGCGCCAGCGCCAGCGCCAGCCGCGCCGCCGCGCATCGAACTGCCGTCGAGCAACGCCGCCTACCTCAACAACCCCAAGCCACCCTACCCCGCCATCAGCAAGCGCATGGGCGAGCAGGGCAAGGTGGTGCTGCGTGTGCTCATCAGCGCCGAAGGGCTGCCGCAAAAGGTCGAAATCAGCCAATCCAGCGGCTACGACCGGCTCGACCGCCAGGCCCAGGAGGCCGTGCAACACTGGCGCTTCGTGCCCGGCAAACGCAACGGCGTGCCCGAGGCCATGTGGACGCTGGTGCCCATTCAATTCGTTTTGGAATAGGAGAGTTTCATGGAATCCCAATTCGGCATCGCCAACCTCTGGGCGCAGGGCGACTGGGTGACGCGCGGCGTCGCCGTGCTGCTGCTGCTCATGTCGCTGGCCTCGTGGATCGTCATCGTGCTCAAGGCGTGGGATGTGCTGCGGCTGCGCCGCCACGCGCGCGCGGCGCAGGATTTTTGGCGCAGCGAAGACTTCGCCACGGGCCTCGCACGCCTGGGTGACGATCCGGGCAACCCCTTTCGCCAACTCGCCCAGGCCGCGCAGGAAGCCAGCGCGCACCACGCGCAAGCGAGCCTGCAAGACCAGCTCGACCGCAGCGAGTGGATCACGCGCAGCCTGCGCAACCACCTCGACGACTGCGGCGCGCGCTTGCAGGCGGGCCTGGCCATCCTGGCCTCGGTGGGCTCGACCGCGCCCTTCGTGGGCCTGTTCGGCACCGTGTGGGGCATCTACCACGCGCTGCTGGCCATAGGCACCACGGGCCAGTCAACCATAGACAAGGTCGCGGGCCCCGTGGGCGAGGCGCTGATCATGACGGCGCTGGGCCTGGCGGTGGCGATTCCCGCCGTGCTCGGCTACAACGCCCTCGTGCGCGGCAACAAAGCCGTGCTGCACCAGCTGCGCCGCTTTGCGCACGACCTGCACAGCTACTTCGTCGCCGGCAGCCGCGCCGCCACTGCCACCGGGCCCGAGGCCGCCGGCAAAGTGCTGCCGCTCAAGAAAGGCGCATGACCATGGCGTTCGGAATCCATGACGATGCCTTTGGCGACGGCGACGACGAGGTGATGAACGAGATCAACATGACGCCGCTGGTCGACGTCATGCTGGTGCTGCTCATCATCTTCATCATCACCGTGCCCGTGATGAAGCACTCGGTCAACGTCGAGCTGCCGCGCGCGGCCAACCAGCCCGAAGTCGTGCAGCCGAGCACCGTGCGCCTGAGCGTCGCCGCCGACGGCCGCTATTTTTTGAACAGCACGCCGGTGCCAGACGACGCGCTGCCCGCGCTCTTGCAGGCCGAGGCCGCCCGACAGCCGCAGCCCGACCTGCACATCAGCGGCGACCGCGCGGTGCGCTACGAGCGCGTGGCCCAGGCCATGGCGCTGGCGCAGCGTGCGGGCTTACGCAAGATCGGCTTCGTGATCGAGCCGCAAAACCCTTGACAAAAATAGGCAAAGGCGCGTAGGGCCATTGACATTGCGCGGCATGGCCTTATCTACAATGGCCGCGTTCATCAGACCGACAAGGAGCCGACGCCATGAACCAACCGCTTTTCACTCTGAATCCCGCACAGGCATTGGACCTGTCCGCGCAGGAACAGCGCCGCAAAGTGCTGCGCAACACCTACTGGCTGCTCGCACTGAGCCTGTTGCCCACGGTGCTCGGCGCCTGGCTGGGCGTGGCCACGGGCATCACGCAGACGCTGCACGGCGGGCTGGGGCTGATCGTCTTCATGGCCGGCGCGTTCGGCTTCATGTTCGCGATCGAAAAGACCAAGCATTCGGCCGCCGGCATCGCCGTGCTGCTCGCCTTCACCTTCTTCATGGGCCTGATGCTCTCGGGCCTCATCGGCGTGGTGCTGGGCTTGCGCAACGGCGTATCGCTCATCACCACCGCGTTCGCGGGCACGGCGGGCGTGTTCATCGTCATGGCGACGCTCGCGAGCGTGATCAAGCGCGACCTCTCGGGTCTTGGGCAATGGCTGTTCGTGGGCGTGCTCGTGCTGCTCGTGGGCAGCGTGGTCAACCTGTTCGTGGGCTCCACGGCCGGCATGCTGGCGATCTCGGTCGCGGCGATAGGCCTCTTCAGCGCCTATATGCTGTATGACCTGAAGCAGATCATCGACGGCGGCGAGACCAATTACATCAGCGCCACGCTGGCCTTGTACCTGGACTTGTTCAACGTGTTCCAAAGCCTGCTCGCGCTGCTGGGCATCTTCGGCGGCGAGCGCGACTGAGTAAGCTCTTTTCATCCCAGCAAAAAGGCTCCGCGAGGACA
>CAVPUD010000124.1:0-17173 GCA_963708545.1 uncultured beta proteobacterium | reverse complement strand
TCGCGCAGCAGGTCGCTGCGCCGCCTGCATCCGCGGCGACCGCGCCCGCAGGCGCAGACGCTGCCACGGCCCCGGACGGCTGGGGCCGGCCCCGGCTGCGCGCGAGCACGCAGCTGCAGGAAACCCTCCCGCGCGAGGTGCACCCGCAGCTGCCGCTGTTCGTGCGCGGCGACCGCGTCACGGGCCAGACGGACTTGAACGTGGTGGTCGAGGGCAAGGCCGAGCTGCGCCGCGGCGACACCACGATCCGCGCCGACCGCCTCGAATACATCGCGCCCGAAGACCTGGCCAGGGCACGCGGCCAGGTGCACATCAACCGTGCGGGCAACATCTTCGACGGCACGGCGCTGGACCTGCGCGTGGAGGCGTTCCAGGGCTTTTTCACCGACGCGCACTACCGCTTTCTGGCCAACGGAGCCTACGGTGACGCCGCGCGCGTGGACTTCATCGACCCTGACCGCTCCGTGGTGCACGACGCCACCTACACCACCTGCGAAAAGAACGACAGCGCGAGCTGGCAGCCCGACTGGATTTTGCGCGCCAAGACCATACACCTCGACCAGGAGGAGGACGTGGGCGTGGCCGACGGTGGTGTGCTCGAGTTCAAGGGCGTGCCGGTGCTGCCCATACCGCACATCAGCTTTCCGTTGTCGGACAAGCGCAAGTCCGGCTTTCTGCCGCCCACCTTCGGCATCGACAGCCGCAGCGGCTTCGAATATTCGCAGCCCTACTACTGGAACATCGCGCCCAACCGCGACGCCACCTTCACCGGCACGGCGATGGCGCGGCGCGGCTTCAACGCAGGGGGTGAATTCCGCTACCTCGAGAGCAATTACCAGGGCGAGCTCAGAGCCCAATACATGCCCTCGGACAGCCTGCGCGAGCGCGATCGTTGGACTTACACCGCCAAGCACGACGGCAGCATAGACGCCGCCGGCGTGGGCAACCTGAACCTGCACCTGAACCTCAACCGCGTGAGCGACAATGACTACTGGCGCGACTTCGGCCACGCCTCCTCGCTGGGCACCAATGCGATGCTGGAGCGCCTGCTGCCCAGCGAAATGCTCTTGTCCTGGGCCGCGCGCGACATGACGGCGCAGGTGCGCACGCTCAAGTGGCAGACCCAGCAGGACATGAATGCGCCCATCGTGCCGCCCTACGACCGCATGCCGCAGCTGCAATGGCGCTACGCGCCCAGCGACTTGCAGCGCGGCTTCGAGACCAGCGTCGAGGTCGATACCACGCGCTTTCAGGCCGACCGCTTCCTCACCAACCAGCCCGACGCCGACCGCAGCTACCTGCTGGCGCAAGTCAGCCGCCCCTTCCGCTCGCCGGGCAGCTTCGTCACGCCGCGCCTGCAGCTCAACGCCACGCACTACCAATTCGATAGTCCGCTGCTGAACGGCAGCAAGTCCGCGAGCCGCACGGTGCCGACCTTCAGCCTGGACAGCGGCTTGGTGTTCGAGCGCGACACGCGGCTGCTGGGGCGCAATTTCGTGCAGACGCTCGAGCCGCGCGCCTTCTACACCTACACGCCCTACCGCGACCAGCACCTGCTGCCCATCTATGACACCGCGGCCAACGATTTCAACTTCGCCACCATCTACACCGAGAACGCCTACGGCGGCAACGACCGCATCGCCGACAACAACCTGCTGACCCTGGGCGTGAGCACGCGCTTTCTCGACCCCGACACCGGCGCCGACTCCCTGCGCCTGGGCATCGCGCAGCGCCTGCGCTTCAAGGACCAGAACGTCACCCTGCCAGGCGAAGCGCCCATGACCGACCGCGTCTCCGACGTGCTGCTGGGTGCCGGCATGAACTGGACGCCGCAATGGGGCTTCGACTCCGTCGTGCAATACAACCCGCACACACACCGCTCGGTACGCTCCACCGTGAGCGCCAACTACACGCCCGGCAACTACCGCACCATCAGTGCCGCGTACCGACTGCAGCGCGGCACCAGCGAGCAGATCGACCTGGGCTGGCAATGGCCCTTGAGCCCCGGCAGCGCGGACGCCGGTGCGCGCAAAGACGCCAAGGGTGCGCGCACCGGCAGTGGGCGCTGGTACACCGTGGGGCGGCTGGACTACAGCATGCGCGACAAAAAGCTCGTGGACATGGTGGTGGGCTTCGAATACGACGGCTGCTGCTGGGTGGGCCGCGTGGTCGTCGACAGACTGCAAAGCAGCTTGATCACCGCCAACACGCGCCTGTCGTTCCAGATCGAATTCGTCGGTTTTTCGCGCCTGAGCCTGGGGCAGGACCCGCTCGCAGCGCTCAAGCAAAACGTGCCGCGCTACCAGCCCTTGCGCGACCCCGCGGCGCGCGCCCTGCCCAGCCGCTTCAGCAACTACGATTGACCCGCCACCATGAACCACCGTCTTCTTGCCCTGGGCCTAGCGTGCCTGGGTTTCTGTGCGCTGCAAAGTGCCGCTGCACAAGGTCTGCGCCCTGCGACAGGCGCGGCAGGCTCGGCCAGGGGGCTTGCGCGCCCCGCGCCGCAGGCGCCGGCGCTGCCGGGCCCGGCCGACAGCAGCGGGCTGACGCAGCAGCAGGCCGACTACATCGTCGCGCTGGTCAACTCCGAGCCCATCACCAACAACGAAGTGCGCATGCGCATGGCGCGCATAGAGCGGCAGATCGCCCTGCAAGGCGCCACCGCGCCACCGCGTGAGGTGCTCGCACGTGAAGTGCTCGAGCAGCTCATCCTCGAAAAAGCGCAGTTGCAGGAAGCCAAGGAGAGCGGCATCCGCGTGGACGACTACGCCGTCGATCAGGCCGAACAAAGCGTCGCGCGGCAAAACCAGCTCAGCGTCGAGGCGTTCTACCGCCGCCTGGCCGAACAGGGCATCAGCCGCAAGAGCTTTCGCGAAGAGCTGCGCAACCAGCTGCTCCTGCAGCGCCTGCGTGACCGCGAAGTGCAGTCGCGCGTGCGCGTGACCGACCTCGACGTCGATCAATACCTGCGCGAGCAGCGCTCCGAAACCGCCACGGCCAAGGCGGAAGTCAACCTCGCGCACTTCTTCGTGCCCGTGCCCGAAAACGCCAGCCCCGACGAAGTCGCCCAGCGCCAGGCGCGCGCGCAGGCCGCGGCCGACAAGCTGCGCGCGGGCGAAGACTTCGCCACCGTGGCGCGCGAACTCGCCGACCCGTCGCTGGGCATCAGCGGCGGCGCCATGGGGCTGCGCCCGCTCGAGCGCTACCCCGAGCTGTTCGCGAGCGCCGTCGCCTCCCTGCCCGTGGGCGCGATCGCCGGCCCGCTGCGCTCGGGCGCGGGCTTTCACGTCTTGAAAGTCGTGGAGCGCAGCAACGCCGGCATTCCCGCCGTCATCACGCAAAGCCACGCGCGCCACATCCTGCTGCGCACCGGCCCGCAGCTCAGCGAAACCGCCGCGGCCGCGCGCCTGGCCGAGCTGCGCCGGCGCGTGCTCGCGGGCACGGCCGACTTTGCCGACCTCGCGCGCGAGTATTCGCAAGACGGCAGCGCCAAGCAAGGCGGCGACCTCGGCTGGGTCAACCCCGGCCGCTTCGTGCCCGAGTTCGAGGAAGCCATGAACGCCCTGCGCCCCGGCGAAATCAGCGAACCCGTGGTCACCCGCTTTGGCGTGCACCTGATCCAGCTGCTCGAGCGCCGCGAAGTCAAGCCCAGCCAGCGCGAGCTGCGCGACATGGCGCGCGACACCGTGCGCGAGCAAAAGACCGAACAGGCCTACACCACCTGGCTACAGGAGCTGCGCGGGCGCGCCTACATCGAATACCGCGACCCGCCGCTGTGACCCAGCCTCGGGAACACCGCGCGCGCAAGCGCTTCGGCCAGCACTTCCTGACCGACGGCGCCATCATCGACGCCATCGTGCGCGCCATCGCGCCGCAGCCGGGGCAGGCCATGGTCGAGATCGGCCCCGGCCTCGCGGCGCTGACGCAGCCGCTGGTGGAAAGATTGGGCCACCTTGCCGTGATCGAACTCGACCGCGACCTGGCCGCGCGCCTGCGCCTGCACCCCCAGCTCGAGGTGATCGAAGCCGACGTGCTCCAGGTCGACTTCACCGCGCTGGCCGCCCGCCTGGCCGGCGCCGGCGCAAACGATGGTGAGGCCGGCCCGGCGCACAAGCTGCGCGTCGTGGGCAACCTGCCCTACAACATCTCCACACCCATCCTGTTCCACCTGCTGGGGCATGTGGGCGTGATCGCAGACCAGCACTTCATGCTGCAAAAAGAGGTGGTGCAGCGCATGGTGGCCCAGCCCGCCACCGCCGACTATGGGCGCCTGTCGGTGATGCTGCAGTGGCGCTACGCGATGGAAGACGTGCTGCACGTGCCGCCCGAGAGCTTCGCCCCCCCGCCGCGCGTGGACAGCGCCGTGGTGCGCATGCTGCCGCGCGCGGCGCCGCCCGAGGTGCCGCCGGCGCTGCTCGCCGAACTCGTGCAGGTGGCTTTCAGCCAGCGCCGCAAGCTGCTGCGCCACACGCTGGGGCGCTGGCTAGAGGCGCGCGCCTACGCGGGCCACTTCGACACCCAACGCCGCGCCGAGGAAGTCCCGGTGCACGAGTACGTGGCGCTGGCGGGTGCATTGCAAGGTCGCCAATGACCCAGGCCTGCGGGCCATGGCCTGCCTCGCCTGCCTCGGGGCCACGCACAAAAAGCGCCGCGCCCATCCGCCCTGCGTCGTAGTATGTTTTCGATAGCTACTCGTGCTTGCTGCACCTTGGCTTATGCCGGTTTTGGCATAAAAACCAAAAGCCCGCCTGGGCACACGCGCCAAAGCCGTCAAGGCTCCAGTCCGGCGACTTTGCGGCTCAAAAACTCTCCCACTCGCCGTCGTCCGCGTGGCTGGCTTTGCCGTGCAGGCTCGCGGCGTCGGGCCGCTTGAGCTGCGGCGCGGGGGTGGAAGCTGCACTGGCGGCCTTGGCGCTGCGCGTGCCTTTGCCCTTGACCTCGTTCGCCAGCTGCACGATGGCCTGCCCCACGCGCTGCGAAGCCTCGATGAACGGCGAACCGACGGCAATCTGCTGCGCGGCCTGCTCATAGGCCCGGCGGTTGATGGTCTGCGCGACCTTGCCGGCCTCTTCGTGGAAGTGGCGGTGTTCTTCGACCAGGTGGGTGAACAAGGGGCGGCCGCCATATTGCGAGCGGCCTTTGCCGTACAACCATTTGCCGAGCTCACAGCAATCGTCGCGGCGGATGGTCTCGGCGTCCAGCGTTTCCTTGTGCTGGATCGCGCCGCGCAGCTTGATCTTCCAGTCGGCGTGGGCACGGATCGCGTTGTCCAGGCGCACCTGCGTGTCCTGCACGCTCTCGCCCGCTGGCGCCGCGACAAGGTGTGCCTGGCCTGCTGCGAGGCGGCCGGCCGCGCGCGCCGGCGCTGGCATGTGCAGCGCCGCCCCCGCTGCGGCGGGCACGGCCTGCGCGGCTGGCGCCGCATCGAGCTTGAACATGGCCACCGTGCGCACGAGCTCCTGCGCCTGGTTGTTCAGGCTCGCAGCTGCCGCGGCCATTTCCTCGACCAGCGCGGCGTTTTGCTGCGTGACCTGGTCCATCTGGCTCACGGCCTCGCCCACCTGGGTGACGCCCGCGCTTTGCTCGCTGCTGGCCGCGCTGATCTCGCCCATGAGGTCGGTCACGCGGCGGATGCCGGTGACGATTTCCGCCATCTTGGCGCCCGCCTGGTCGGCCAGCGTGCTGCCCTGGCCTATGCGCGTGACGCTGTCGGTGATCAGCGCCTTGATCTCCTTGGCCGCCTGCGCGCTGCGCCCCGCAAGGCTGCGCACCTCGCTCGCGACCACGGCGAAACCCCGGCCCTGCTCGCCTGCGCGCGCGGCCTCGACGGCGGCGTTGAGCGCAAGGATGTTGGTCTGGAACGCAATGCCGTCGATCACGCCGATGATCTCAGCGATTTTTTGCGAGGAGCCATGGATACCCTTCATGGTCTCAACCACCTGGGCCACGACCTCGCCACCTTCGCTGGCCACGGCCGAGGCGCTCTGCGCGAGCTGGTTCGCCTGGCGCGCGTTGTCGGCGTTTTGCTGCACCGTGCTGCCGAGTTCTTCCATGGAGGCCGCGGTTTCTTCGAGCGCGCTCGCCTGGCTTTCGGTGCGCGCCGAAAGGTCGGCATTACCTGCGGCGATCTGGGCGCTCGCGACCGCGACGGCGTCCGAGGCGTGGCGCACGTTGGCCACCACCTGCCGCAGCGCGGCCTGCATGCGCGCGACGGCCGCCAGCACACTCGAGGTGTCGCCCGCGCCCACACGCAGCTCGGTCATCAGGTCACCCTCGGCCACGCGCCCGACCGCGGCAGAGAGCTCGTCGGGTTCGGCGCCGAGCGCGCGCGTGATGCGGCGCGTGACCAGCCAACCGGCCAGCACGGCGAAGGCGAGGGCCAGCACGCAAACGGCGATCAGCAGCTTGCGCTGCAACGCATATTCGGCCGCAGCAGCGGCTGCGAGCTGGCTCGCGCGCTGGGTGGAGAAATCGGTGTAGTCGTCCATCACTTTGCCGAGCGCGCGCAGCAAAGGCAAACATTCATCGTTGATTTTGGCAATGGCAGCCTCGCGCTGCTGGTTCGCGGCCAGATCGACGATCGCGAGCGCGACCGGGGCGTATTTTTGCTCTGTGGCGTCGATCTGCTCGACCAGGCGACGCACGGTTTCGCTGGTTTTCGCGTCTTCTTGCGTCAGGGTCCTGAGCTTTTGCAATGCACTGCCGACCTCGGCATGCGCTTGCAATGCCGCGGTCTTGTCGGCGGTGATTTCTTCAGGCTTGGTGCGCAGCACCATGTTGCGCACCGCGACTGCACGCTGCTGCACCGCAGCTTGCACCTCACGGGCGGCGTCAAGCCGTGCTGCCGCGCCTGTGACATAGCTCTCATAGCGCAGATTCGCACCATTGAGCCCCTTGATCGCGAACACCGCCACGAGCAAGACCAACAAGGCCAATCCGCCGAAGGCCCAGCCGAGCCAGGCGCGCACCGTCATCTTCCCCATGGTTCCTCCCATTAGTCACATTACAAGTCAGTGGTTTTTGCGCAGGCGGCCACAGCGCATGGCCACACATGTCTGGTCTCACCGTCAGGACTCGAACCTGAATCTCCCGCTTAGGAGGCGGGGGCACTATCCCTTGTGCTACGGCGAGGTGATGAGGCAAAGACTGTGCCCGCAACCACTCCCATTGCGGGGTGGCAAAAATCGGGCTGGGGCGAATTGTAGGCCGCCAAAGTGCACGGCTCGGCAACTCAATCCCGGCGCAGCGTGTAGATGATGTCGAGCGCGCTTTTCTCCCCGGTCTGGCCGCGCAGGGTCAGGTGGCGCGTGAGGTCCAGAAAGATGTAGATCGCACCGAGCGCGTTCGTGAGGCCGTATTCGTAGGTCACGTACATCTTGTCGGACAGGCGCTTGCCCAGCGACAGCGCCGTGCCATTGGTGTCGCCACTGTCGCCGCCCAGGCCCAGCTCGTCGAGGCCCAGGCGGCGCGCGATCTGTGCGCCGGGGCTGCCGCCGCCGCGCCCGAGCAGGCTCAAGGCGGCCTGCTGCAGCATGGCGGTCTGCGTGCCGCCTTGCGCGGCGGCGCGGCCCAGCACCACCCACGAGAGCTTTTCGGCCTCGGGCAGTTCGGGGTCGGAATACAGGCGCACGCGCGGCGCACGCGCCGTGCCGCTGATCTGCACGCCGGCGCGCACGCTGATGTTGGGGCGCAGCGCAAGGATGTCGAGCGCGGGGTTGTCGTAAGCGCCGCTGAAGTGGATGTGCCCGGTCTCGATGTCCAGCGTCTGGCCCCAGGCGCGGTAGCGGCCCTGCACGGTGGCGATGTCGCCCGTGATGCGCGGCGCGGCGCCGCTCTCGGGGCTGGAGAGGATGTCGAGCGTGCCGCGCAGGCGCGTGGTCAGGCCCATGCCCTGCAGCGCGAAGTCGCGCCCCAGGTTCAGGCTCACGGCGATGTCGGGCGGGTGCGCGGCTTGCACCGTGGCGCGCGCCTCGGCCTGCGCGGCCTTTTGCGCAGCCTCGTCCCTGGCGCGCGCGTGCACGACCACGTCGTCGCCCAGGCGCGGCGCGCTTTCTTCGGGCAGCAAAATGGCGGCGCGGTCTATCGTGAGCTGGCCGCGCAGGCGGATCTGGCCACCCTGCAGCTGCGCCTGCACCGGGCCCGAGACGCTGACCTGCCGGTCGGCGCGCACCAGCACCTGCAGCGCGCGCGCCTCGCCCTGCAGCTGCATGAAGATGCCCGCGTCGCCGTCCGCCGGGCGGCCCCAGCGCAGCGTGCCCGTGCCGGCCAGCGTGCCGCCGTCCTGCGGCGGCGGCGTGCGGTTGCCGCTTTGGCCCGGAATGCGTGCATTGCTGCCGCGCCCACCCTGGATGCGCCATTCGGTGATGTCCAGCGTGTCGCCGCGCAGCGCGGCGCGCAGCCGGCCTTGCTGCAGATCGACGCCGTCGAGCACGGAGCGCACGGCCATGTCGTCGGCCGCGAGCGTGCCGTTCCAGCGCGGCGCGGCGCGGCTGCCCGCGAGCTGCGCGTCCGCTTCGACCGTGCCGCGCACGCGCCAGCCCGGCGGCGCGAGCAAAGACCAGGCGCCGAGGTCGGGCAGGCGCGCCTGCAGCGTGCCGGCCACGGGCGCATCGGCGGGCCACACGGGCGCGCCCTGAAGCCAGGCGATGCGCGTGTCGGCGGTGGCGTTGACATGGCCCGCGCGCTCGCTGTCCCACAGCAGCCGCGCGTGCACGGCTTCGCCTTGGACTTCGAGCGCCAGCTCCGCCGCGCGCACGCCAGCCTGGGCACTGGCGGGCGGCTTGCCCGCGCCGCCATGGCCCACTTTGCCGCCGCTGGCAGCTTTGCCATCCGCCCCGCCGGCGCCATTCATGCCTTCTTCGAGCCGGATGCGCAAGTCGCCGCGCGCGCGCTGCAGGCCCACGCGCGCGCGCAGGCCGTCGCTCGGGGTGGTGTCCACGCTCCATTGGCCGTCGAAGGCCAGGTCGCCGCCGAGCCCGAGCCGTGTGAGCAAAGGCGGCGCGTCGGCGGCACGCGCCTCGAAGGCATCGACCCAGGCGAGCGGCACGCCCAGCACGCTGCCTTGCGTCTGCAAGTGCATGGGGGCAGCGCCCGCGGCCTTGTCCGTTCGCTGCGCCCAGCGCAGCGGTTCCCAGCGCAATTGCACCGTGCCAGGCAAAGGGCCGCGCAGCGCAGCCTGTCCAGCCGCAGCCTGCACAGTCCAGGCCGGGGCTGCCGAGGCGGCGGCTTGGCCGCTCGGCATGCGCCCTTCGAGCGCGAGCGGTGCGCCGAGCGCGAGCGTCCACGGACCGGGGCGCTGCGCATCCTCGGCCTGCAGGCGCAAGGCTTGCACGCGGGCGTGCCAGCGCAGCCCGGCGCCGGCTTGCGCTGCATGCTGCACGCCACCCTCCAACTGGGTCTGCAACGCAAACTGCAAGCGGCCGTGCTGCAGCGCGCCATCAAGGGCGAGCGTGGCCTGCGCGGGCGAGCCCGCGAGTTCGGCGCGCACGCCGCGCAGCTGCCAGGGCGCAGCGCCGGGCCAGGTGGCATCGAGCTGCGGCACGGCCAGCGTTGCCTGTAGCGTGAAGGGAGCGGCGCCTTGGGCTTGCGCGCGCGGTAGCGATGATGGCGCCGGGTGCTGCAGCAAGTCCCACGCACTTTGCCAGCCGCCCCGCCAGCGCGCGCTCAGCTGCGCCTGGCCTTGCAGCGCGCCTTGCTGCGCAAAACCCAATCCAGGCACGCCGAGCGCATCCAGGCGCGCGAGCCACTGCTGCGTGGCGCGCAGGTCTTGCGCCTGCCATTGCAGCGTGCCGGCGCCGCGGCGCGCGCCCAGGCTGCCGTCGGCCTCGGCGGCGGCACCGGGCACCTCGAGCTGCACGCGCCCTTGCACCGCGGGGGCCTCAGGACCAGCGCCAAAGGCAATGTGCAGCCCCTGCGCCTGCACGCGGGCTTGCAGCGCGGCGAGTTGCAGCGTGCGCAATTGCAGGCTGGCGCTGCCCTCGGCCTGCCGCCGCCATTCGCCTTCGGTCTGTAAGGCGTCTATGCGCAGTTTGGCCGCTGGCGTGGCTTTTGCCGTGGCCTTGGACGCTGGCGCTGCCCTGGTGGGCTTGGCCTGGTTGCCGCGCGCGGGGCCGCTTGCTGCGGCCTTGGTGCCGCTCCCATCGGCTGCGCCACTTCCGCCCCCCGCAGGCTGCGCGCGCAGGTCTGCCGCAAAGCGCACGGCCCCGGCTTCGCGGCGCGCCGCGATCTGGCCCGAAAGCGCTTGTACGTCGAACGCCGTATGCACGGCGCCGGGCGAGACGGCGTGCAAGTCCAGCCGGCCGTCCCACGCCCCGCTGGTCGGCGTGTAGTGCGCCTGCAGCGTGGCCGTGCCCGCGCCCAGGCCCACGCTGGCGGCGGGCACGCTCCAGCGGTGGCCGTCGTATTCGACGCGCCCTTGCAGCGCCGTAGGCGGCAGGCGCCCTGCGTCCCACGGGCCGGGCGCGCGGTTGGCGAGCTGCACCGCGATGGCCCAGCCCGCTTTCACTGGCGCAGTAGGGGGCGCGGAGGCAGCGGGCGCTTGGGCTGGCGCGGAATGTCGGGCTGGCTGCGCCAAAGGCCCCGCTTGCAGCGTGCCGTCGAGCAAGGTGGTCGGCGCCCCTGGCCACAGGGCCGCCAGATCGACCGCGCGCAGCCGCGCCTGCGCCTGCGGCAGCGGTTGCGCCGCCCACGGCTGGAGCGTGGCGCTGAGCTCGGCCTGCATAGTTTCTGCGGCGGGTGCGGCCTTGGGCTCGGGCGGAATGCCTTTCCCGTTGGCGCCGGGCCGCGTTTTTTCTTCTGAATCGATAGCTGCTTGCGCAGGCGCATCAAGCGCTACAAGCATTTTTAGCTGCAAAGTCGCAGCGGCCGTGGCGAGCTGGCCTTGCACGCTGGCGTGCGCCTTCGCCCAGGTGCCGGCATGGGTCCCGGGTGGCGGCGTCTGCGCCGCGCCCTCTGGCGGAGCGACTTGCACCAGTCCATCGAACACCGCAGCGAGCGCGAATGGCGCCTGCGCGCCCAGCGTGGCCTGGCCGCGGTAGTGGCCGCGTGCCAGCGTGAGCTCGCGCAGCGTGAGCTGGTGCTGCGCCTCGCGCCAGCCATGGAGACCAGCGCCGCTGCCGCTGTAGCGGTAGCCGAGCTGCACGTTTTGCAGATCGAGCGCAGGCGTGCCGGCCCAGCGCAGGCGATCGACGCGCAGCTCCACGTGCAGCTGCAGCGGCACGGGCAGCGCGAGCGCGGTGGGCGGTGCGGGCGGCCCGGCATCGGCGTCGCGCGCGCCCAATGGCATGAGCGTGACTTGCGCGGCCTGCAGCGCACCGAGTTCCACCTGCCCTTGCAGCAGCGCGGCCCAGCGCCAGCCCAACGGTCGGCCAAAGCGCAAGTCCTGCACTTCGACGGCAAACTTGGCGCTGCTCCAGCGCAGCCAGTCTATGCGCCCGCCTTCGCGCAGCGTGCCTTGCACCGCGCGGCTCTCGAGCCGCTGACCAGCGGGCAACAGCCGTGCGGCGAGCGCCAGCGTGTCGGCAAGCGAACTGCTGCGCCCGGCCCACCACCAGCCGGCCACCGCGAGCGCGAGCAGCAAGGCCAGCAACAGAGCCAGCAAAGCCGCGCCCAGGCGCAGCAGCCCGCGCCCCACGCGGCGCCGCCGGGGCGGCGCTGGCGACGCTGGCGCAGCGTCGGACGGCAGATCGTGTTGCGAGGGCATCTCGGTCGTGCTCAAAAGTTGAACCCCAGCCGCATGTGCAGACGCAGGCTGTGCACGCGCACGCCGTAGGCCAGGTCGGCCTGCAGCGGCCCCACGGGGCTGCGCCAGCGCACGCCCGTGCCCACGCCCACGCGCGGGTCGAGCGCGCGCACGCGGTCGGCGACGGCGCCTGCATCTATGAAAAAGGTGTTCTCCCAGTCACTCACGCGGCCGTCGCGCAGCATGGGGCGCTGCCATTCGACGCTCGCCACGACCAGGTAGCGGCCGCCGTAGAGCTGGTCGTTTTCGGTGCGCGCGCCTATGCTGCGGTAGGCGTAGCCGCGCACCGTGGCGTCGCCGCCCGTGAGGAAGAGCTCGGTCACGGGCACAGGAGCATTGGTGCGCGCGAACACGGCGCCCAGGTCGGTGCGCACGGCCAGGCGGCTGCGGCGCCCGCGCCCGTCCTCGCCCTGCACACGCCCGAGCGGCACAAACCACTGCCAGCGCAACAGGCTGCGCGCGTAGGGTTCGTGGTACTCGCCGAGCGTGCTGCCCGCGCCAAGCTCCAGCCCCAGCCCATAGCCGCGCGTGGGCGCGATGTTGCTGTTGAAGTAGCGCCCTGTCCAGGTGGTGTTGGCACTCAAAGCGCTGCTCGTGGGCGGCGGGTTCAGGCCCTGGCTGTGCGCGTTGTCGTACTGCAAAAAATAGCTGCGGTCTATGCGCAGGTCGCTCTTGCTGCGCCCTGCGCGCAGGCGCCCGCTGTTGACGCGGTAGTCGCCCGTGTCCTCGCGCTGCAGCTTGCCGCTGCCGAACCAGCGCCAGCCCGATTCGTCGGGCAAGTCCATGAGCTCGGTGCCTAGGAGCTTGTCTTTGTCATCGAGCGCGAGCCGGCTCACGGCGCGCCAGCCTATGCCGGGCACGCGGTTGTGGATATGGTCCACGCTCAGGCGCGGGCCGGCGTCGGTGGAGATGCCCGCGCCGAAGACGAACTTCTGCAGCGGCGCTTCGCGCACCTGCGCGACGACGGGCGCGGCCTTGGGGTCGGGCGCCGCGGTGTCGAGCAGCAGGAATGCGGTGTCGTAGTAGCCGCTCGCGGCCAGGCGCTGCTGGGCGTCGAGCATCTGCGCCTCGGAGTAGAGGCTGCCCGTGGGCAGGCGTGCGATGCGGCGCGCGCCTTCGGGGTCGTAGCGCTGGCTGCCTTCGACGCGCAAGGGGCCGAAGAAATACACGGGGCCGGGGTCGTAGAGCACACTCAGCGTCGCCTCGTTGCTGTCGGCGTCTATGTCGGCGCGGCTACTCTCGATGCGCGCGGCGGCGTAGCGGCGCGCCTGCAGCTGGCGCAGGCTCTCCTTCTTCGCGGCGTCCCAGCCCGACTGGGTGAAGGGCTGGCCGGGTGGGAGCTCCCAGCTTCTTTGCACGCGCTGTAATTGGCGCGCGCCGCTTTCGGGCGCACCGGGCCGGCCCACGGGCGTGTCTGTTTGCGCGCCCACGCTGTGGCCGACGAAGCCGATGTCGGCGCGCACGACGCGCGTCTGCGGCCCCGGATCGACGCGCAGCAGCACCACGCGCGCGGCTGCAGCATCGGCGGGCGCGGCCTGGGTCTCGATGGCGATGCTGGGTGAAAAATAGCCTTGCGTCGCGAGCAGCTCGCGCGCATCTTCGTCGGCGCGCGCAAGCAGGCGCTGCAGCTCGCCCTCCTGCAAGTCGGGCAGCTGGCGAAAGCGCTGCAGTTCGAGGTGGCGCTCGAGCAGGCCGCGCACCGCATCGGGCGCCTGCACTTCGAGCGTGAACGCGGCGCGGGCCTCGGCTGCGGCGGCCGCATCGGCGTTGGCATCGGCACCCTGGCCCGTGACGCGCTGCCACACACTGCAGCCAGGCAGCAGCAGGGCGAGCACGAGCAGCAGAAAAAACAACGCCGGCCCGCGGGCCGGCGTTATGGCGCGTCCAAGCATCCAGTTATTTTGACAGCAGCCGCATCGCCTCTTCGAGCCCTTTGAGCGAGAGCGGGTACATGCGCTGCGCCATGAGCTGCTGGATGATGCTGATGCTCTGGCGGTACTGCCACACGCCGGGCGGCTCGGGGTTGATCCAGGCGAACTTGGGAAAGGCGTGCGTGAAGCGCTGCAGCCATTCGGCGCCGGGCTCCTCGTTGTTGTATTCGACGCTGCCGCCGGGCTGCAGGATTTCGTAGGGGCTCATGGTCGCGTCGCCTACGAAGATCAGTTTGTAATCTTTGTTGTATTTGCGGATGATGTCCCAGGTAGGGAATTTTTCGGCAAAGCGCCGGCGGTTGTTCTTCCACATGAAGTCATAGATGCAGTTGTGGAAGTAATAAAACTCGAGGTGCTTGAACTCGCTGCGCACGGCAGAAAACAGCTCTTCGACGCGCTGGACGTGCTCGTCCATGGTGCCGCCCACGTCCATGAGCAGCAGCACCTTCACATTGTTGTGGCGCTCGGGCACCATTTTGATGTCGAGATAGCCGGCGTTCGCGGCCGTGCTGCGGATGGTGTCGGGCAGGTCGAGTTCGAGCTCGTTGCCCTCGCGCGCAAAGCGACGCAGTCGGCGCAGCGCCACCTTGATGTTGCGCGTGCCCAGCTCCTGCTGGTCGTCGTAGTCCTGGTAGGCGCGCTGCTCCCAGACCTTCACGGCGCTCTTGTTCTTGCTCTGCCCGCCTATGCGTATGCCCTGCGGGTTGTAGCCGCCGTTGCCAAAAGGGCTGGTGCCGCCCGTGCCTATCCACTTGCTGCCGCCTTCGTGACGGCCTTTTTGCTCTTCGAGGCGCTTTTTGAGCGTCTCCATGAGCTCGTCCCAACCGAGCTTTTGGAGCGCGGCCTTTTGCTCGTCGCTGAGCTCGCGCTCGAGCATCTGCGTGAGCCAGTCCGAAGGCAGCTCACGCGCGAGCTCGGCCGCCGCCTCCACGCCCTTGAAGTACGCGGAAAAGGCGCGGTCGAACTTGTCGTAGTGCTTTTCGTCCTTGACGAGCGCCAGGCGCGCCATGAAGTAGAAGTCGTCCAGGCTCCAGGCGTCTTCGGAGCGCGGGCCGACGATGCCGGCTTCGAGCGCTTCGAGCAGGCTGAGGAATTCCTTGACCGATACCGGCAGCTGCGCGGCGCGCAGCGTGTAGAAAAAGTCGATGAGCATGTTTTTGGCCTCCAGCGCTTATGTAGCAAGCGCATGCAGCTGCAAAAGGTAGAGCAATTGGGCGCGCGCCTCGGGCCACTCGCCGGCGCGCATGCTGTACATCACGGTGTCGCGTAGGGTGCCGTCGCGGCGCAGCGCGTGGCCGCGCAGCACACCGTCTTTCTTCGCGCCCAGGCGCTCGATGGCGCGTTGGCTCGCAAAGTTGAAGTTGTCGGTGCGCCATCCCACCACCTGGCAGCCCAGCGTGTCGAAGGCGTGCCCCATGAGCAGCAGCTTGGCCACCGTGTTGACGTGGCTGCGCTGCGCACTTTTGGCGTACCAGATCCAGCCGATCTCCAGGCGCTTCACGGCGGGCAGGATGTCGTGATAGCTCGTGCTGCCGAGCACGCGCCCTGTGGCCTCGTCGCACACGGCAAAGGGCAGACGGCTGCCCTCGGCCTGCATCGCGAGCGCCTGCTCGATGTAAGCGCGCGTATCCTGCGGCTCGGGCACCGAAGTCACGCGCAGGCGCCACAGTTGCCCGTCGGCCGCCGCCGCCGCAAGCCCCGCCTCGTGTGCAGCAGCAAGCGGCTCCAGGCGCACGCCGTGTGCGCGCAAGGTGAGGGGTGGGGCGAACGCGGTCATGGTTGCAAGCGTTGGCAGACGCAGTTTGGCCGTGGAGCCAGCGCTGGCGTTCAGCGGTTGCGCTGGTTCATGAACACGAGCTTTTCGAACAGACTCACGTCCTGCTCGTTCTTGAGCAGCGCGCCCACGAGCGGCGGTATGGCGATCTTGTCGTCGCCGCTTTGCAGCGCCTCGACGGGGATGTCCTCGGCCACGAGCAGCTTGAGCCAGTCGAGCAGCTCGCTCGTCGAGGGCTTTTTCTTCAGGCCGGGCAGGCCGCGCACGTCGTAAAACGTTTTCATCGCGGCGCTGATGAGCTCGCCCTTGAGCGTGGGAAAGTGCACGCCGATGATCTGCCGCATGGTGTCGGCGTCGGGGAACTTGATGAAGTGGAAGAAGCAGCGGCGCAAAAACGCATCGGGCAGCTCTTTTTCGTTGTTCGAGGTGATGAACACCAGCGGGCGGTGCTTGGCGCGGATGAGCTCGCGCGTTTCGTAGCAGTAAAACTCCATGCGGTCGAGCTCGCGCAGCAGGTCGTTGGGGAACTCGATGTCGGCCTTGTCGATTTCGTCGATCAACAGTGCCACGGGCTGGTCCGCCGTGAACGCGCGCCAGAGCACGCCCTGCACGATGTAGTTACGGATGTCCTGCACGCGCGCGGCGCTGTCGGCGTCGCCGAGCTGGCTGTCGCGCAGGCGGCTCACGGCGTCGTATTCGTAAAGGCCCTGCTGCGCCTTGGTCGTGCTCTTGATGTGCCATTGCAACAGCGGCATGTTGAGCGCCTGCGCCACTTCTTCGGCGAGCATGGTCTTGCCGGTGCCGGGCTCGCCCTTGATGAGCAGCGGGCGTTGCAAGGTGATGGCCGCGTTCACGGCAAGCATGAGGTCGGGCGTGGCGACGTAATTCTGGGAGCCTTGGAATTTCATGGATGGAATGGCAATAACGTTGATAAATGGGCTTGACAAGCGCTGGCTATAATCGACCATCGATCACAGCCACAGGCTGTTTTTTTACACCATTGTGCGCGCAAAATGACAAAAAAGCTGACCACATTGTTCGCCCTGGCTGTCGCTTCCGTGACCGCCATCGCCACCGCCCACGCTGCCGAGGCACAAGGAGACGCCCAGGCAGGGGCCAAGAAGATTGCCATGTGCGTGGGCTGCCACGGCATCCCCGGCTACCAGGCCACCTTCCCTGAAGTGCACAAGGTACCCATGATCGCGGGGCAAAACGCCAAATACCTTGCTTCGGCGCTGGACGCCTACCGCAAGGGCGACCGCCGCCACCCCACCATGCGTGGCATCGCGGCTTCGCTGTCCGACCAGGACATCGCCGACCTCGCCGCATATTACGAACAACTCGGTAAATCCCAAAAAGGCAACACCGAACTGCCCGCCAAGCCGCGCATCGAGCCCAAGCCGCAGGTCGCGGCGCTGCTGCAAAAAGCCGCCTGCGTCTCGTGCCACGGCGACAACTTCTCCAAGCCGATCGACCCTGCCTACCCCAAGATCGCGGGCCAGCACGCCGACTACATGTTCGTCGCGCTCAAGTCCTACAAGGCGGAGCCGAACGCCGTGGTGGGCCGCTCCAACCCTGTCATGGCCGGCATCGCCAAGCAGTTCTCGAACGCCGAGCTCAAGGCGCTGGCGAATTACGTCGGTTCGCTCGACGGCGAGCTGCGCACCGTGCCCGAGCCGCGCTTTCGCTGACAGTCTGCGCGCCGCCAAAAAAGCCCGCAACAGCGCA
>CAVPUD010000123.1:0-4321 GCA_963708545.1 uncultured beta proteobacterium | reverse complement strand
AGCCATCGACGGGCTGACCGCCTTTGAGCAGCACACAGGTCGGGATGCTGCGGATGCCAAACATGCCCGCGAGCTCCTGCTCCTCGTCGGAGTTGATCTTGACCAGCTTGAAGCGGCCCGCGTATTCGGTTTCGAGCTTTTCGAGGATGGGGCCCAGCGCGCGGCACGGGCCGCACCACGGCGCCCAGAAATCGACCAGCACGGGCACGCTCAGCGAGGCGTTCACGACCTCGGTTTCAAAATTTTCCAGGGTGACATCGATCATGGGAGGTGGGCCTCGAATGTGGCTTGTGAATGGCTTGAGAATGGCAAAAGTAAAATCGCGCGCTGCCAATACCGGTCGGTCGGCGGCGTAGCGCCGCACCCAAGCATTATGACCAGCATACACATCGGCGTCGTCATGGGCTCCAGCAGCGACTGGGACACCATGCAGCACGCAGTAGAGATTCTCCAGCAATTCGATATCGCCCACGAGGCGCGCGTGGTCTCGGCGCACCGCATGCCCGACGACATGTTCGCCTACGCCGAGGCCGCCGCGGGCCGCGGGCTCAAGGCCATCATCGCAGGCGCGGGCGGCGCGGCGCACCTGCCGGGCATGCTCGCGGCCAAGACGCCCGTGCCCGTGCTCGGCGTGCCCGTGGCCTCGCGCCACCTGCAGGGCGTGGACTCGCTGCACAGCATCGTGCAAATGCCCAAGGGCATCCCGGTGGCCACGTTCGCCATAGGCGCGGCCGGCGCGGCGAATGCGGCGCTGTTCGCCGTGGCGCTGCTGGCCAACGAAGACCCGGCGCTGCGTGCGCGCCTGCTGGCCTTTCGCGCCGAGCAGACGGCCGCCGCGCGCGCCATGACCCTGCCCCCGCCCGCCGCCGTATGAAGCCCGCCGCCACACCCCTTTTGCCCGGCGCGACGCTGGGCGTGCTCGGCGGCGGCCAGCTCGGGCGCATGTTCGTGCATGCGGCGCAGAGCATGGGCTACTACACCGCCGTGCTCGACCCCGACCCGCACAGCCCCGCCGGGCGCGTGAGCCACCACCACGTCCAGACCGCCTACGACGACCGTGATGGCCTCGCGCGCCTCGTGCAGCTGTGCGACGCCATCACCACCGAGTTCGAAAACGTGCCCGCGCAGGTGCTGGAGGCGCTCGCGCAGCGCCGCCGCGTGGCCCCTGCGGCTGCGGCCGTGGCCGTGGCGCAAGACCGCGCCGCAGAAAAGGCGCACTTCGTGCGCTGCGGCGTGCCCTGCGCGCCGCATGCGCTGATCAGCAGCGCGCAGGACTGCGCCGCGCCCGCGCACGCCGCGCTGCTGCCAGGCATCCTCAAAACGGCGCGCCTGGGCTACGACGGCAAGGGCCAGGCGCGCGTGCGCACGCTGCACGAGCTCGCCGCCGCCTGGCAGGCTCTCGGCGGCGTGCCCTGCGTGCTCGAACAACTGCTGCCACTGGACTTCGAATGCTCGGTCATCGTCGCGCGCGGCGCCGACGGCCAGTGCGTGCACCTGCCGCCGCAGCGCAACCTGCACCGCAACGGCATCCTCGCCGTCACCGAGGTTCATGCACAAAATATGCCGCAAGCGCTCATGCAGCAAGCGCTAGCAGCTGTATATTCAATAGCAAACGGCCTGGCCTACGTGGGTGTGCTGTGCGTGGAGTTTTTCGTGTTGCAAGGCGGCAGCCTGGTCGTGAACGAGATCGCGCCGCGCCCGCACAACAGCGGCCACTACAGCCTCGACGCCTGCGATGTGTCGCAATTCGAGCTGCAGGTGCGCACGCTCGCCGGCCTGCCGCTCGCGCCGCCGCGCCAGCACAGCGCGGCCGTCATGCTCAACCTGCTCGGTGACTTGTGGTTCACGCACGGCGAGGCGGCGCAAACCCCGCCCTGGGCCGCGCTGCTCGCGCTGCCCGGCATGCACCTGCATCTGTACGGCAAGGCGCAGCCGCGGCGCGGGCGCAAGATGGGCCATCTGAACGTCACCGCCGCCACGCCCGAGGCCGCGCGCGCCGCCGCCCTGCAGGCCGCGGCGCTGCTGGGCATCGCACCATTCTGAATCGTCCAGCTGCACATACCATGATCCTGCCCGGCACCGACCCCGCCGCCATCGCCGCCGCCGCGCACGCCTTGCGCTCGGGCACGCTCGTGGGCCTGCCGACCGAAACGGTGTATGGCCTCGCGGCGAACGCTGACGACCCGGCCGCGGTGGCGCAGATCTTCGCGCTCAAAGGCCGCCCGAGCGACCACCCGCTGATCGTGCACGTGGCCGACAGCGATCGTGCCGCGGCCGTCGCGCACTTTGCGAGCGAGGTGCCGCCGTTTGCGCAAGCGCTCATGGACGCCTTCTGGCCCGGCCCGCTCACGCTGATCCTGCCGCGCCGCGCGGGCGTCGCCACTGCGGCCGCAGGCGGGCAAGCCAGCGTGGGCCTGCGCTGCCCTGCGCACCCCGTGGCGCAGGCCGTACTGCAGGCGTGCGCGGCGCCGCCCGATGTGGCCAAGGGCGAGCGCCGTGTACTCGGCCTCGCCGCGCCCAGCGCAAACCGCTTCGGCCGCGTGAGCCCGACCACGGCGGCGCACGTACAGGCCGAATTCGGTGACGCGCTGCTTGTGCTCGACGGCGGCCCCTGCGCCGTGGGCATCGAATCGACCATCATCGACGGCACGCGCGGGCGCCCCGTGCTGCTGCGCCCCGGTGCCATCACGCGCGCGCAGATCGCCGCCGCCTGCGGCCTCGAACCGCTCTCGAAAGAGGAGCTGCCCACGAAGACCCCGCGCGCATCAGGCACGCTGGAGGCGCACTATGCGCCGACGGCCAAGGTGCGCCTCATGGACGCGCGCGCGCTGCAGACGGCGCTCGACGTGCTCGGCACAGACGCGGCGCGGCTTGGCGTGTATGCGCGCACGCCGCTGCATGGCGTGGCGCCCAAAGTCGTGCTGCGCCGCATGCCCGATGACGCCGCTGCCGCGGCGCAGGAATTGTTCGCCGCGCTGCGCGCGTTCGACGCCGCTGGCGTGGCGCTGCTCTGGATCGAAACCCCGCCCGACACGCCCGCGTGGGAGGGCGTGCGCGACCGGCTGCAGCGCGCAGCGGCAGCCTGACCTCGACCTGCGCCGTGTCAGGCACTCGGCCTGCTTTCTTGCGCCTCGTTAAACTTAGCGCTTCATTTTTGGAGAAACCCCTATGGCAGCAAATTGGATGCGCCGTGTCGCCCTGGCCTTGTGCGCCGGCGCCACGGCCATGGTGCTCGCGGCCTGCGGCTCGAGTTCCGTGTCGTCGGCACTCACGCCGAGCCGCTTCATCGTCTTCGGCGATGCGCTCAGCGACGTCGGACAAAACGGCGGCAAGCGCTACACGGTCAACGACGGCTCGGTGAACAACTGGACGCTGCAGCTGGCCGAGCGCTACGGCAAGACCATCACGCCCTCGTCTGCGGGCGGCCTGAGCTACGCCACAGGCAACGCGCGCGTGCTCGCCACGCCCGACGCCGCGGGTGGCAGCACACCGCCGCTTTCCGCGCAGATCGACGCCTTTCTCGCCGCGAACCAGTTTTCTTCGGACGACTTGATCGTGATCAACGGCGGCAGCAGCGACCTGATCGTCGCCATGCAGGCTGTGATTGCCGGCAGCATGACGGCAGACGCCATGCTCGCCGCCGCGACCCAGACGGGCGTTGACCTGGGCGCGCAGGTGCGCCGCCTGGTCAACGCCGGCGCCAAGCACGTGCTGTTCGCGAGCGCCTACGACCTCAGCAAGACGCCCTGGGCCGCGGCCATCGACCAGAAAGACCTGCTCTACAAGGCCACCCGTGCGCTCAACGACAGCCTCAAGGTCAGCATCGTCGATCTCGGGGCCAACGTGCTGTACCTCGACACCGAGTATTACGTAAACCTCTACGTCAACTCCCCCGGCTCGTTCAGCTTTTCCGTGACGGACAAGCCCGTGTGCACGTCCATAGACCCGAGCAACGGCATAGGCATAGGCACGAACCAGGTCAATTCGCTGCTTTGCACCAGCGCTACCCTGGTCGCGGGGGCTGACCAGCTCCAGTATGTCTTTGCCGACCCGATCTACCTCACGCCCTCGGCGCACCGCCAGTTGGGCGACTACGCCTACGACCAGCTCACGCTGCGCTGGTAAAAAGGGCTTCGTCCGAACCAAAAAGCCGCCCCGTGGCCAATGCCAGTCAGTTAAGCCAAAGCGAAGCTGATCTAGTCTAAAAAGGGAACATGTTCAACATGTTCCCTTTTTTGCTTTGAGCCTGCTGCAAACCACCCTGAACGAGACGTTGGAGGCACTGCCTGCCAACGGGATAACCGAGTTGAGCGCGCTGTGT
>CAVPUD010000122.1:0-8665 GCA_963708545.1 uncultured beta proteobacterium | reverse complement strand
TGCCCCGCGGGGGCTTTTTCATGGGTGCGCTAGCGTGCGCTATCAGTAGCTGTCGCCGCCGCCACTGCGGCCGCCGCCACCGCGCGGGCCCGAGCCGTAAGGGCTGCGGAAGCCGCCTTCGCTGCGCCCGCCGCCGCTGCGGCCATAGCCACCACCGCCGCCGCCGCCACCACCGTAGCCGCCGCCACCGCCACCACCGTAGCCACCGCCACCACCACCGTAGCCGCCACCGCCGGAACGCGGTGGGCGCGGCTCCATAGGACGGGCCTCATTGACCACCAGGCTGCGCCCGGCCATGGGCTGGCCGTGCATGCCTTCGATGGCGGCCTGCGCCTCGGCATCGCTGCCCATTTCGACGAAGCCAAAGCCCTTGGAGCGATCAGTGTCGCGCTCCATCATGACCTTGGCGCTGGTGACGGTGCCGAACTGACCGAAAGCTTGCTCCAGATCGCTGTCGCGCACGGAATACGGCAGATTGCCGACGTAAAGTTTGTTGCCCATCGAAGGGACTCCTCAAAAATACCTGAAAAAACGCGATAGAGCCCCGAAACGCAAGCCGCCTATTCCGACGAAATACCTGTGCGCCAACTCATGGATCATCGCAAACACAAATGCGAGAAAACCTCGCGGCGTCATTATGACTGACAAGTCGGACGAAAACGCAAGAAAAATCATCGCTGCAGGCGGGGAAATCGTGGTTTTGGTGCTGCAGGCAGCGTCAAACCCCTTTTTTTCGCCCGCCGCGCCCGCGCGCCGGCGCAGGCAAGGCATGGCGCCGCAGGGCTTTTGGTATATTTGCCGCCAGCGCTGATTTGCCCCAGCTTGCGAGCGCTCTACAAATGCAGCTAAAGACTCGTCCGACCTCTCCAGCCCGGCCCTGTTTTTAGCGCAGCCGGGTTTTTTTATGCCGTTCATCGCCACGCCCCAGACCATGCACTTTCCGGAGGCGCTGCCCTTGCAAAGCGGCGCGTCCATCCGCGACTACCATCTCGCCTACGAGACCTATGGCACGCTCGATGCGGCGCGCTCCAACGCGGTGCTGGTGTGCCACGCGCTCAACGCCTCGCACCACGTCGCGGGCGTGTACGAGGGGCAGCCGCACAGCGAAGGCTGGTGGAACAACATGGTCGGGCCGGGCAAGCCCGTCGATACGAACCGCTTTTTCGTGATCGGCGTGAACAACCTGGGCTCGTGCTTCGGCTCCACCGGCCCCATGCACCGCAACCCCGACACGGGCCGCATCTACGGCGCGGACTTCCCCGTGGTCACCGTGGAGGACTGGGTGAACGCGCAGGCGCGGCTGCTCGATCGTTTGGGCATTGAACGGCTCGCGGCCGTACTCGGCGGCAGCCTGGGCGGCATGCAGGCGCTGTCGTGGTCGCTGCAATACCCCGAGCGCGTGCGCCACGCCGTGGTGGTGGCGAGTGCGCCCAATCTCACGGCAGAAAACATCGCTTTCAACGAGGTCGCGCGCCGCGCCATCGTCACCGACCCGGACTTTCATGGCGGCCACTTTTACCAATACGGCGTGGTGCCCAAGCGCGGCCTGCGCATCGCGCGCATGATCGGCCACATCACCTACCTCTCGGACGACGTGATGAACGCCAAGTTCGGGCGCCAGCTGCGCGACCGCCTCGAGCCCAAATACAGCACGCAGGACATCGAATTCCAAATCGAGAGCTACCTGCGCCACCAGGCCGACAAGTTCAGCGAATACTTCGACGCCAACACCTATTTGCTGATCACACGCGCGCTCGACTACTTCGACCCGGCGCTCCGCCACGGCGGCAACCTGAGCCTGGCGCTCGCGCCCGCGACGGCCAGGTTTTTGCTCGTGAGCTTCAAGACCGACTGGCGCTTTGCCCCCGCGCGCAGCCGCGAGATCGTCAAGGCCCTGTTCGACAACCAGCGCAGCCTGAGCTACGCCGAGATCGACGCGCCCCACGGACATGATGCTTTTTTGCTCGATGACGCCCGCTATATGAGCGTAATGCGCTCTTATTTCGATAGTATCGCGAAGGAGCTCACATGAGCGCGCAAGCCACCATGGAAGTGATCGCCCGCCTGGTGCCGCAGGGCGCGCGCGTGCTCGACCTGGGCTGCGGCGGCGGCGCGTTGCTGTCGTACCTGCAGCGCGAGCGCGGCTGCAGCGGCTACGGCGTAGAGATCGCCGACGCCAACGTGCTCGCCTGCATACAGCGCGGCGTCGATGTGATCCAGCTCAACCTCGACGAAGGACTGTCGATGTTCGGCGACCGCTCTTTCGACGTGGTGCTGCAGATCGACACCTTGCAGCACCTGCGCAACGCCGAAGTCATGCTGCGCGAAACCGCGCGCGTGGGGCGCACGGGCATCGTCGCCTTCCCCAATTTTGCGCACTGGCCGAACCGCCTGTCGGTGCTGCGCGGGCGCATGCCCGTGACGCGCCACCTGCCCTACCAGTGGTACGACACGCCCAACATTCGCGTGGGCACCTACGCCGACTTCGAGGTGCTCGCGCGCAAGAACCGCCTGCGCATCATCGACGCCTTCGGCCTGCAGGACGGGCGCATCGTGCGCTTTCTGCCCAATGCGCGCGCGGGCACGGCGGTGTTCCACTTCGAGGGCGCGTAGCGAACGACTGCACGGCTGGGTGCCCACGGCCAGGTTCTAACGCGCGCGGCAGATTTTCAGCATGTTGGTGCCACCCGGCGCGCCCATGGGCTCGCCGCAGGTGATGGCGTAGATGTCGCCGCTTTGCACGATGCCGCGCGCCTTCAGGTGCGCCTCGGCCTGCGCGAGCGCCGTGTCGCGGTCGGCGCTGGTGTCGGCGAGCAGCAGCGGGCGCACGTTGCGGTACATGGCCAGGCGCCGCTGCGTGGCCACCTTGGAGGTCAGCGCGTAGATCGGGATGTGGATGCGGTGGCGGCTCATCCACAGCGCCGTGGCGCCGCTGTCAGTCAGTGCCACGATGGCCTTGGCGCCCAGGTGGTGCGCGGTAAAGAGCGCGCCCATGGCGATCGACTGGTCTATGCGCGTGAAGCTGTGGCCGCTGAAGTCGGCGTCCTGCAGCGGGTCTTCCGAGGCTTCGGCGGCGGCGCAGATGGTAGCCATTTCCTGCACCGTTTCGAGCGGATACTTGCCCGCGGCCGTCTCGGCGCTGAGCATCACGGCGTCGGTGCCGTCGAGCACGGCATTGGCCACGTCGCTGACCTCGGCGCGCGTGGGCACGGGGTTGTGGATCATGCTCTCCATCATCTGCGTCGCGGTGATCACCACCTTGTCGCAGGCGCGCGCCATGCGGATCATCTTTTTTTGCAGCGCGGGCACGGCGGCGTTGCCTACCTCCACGGCCAAGTCGCCGCGTGCCACCATGATGCCGTCGCTCGCGCGCAAAATGGCCTCGAGGTGCGGGATGGCCTCGGCGCGCTCGATCTTCGCGATCAGGCCCGGCTTGTGGCGGAATTCGGCCCCGGCCACGTTGCACAGCTGGCGCGCCATCTCCATGTCGGTGGCGGTCTTGGGAAAGCTCACCGCCACGTAATCGGCCTGAAAGCCCATCGCGGTGCGTATGTCTTCCATGTCCTTGGCGGTGAGCGCGGGCGCCGTGAGGCCGCCGCCCTGCTTGTTGATGCCCTTGTTGTTCGAGAGCTCGCCGCCCACTTTCACCGTGGTTTCGACCGCGTCGCCGTGCACGCCCTCGACCTGCAGCACGATCAGCCCGTCGTTGAGCAGCAGCATGTCGCCGGGCTTGACGTCGTGCGGCAGCTCTTTGTAGTCCAGCCCCACGCCGTGCTCGTCACCCGGCTCGGTGCGCGCGGCGTCGAGCACGAAGCGCGCGCCCGGCTGCAGCTGCACGCGGCCATTGGCGAACCTGCCCACGCGGATCTTGGGGCCCTGCAGGTCGGCCATGATGGCCACCTCCACGCCCGCGCGCTGGGCCGCGGCGCGCACCATGGCCGCGCGCTCGATGTGGTCCTGCGCCTGCCCATGGCTGAAGTTGAGCCGCACCACGTTAACGCCGGCGCGGATCATGTCTTCGAGCAATGGCAGCGTGCTCGACGCGGGGCCCAGGGTGGCAACGATCTTGGTGGCGCGCAGTGCGGGCATGGCAGGGACAGTGCGAAGTGGCGATGCGGGCATTGTTTCACACGTGCCGGCGGCCCGCGCAGGCATCAGGCAAGATGCATCAGGCGCCTTGCATCAGCGCCTCGATTTCATCGGGCGCGACGGGCACGTCGCGCGTGAGCAGTTCGCAGCCCTGCGCGGTCACGAGGGCGTCGTCCTCGATGCGGATGCCGATGTGGTGGAAAGCCTCGGGCACGCCGGGCGCGGGGCGCACGTACAGGCCCGGCTCTAGGGTCAGCACCATGCCGGGGCGCAGGATGCGGCTCGGGCGCTCGGTGATGGTCTCGCCCGACAGCGGATCCTGGCGCACGCCGGTCTGGCCGACCTCGCCGGGCTCCACGTAGCTGCCGCAGTCGTGCACGTCCATGCCCAGCCAGTGGCTGGTGCGGTGCATGTAAAACGCGAAATAGGCGCGGCTCGCGATCACGTCCTCGGCCATGCCCACCTTGTTCTTGTCGAGCAGCCCGAGGTCGAGCAGCCCTTGTGCGAGCACGGCCACGGTGGCCTCGTGCGGCGCGTCAAAGCGCGCGCCGGCGCGCGTGGCGGCGATGGCGGCCTGCTGGCTCGCCAGCACCAGGTCATACAGCGCGCGCTGTGGGCCACGAAAGCGCCCGTCCGCGGGGAAGGTGCGCGTGATGTCGCTCGCGTAGCCGTCAAGCTCACAACCGGCGTCGATCAGCACCAGCTCGCCCGCGCGCAGCGGCGCGTCGCCCGCGCGGTAGTGCAGCACGCAGGCATTGGCGCCGGCGGCGACGATGGCGTCGTAGGCCGGGTACTGCGCGCCCTGCTGGCGGAATTCATGCAGCAGCTCAGCTTCGAGGTGGTACTCGCGCGCGTCCTCGCCCGCACGCAGCATGCGCGCCGCGCGCTGCATGGCGCGCACATGGCCGCGCGCGCTGATCTGCGCCGCGCGGCGCATGGTGGCCTGCTCGTGCGCGTCCTTGACGAGGCGCATCTCGTCGAGCAGCGTGCACAGGTCGTTTTGCGCCGCCGGGCACAGCGCGCCGTAGCGTGCACGCGCGCGCACCGCGCCCAGCCAGCCTTCCACGCGCGCCGCCAGGCCCGCGTGCGTGGCAAACGGGTACCAGACGCAAGCGCGGTTTTCCAGCAGGCGTGGCAGGCGCGCGTCCAGCTCGGCAAACGAATATGCTGCATCCACGCCCAGCGCCGCGGGCGCGGCCTGCGGGCCCAGGCGGTAGCCGTCCCAGATTTCGCGCTCCGTGTCCTTGGGCTGGCAAAACAGCGTGCTGTGGCCCTCGCCCGTGAGCACCAGGCAGGCATTGGGCTCGCCAAAGCCCGTCAGGTAATAAAAATAGCTGTCGTGGCGGTACAGGTACTGGTTGTCGCGGTTGCGCGGGCGCTCGGGCGCCGTGGGAATGATGGCAATGCCGCCCGCGCCCAGCTGGGCAGCCAGGCGGGCGCGGCGGTCGGCGTAAAGCGAAGAAGGGGCCATGGTGGGGATGCAGTTGAGGCCGGCAGGTGCCGGGGGCGGAAAGTTGCAAAAAGGCGAGTATCGAGGCTTTTGCACGGCGGTGCGGGGCGGTTTTATTTGTCGCATCAAGCCTCAAACACTGAACGATCAGGATGCGTCGGCCTGGCACTTCAATCGCTACGCCGAGCGCAGCTGATGTGTCGGGGCCGGCGGCTGCGGGCACCTACTTCCAGCGTAGGGGATCGATGTGCACGCTGTCCGAGGCGTTGCCGAGGGTGAGCGCACCGTCCTGGAAGGTCGCCTGCAATTGCATGCTGCGCTCGGCCAGGCGACCCAGCGCCTGCGACGACTCGGTCGGCACCCGCCAGACCTGCAGCTTGTCCAGGCGACTCCGCGTGTTTTCAATGCCGCGCCACCAGACCTCGGCGGCGTGGTGGAAGGCGTAGACGATCACGGCATCGGACTTCTGGCATGCCTTGGCGATCCTTTTCTCCTCGGGTTGGCCCACCTCGATCCACAGCCGGGTGCGGCCGGTGAAGTCGCGCAGCCAGACATCGGGCTCGTCGGGGTCTGAGAGTCCGGCGCCAAAGGCCATGATGCCGTCACCCTGGCAGACGGTCTGCAGCTGATGGGCGTTGAGCGCGAGAGCCAGCAACCGGATCATCATCCGCTCGTCGGTCTCGCTGGGGTGGCGCGCGAGGGTCAGCGCGTGATCGGCGTAATAGCCGTGGTCGATGTCGGCGATGGAGAGGTTCGCCTTGTAGATGGTGGATTTAAGGGCCATCCGGCCCTTATACCAGGGGCGTGAGCATCGTGGCAGTGAGATGCCTGGATGAAGGAAAGGTCCGAGTCAATATGGATCGACAGGCTGGCTGCGCAGGCGGCGGGGATGTCGCCGCTGAAACGCTCGGTCGAGGCCAGCACCAGGCCATCGCGTGTGGCGACTACCGCCCCCTCGAGATCAGGGCAGTTCTCGGCAAATTGCGCCAGCACATCGGGAATCGTGAGCGGCATCCGCATGGTGAAGACTCCTCGGCGCACAGGCCGCCGCAGGCCTTGAGCAGGCGATATGCGAGCCTCAGCAGGGCGGGCTTGCGCAGGTCGAGACGGGCGCTAGCAGCCCGTCGGACTTTGGAATCGTCGGCTGCGAATGCGCCGCAGCGGCCCATTTTTTACCCGCTTCTTGCCCCATAGAACCACAATGGGGCGGCGAATCCGGCAAAAACTGGCCTTGCTGGGGCGCATTCTCGCTATCGATGCCCAAAATCCGACAGCCTCCTGGCCTGCCGTCCTGGCGAAATTAATGGCAAAAGTGCCTCTAGCGCTTATCTGACATGCACAAGCAGCTATCGTTTCATGAGTCCCCGCGCGCCAGCGCCTGCATGGCGGTGGTGATGCGCACGGTCTCCACGCTCACCGTGGCAACGCGCGCGAGCAGGGCTATCACGCGCTCTTTGTGGTCGGCAAAGCGGTAGTGGTCGAAGCGCGCGCGGATGGTCGGGTCTTTGGGCTTTTTTTCCTTGTGCTGGTCCAGCACCCAATCCATCGCGCAGCGGTTGCCGAGCCGGTAGGCCCAGGCCTCGGGCGGCACGCCGCGCAGCGTGGTTTCGCTATCGAGCACGATGCAGCCGGCCGCCGGGTCGGACTTGAGCAGCACCTTGGGCGCCAGCCCGGCCGCGCGCGCTGCGGTGTCGGGCGTGTCGTGGCGCGTCAGAGCGAAGGGCTCCACCGTTTCATAACCAACGTGCAGCGCCATGAGCTCGCGCCCCCAGTCGGCCCAGCGCCAGAAGTCTGCGTAGAAGGGGATGCGCGGGAACTCGCGCTTGAGGTTTTGCGCGTACTTGTCGCGGTACACCGGGTCGTGCAGCACGGCGTAGCAGTAGTGGAAGATTGCTTCTTTATCGATAGCTGGTTGCGCTTTGCCCTTGCCGGCTTCAGCCGCATAGTGCTTGCGAAATTGCTGGAGCGCCCAGTCGGTGATGTTGTCGATGCGTTGACCCAATTCGTACCAGTAGAGAGGCAGCACCTCAGTTTTTTCCAGCATGTCATAGCAAGGAACGATATTTGTCGCCAATGCCTGAAATGGCTTAGCAGCTGGAGTGCCCGAAATGCAGATGGCGTCGCTGCCTTGACCAATGCCAAAGATTTCTCTCAGGCGATATTGCATTTCATTCAACTGCTTGTGGAAGTACAAGACCTTCTTCACGTAAGGTCGGTACTCTGAAGATGTCAGATGCTCCTTCGCGTAGCTGTAGGGCACAGAGTTGCTTAAATCGTTTTTGACTGCACGCGACCACTTGATGAGGTATTCAAGGCGGTCTTCCAAGCCTGCGCGGTTTTTTTGATTGCCTTTCAACCGCGCTCGTTCAGCGTTGTATTGATCAATCAGAAAACCCACTTTTGTTGCGACGTCGGCTTTGTCAAAGCCGTACACCCATTCATCGCGCGCCGTCACCACGCCCAGCGAGAACTTGCGAAAAATCGCTCTCACGTCGCGGTTGGTCTTCGCCGCCTTGGTCTCCTTGCTCGCCAGCGGCAGCAGGGTGTCGAAGTCGTTGTGCGTCAGGCTCAACCAGTTGCCGGCCTTGTCGGGCTGCACTTCATCGAACTGCAGGCGGCGCATGGGGTGCGTGGCAAGGAAGCTGAGCTTTTCCTCGGCGGTTTCCATCTCGGGGCGGCGGACGTAGAACACGCGCGCGGGCCGTTTGTCCTTGGTGTTGCCGGCCCGCTTGACCATGAAGCTGATGGCCACGCCGGTCTGGATGCCGAACACGTTGTGCCGCGTGCCGCTGAGCTTAGGGTTGGCGCGCACGTCGCCGCCCAGGTCCACCACCCAAATTTCCGCAAACTCCTGCACCACGGTCTTGCGAAAGCCGTCGAAGGTGCGCGCGTCCAGAAAGCTGCGGTTGCTCACGAAGCTGAGCACGCCGTTGTCGGCCAGGCGGTCGCTGGCCCAGCGGAAAAAGCGCGCGTACATGTCGTAGAGCTTGGTCTTTTGCGCGGTACTGGCGGCAATGTAGGTCTGCTTGATGCGCGCGTCGATCTGCGGGTAGGTGCGGTTTTTGTTGTTGTCGTTCTCGTTTTGCTGGTTGGCGTTGTAGGGCGGGTTGCCGATGACGACGCTGA
>CAVPUD010000121.1:0-4953 GCA_963708545.1 uncultured beta proteobacterium | reverse complement strand
CGTATCCGGCCATTTCGTGCGCCAGGTTGCGGATCAGCTCCTTGTTCGCCTGCACCTGCTCGCGCAGGCGCTCCTCGCGGTCCTGGCGCGCATGCTGCTCGAGCGGCCACAGCTCGACCAAGATGTCGCCCTGCCCATCCGCGGCCGCCACGCTCACATGCACGGGGATCGGCTCGTGCTGCAAGCCCTTGAGGCTGGCCTCGAAGCGCAGCCCCGCAGCCTCCTGCCGACGCGCGCCCGTGAGGGCCATCTGCAGCAACGCCGGTTGCGCAAAAAAGCTGGCAAATTCCAGACCTACGAGCGTGCGGCGCGACAGCCCCAGCGCGTTTTCCAGGGCTGCGTTGGCAAAGCGCACCGCACCTTTGGCATCGAGCACGGCTACCAGGGTGGACATGGAATCCAGAGCCTGAAAACGCTCACCTTTCATGTGCGCCTGCGGCAAAGCCGGCGGAGCGCCCGCACGCATTACTTGCTACCGCCCGGGGATGAGGACAGACGGCCAAGCTCGCGGCGGATGCTCGCAATGTCGCTCTCGACCCGCTCGATTTCGGCCTTGAGCGCAGCCGTGCGCTCCTGGTACACCTGCACGTTGCGTATCTCGAGTGCACTGCGCTGCGGAAAGCCGTCGTTGTATTCCTTGAGCAATTCGGCACGGCGCGCCTCGGCCTTGCGCAACTCTGCCTCGAGAATGGCGCGCGCATCGCTGTCACGCGCGCGTTGCTCGCTGTCGTTCGCACGCTGCGGTGCCGTGGGCGTACCGGATGCCGCAGCGCCGGACGCTGCCGGAGCCGGACGCATTCCCGGCACCACGGTGACATTGCCCCCTTCGACCAACTTGCACCCTCTTTCCTTGGCCCGTGCAGCATCGTTGGTGTATTCGTTGCCGCAGCGGTAAATCCGGTTTTGCGCCCAAGCAGGCGCCGCAGCACCGGCCACGGCAAGAGTGAGCAGGATCAAGGACGTGGTGCGCGGTGTTTTCATTCGACTTCCTCATGCGGGGCCGGCGGACTGGACGTACACCAGTGGTTGGGTTCGCAAGTATCCCCCATCCGCTAGGCCCTTCGCAAACCGGCGCCTCGCATCTGAAGACGAAAAAAGGCGACCCGAGTCGCCTTTTTCTCGCACAGATGCCGCGCGCACGCGTGGCATCTCGTTGTCGTCACAGCGAATAATACATGTCATATTCAACCGGATGCACGGCCATGCGGTAGCGCGTCACTTCACCCATCTTCAATTCGAGGTAGGCGTCGAGCATGGAGTCGGTGAACACGCCGCCCTTGGTGAGGAAGGCGCGGTCATTGTCGAGCGCCTCCAGCGCCTGGTCGAGGCTGTGGCACACGGTGGGCACCAGCTTGTCCTCTTCGGGCGGCAGATGGTACAAGTCCTTGGTCGCGGCCTCGCCCGGATGGATTTTGTTTTCCACGCCGTCGAGCCCGGCCATCAGCATGGCCGCAAAGCCAAGGTAGGGGTTCATCAGCGGATCTGGAAAGCGCGCCTCGATGCGCCGCCCCTTGGGGTTCGCCACGTAAGGAATGCGGATCGACGCAGAGCGGTTGCGCGACGAATACGCGAGCTTCACCGGAGCTTCGAAGTGCGGCACCAAGCGCTTGTAGCTGTTCGTGCCCGGGTTGGTGATGGCGTTGAGCGCGCGCGCGTGCTTGATGATGCCGCCGATGTAATAGAGCGCAAACTCCGACAGGCCCGCATAGCCGTCGCCTGCGAACAAGTTCTTGCCGTCTTTCCACACCGACTGGTGCACGTGCATGCCCGAACCGTTGTCGCCTGCGTAAGGCTTGGGCATGAAGGTGGCCGTCTTGCCGTAGGCATTGGCCACGTTGTGGATCACGTATTTTTGCAGTTGCGTCCAGTCGGCGCGCTCGACCAGCGTGCTGAACTTGGTGCCGATTTCGTTCTGGCCCGCGCCCGCCACTTCATGGTGGAACACCTCGACCGGAATGCCCAGGGACTCGAGGATCAAAGACATTTCGGCACGCATGTCCTGCGTGCTGTCCACCGGCGGCACCGGAAAGTACCCACCCTTGACCGTCGGGCGGTGACCGCGGTTGCCAGACTCCAGCTTGGTGCCGGTGTTCCAGGGGGCTTCGTACTCCTCGATTTCGTACATCACGTGACCGGGTTCGGTGCTCCAGCGCACGCCGTCGAAAATGAAGAATTCGGGCTCGGGGCCAAAAAATGCCGCATCCCCCAGGCCGGACGCCTTGAGGTAAGCCTCGGCGCGCTTGGCGATCGAGCGCGGATCGCGGTCGTAAGCCTTGCCATCGCTGGGCTCGATCACGTCACAGGTCAAGATCAGCGTGGTTTCTTCAAAAAACGGATCGATGTTGGCCGTGTTCGGGTCGGGGATCAACTGCATGTCGGATGCTTCTATGCCCTTCCATCCGGCGATCGAGGATCCATCGAAGGCGTGCCCCGAAATGAACTTGTCTTCGTCGAAATGCGAGATCGGCACCGTGGTGTGCTGCTGTTTGCCCCGGGTATCGGTAAAGCGGAAGTCAACGAACTTGACCTCGTTTTCCTTGATCATTTTCATCACATCAGCAACGGTCTTGGCCATTGGGTTCTCCAGAAAAGGCATTGAGAAAAAACGACAAACATACAAAGCAGTTACCGTGCCAGCCGAAGCCGCCACCGCACCACCATAGCGCAGCGCATGGTGTCACCACTAATCAGGCCGCTCGCGCCGCACTCATATGGTGCAAGCGGCAATGCCAAAAACAAGGTCATTTTTTTGACCTCATTTGGTGCGACTTTCTGCACCAAGTTCGGGCAGTCCCGCTTGCAAGAGTTCCCAGGCTGCCATCACGGCATCGACCGAACCTTTGAGGCCGACTTCGATATGCCGACCATGAACTGGATCATCCACGCTGGGGAGGCTGAAGGTCCGCACATGCGGATGTTCGCGCTCTATGCGCTCCATCAATGGCACGAGTTCTGACTCCTGCACGCCCCAGATGCGCACCGAACGTTCTTGCTGCGGCAAGCGGTGAAACAAGGCCGCGTAGTAGCGCTCCAGCACCCACTCGATCATGGGCCAGGCCATCACAGGGAAACCAGGCACGAAATGTACCGCACCAGCCCCCTTGCCAAAGCAACTGAACCCCGGGATCTTGTTATAGGGATTCGGGATGATGCGCGCTCCGACGGGGAACACCCCCATCTGCAACCGCTGCACGTTGTCGGGGCGCTGGGGCTCATAGGGGAGCCCTTGCTCGCGTGCCATGTCCTGTACGCGCTCTCGAATCAAAGCCGCGGCCTCGGGGTGCAGCGCAAGCTCACGATCAAGGGCGCGCGCCGCACACCGCCGCGTGTGATCGTCTGGCGTCGCGCCTATGCCGCCACAAGAAAAAACAATGTCCCCCGACGCAAACGCAGCGCGCAAACAGGCCGTGATGCGCACGGGATCGTCACCGACATATTCCACCCATGCGAGTCTGAGCCCGCGTGCTGCGAGCAGCTCCAGCACCTTGGTCATATGCTTGTCGGCGCGCTTGCCCGACAGGATTTCATCCCCGATGATGATCAGCCCGATGCCCGGAACCATCGCTCACTCCTTCCCTTTTTCTCGGCGCTCAGTGTTCGCAAGCCACGACCCGGCCTTTGGCTCGGTGACTTCCTGCGGCGTCACGTCCACGACGGCATCGGCAGCCCCCGTCCGGGGTTGCGCACGAAGCTGCGCCAGCGCAGCAAGACAATAGTGCGCAAACCACAGAGAGGAAAACGCGAGCAACAACGTAAAAATCCAAACCGCCAGCGGTACGAGGAATAGAAAACCGGCGGCGAATACTGCCCCGGATGCCCATATAAAACTTGGCGCGGTTCCGAGGTAGCCCGTCAGAATGCCCATGACGAGCAGGGCCGGACGGTGCCGGCGCAGAATAGCGCGCCGCTCCTGCGGACTCGCATGCGCAGCCAGCGCATCAAAAGCCATCACCCGGTACGTCAGCCAACCCCAGATCAGCGGGGGAAGCACCAAAATCAAAGGCGGCACCAGCCACAAGGGCATGGATGCGCCCAGAGCCAGCAAGGCCAAAACGGTCGATCCGGCGGCCCACAGCAGGCTGCTCCACCAGCCACCGCCATTTTTTCGCGCGAGGTCCGGGAAGCGCCGCTGTGCGACCATTTCTGTGAGGACTGGCGTAAGGAGGAAAATAACGACGAACAATACCAGCACGCCGAGCAAAGGCATGGCCAGAAAAACCACGAGCAATGACGCCAACACCGTGGATGCATCAAAGCGCCCAAGCAGTCCCCAAGTCCGCAGCCACGCCTCCACCATGGATGACACACCCCATGTATCGAGCAAGGAGTGCATCGCATGCACCGCCCCGTGCCAATAGAAATAAGCCATACCTGCCGCGAAGACCAGCATGAGCACCATGGGCAGCAAAGTAAGTGCGATGACCCGCCCATGCAGGCAATAGGAAAAAGCGCGCAAACAGGAGTCCAACAGAAGGCCCATATGGGCGCGCATCATACTGCTGCGGAAAAGATATGCCAAAGGGCCACAGGGCGCTTGGTCTGGATGGACACTGGCGTCAACAGCATTGCCCCTGCGAATAGGCCAGCAATTATGAGTCCTAAAAACAAAACCCCCTGAGCCATAGTTAAAGGCGCAGGGGGTAAGGGGGTAAGGAGCCTGACGATGACCTACTTTCGCACGGGGATCCGCACTATCATCGGCGCGAAGCTGTTTCACGGTCCTGTTCGGGATGGGAAGGGGTGGTACCAGCTTGCTATGGTCATCAGGCGAAACTGAGAGCCGTGCTGTTTTTGGTTTTTTTATGGGGGGGACAGCGCGGCGCGGATCATAGAGTTCGAATCAGGGAGAATTGGTGATTGCGTTGGTGCTGGCGTGGCTACGAGCGACGGTGCAAGTATGGGTACAAGGTACATTCATACGAGCGCACGCATTGGAACTTTGCTTTTTGGAGT
>CAVPUD010000120.1:0-5478 GCA_963708545.1 uncultured beta proteobacterium | reverse complement strand
CATCGCCTATTGCTCGCCATTCAGCCTCGTCGAAGTCGACGGCCAGGAAGTAACAGCTGTCGTCCTTCAACAGCGGATGCCCCGATCGGCGTGCCTCGATGGCGTGGTCGAAGACCACCGCGTCACGACAGCGGGATGAGCAACGATCGCGCAAGTCGCCGCACTTGATGCGCGGCTTCTCGCACACGCCGGCGCGCCACTCATTCGCGCAGGCTGGCGCGTAGCCCGACTTGCCCGTGGGCTTGCTTTCCCATCGGACGGGGAACACGTCGGTGCGGCCGCGGAACAGGGTGTTGGAACAGCGAGACCTTCTCGTCGGTGGACAGCCTCGACGGCTCGACGGGCGGTGGGGAGGGCTGCTGCCGCGCACGCCATTCGATGCCGTGCGATTCGAGCAGCGCGATCAGGCGGGAGTTCTCGGCGCGCAACGCCGACAGTTCATCGCTGTCTGCCATCGTGCTAGCGCTCATCAATGGGGCGCCTGCCGGATCGATGCCGAACATGTCATGCCAGTTGAAGTTGCGCTTCAGACTGGCCATCCGGCCGGGCGATCGTCGGCGCTCGATACTCCGCTGAGAACCAGACATCGAGGGTGCCGCACGTTGGTAGGACGAGCAAGCGCTCGCGCAGGCAAAACGGCAGCACCCATAGCCGCAAGCCCTTGGACTTCGGGAAATCGAACACGGGCAGGCTGCCGCCGAGCGCTGTCTCTTCTCGGATAGATCAGTACCACGTCGCCATGACCATCGAGGTAGCTCTGGCCGTAGGCGTGCAGTTGATAGAAGTCGCCCTGAACATCAGTCCGTACTTGTCCGCGCCCGTCGCCTTCCTGTCGTCGAGCAGCTTCCACTTCGTGTCCAGAACCAGGCGGTTCTTGCCCGCCTCCAGGCCACCAGCAGGTCCGGCTTCAGGCGAAACCAATCCTGCTCCAGATGCCGGACCCCATCGTCATGGCGCTCGTAATCGCGGGCGTAGTGAGCAGCTTCTGGCTGCGCCCGCTCATGGCCCTGGGCTACTGGATCGTCAATCTGCTGCTCAGCCCGCTCGCGCTGCTGCTGCGCTGACGCCCGCATTTTTCGCTGCATCGATCGCATGACGACACGTTTTCTCACCGGCATCACCACCACGGGCACGCCCCACCTGGGCAACTTCGTCGGCTCCATCCGCCCTGCGGTCGCGGCGAGCCGCGAGCCCGGCGTGCAGAGTTTTTACTTTTTGGCCGACTACCACGCACTCATCAAGTGCGAAGACCCGGCGCGCATCCAACGCTCCACGCTCGAAATCGCCGCGAGCTGGCTCGCCGCGGGGCTGGAGCCGACGCAGGTTTTTTTCTACCGCCAGTCGGACATCCCTGAAATCCCCGAGCTCACCTGGCTGCTCACCTGCGTGACCGGCAAGGGGCTGCTCAACCGCGCCCACGCCTACAAGGCCGCGCAGGACAAAAACGCTGCCGCGGGCCGCGACGCGGACGATGGCGTGAGCGCGGGCCTGTTCATGTACCCCGTGCTCATGGCCGCCGACATCCTGATGTTCAAGGCGCACAAGGTGCCCGTGGGGCGCGACCAGGTGCAGCACATCGAAATGGCGCGCGACATGGCGCGCGAGCTTCAACCACCGTACGGCGAGCACTTTGTGCTGCCCGAGGCCGAGATTGAAGACCACGTCGCCACCCTGCCCGGCCTGGACGGGCGCAAGATGAGCAAGAGCTACGACAACACCATCCCGCTGTTTGCGCCGCGCGAGCAGCTGCAACAAGCTCATCGCGAGCATCGTCACCGACTCGCGCGCCCCCGGCGAGCCCAAGGAGGTCGAAGGCTCGGCGCTGTTCCAGATCTACCAGGCCTTTGCGAGCCCGCACGAAACCGAGGCCCTGCGCCAAGCCTACGCCCATGGCATCGCCTGGGGTGAAGTCAAGCAACTGGTGTTCGAGCGCATAGACCAAACCCTCGCGCCACTGCGCGCGCGCTACGAGGCGCTGATCCAAGACCCCGCGCACATCGAAAACACACTGCGCACCGGCGCCGAACGCGCGCGCGCCATCGCCACGCCCTTTTTGCGCGAGCTGCGCCACGCCGTGGGCCTGCGCAGCCTCGCCCAAGGCCCGGCCCAGCAGACCGAAAAGCCCGCAAAACCCGGCAAAAGCGCCCTGCCCTCTTTCAAGCAATACCGCGAAGCCGACGGCAAGTTCTACTTCAAGCTCGTCTCGCCCCAAGGCCGGCTGCTGCTGCAAAGCACGGGCTTCGACAGCCCGCGCGCCGCAGGCCAGGCGATTGCGCAACTGCAGCAGCAAGGCGCGCCGGCGCTACAGGCGCTTGCCGCCCAGCTCGCGTCCGTGGCCGGCGTGACAGAGGACGAAGTGGCTGCGGCGCTGCAGGCGCTCCAGGACACGGCGCAGCAGGCCTGAGGCCACTGCGCCCCGAGCAAGCTGAACGGTGCTGCTCGCCCAGGGTGGGTGCCGCGCTGCCAGGATCACGTGATCCTCGCCCGCATGGCGCTGCGCGGGGCTGACGTAACGGATGCCGCTGTGCCGATGCGCATGGTTGTACCAATGCACGAAGCCAGCCGCACAGACACGCGCGGCATCTAGGATGCCTGTCGGACTTTGGAATCGTCGGCTGCGAATGCGCCGTTGGATAAAACCAACCGTGGTTCACGATGGTGTCAGGGTGTATGAACACCTATTCCCTCAAACATTGAACTGAAGCTTGAATGCGCCCTTCGGTGGATGGCCCATACTCTACGACACATCACTTTGAATCGCACCCCTGGCGCACCTGCCGCAACTGACAGATGGCATCGACGCGAACGATCCAAAAGATGCTTTCCTGCTGGCGATGGCCTTGGGCGGCGAGGCTGACTACCTGGTGACAGGCGACCGTCGCGTCGGCTTGCTGCAACGAGGCACCGTTGGGCGCACGCGCATCGTCACGCCGGTCGTTTTCTGCGCCGAGGCGCTGCTGTTGTGATGATCGACGTACTCGGCAATGGCCTGCTTCGAGTCGGCAACGCCTGGGAAACGTCCGTGCTGGGTGCGGAGGTCGGAAATGTTGCGGGAAAAGCGCTCGACCATGTTCAGTCACGATGCGCTGGTGGGTGTGAAGTGCATGACGAAGAGCGGCTGCTTGGCCCGCCAGGACTGGACTTGGGGATGCTTATGGGCCGCGTAGTTGTCCGCGATCAGGTGCAACAAAACTGGCGGAAGCGGTGAGATTCGAACTCACGAACGGTTGCCCGTTGCCGGTTTTCAAGACCGGTGCAATCGACCACTCTGCCACGCTTCCTTGCCGTTCCATCAGCCACTCGCCCATGGGGTGAGCGAGGCGGAGATTCTACTGTGCGCGGGTGGGGGGATGGCCGGGCGCAGGGGCGGGCGATCTGTCCGACAATCGGTGCCATGAAAAACACTGCGGTTTTGCAATTGCCCGTGGCCCCGGATGTGAACGACCCGCGGCCCTTGATCATCTACCATGGCCGGCGCTGTCCCGATGGTTTTGCGGCGGCGCTCGCGGCCTGGCTGTTTTATGGCGCGCGGGCCGAGTTTCTGGGGCTCGATCACGGTGACGTGCGCGCAGTGCAGGACTTGCCGCCGCTCGAGGGGCGCGCCGTGTACGTGCTCGACTTCGCGTTTGCGCCCGAACTGATCGCGGCGATCGAGGAGCGCGCAGCGCGGCTCGTTTTGCTCGACCACCACAAGAGCGCCGCCGACCAGCTGCGCAACTACGTTTGCCGCTGTGGTGTGCTGCATTTCGATATGCACAAGTCCGGCGCGCGCCTAGCCTGGGAATTTTTCCAGCCGCAGGCGCCGCTGCCGGCCTTGGTGCGTTACATCGAGGATCGCGACCTCTGGAAATGGGAATTTCCCGAAAGCGCGGCTTTTCTCGCGGCGCTCGACCTCGAGCCGCAGGATTTTGCGCGTTGGCAGGAGATCGCCGCGTTCACGCCCGAGCAGCTCGCGGCCTTCACGGCGCGCGGTGCGGCCATGGATGAAAAATTCCGCAAGCTCGCAGCCGACCTGGCCGAGGGTGCGCAGCCGCTGGTGTTCAACGGCATCGAGGGACTGATGGTGAATGCGCCGGGCATGTTCCACAGCCTCGTGGGCGACATGCTGTCGGCGCGCTCGCAGACTTTTGCGCTGTTGTGGAGCGCGGGCGACAAGGGCGTGAAGGTGGGGCTGCGCGCACAGCGCAACTTCGACTGCATCCCGCTGGCCGAGAGTATGGGCGGCGGCGGCCACGCGCAGGCGTGCGGCTTTCGCATGGGCGTGGAGCGGCTGCCGGAACTGCTCAGCGGGCGCTTCGAGGCCAAGCCAGCCGGGGCAACGCCCGCGTAGATGCGCAGCACCGCCTAATGGACAATCTGGGTTGAAATCAGCGCGGCGTCACCGAAATAGGCTGGGGCAGCGCTTCGCGGGTTGATTCCTCAGTCGCCGCAACGGAACCTATGCGGCGAATACCGCTCTCATTGGCCTCGATGGCTTTTCGTTCGTTCCATCGCTTACCGAAGACACAAGAAAGAAGGTTCACGATGTTCCCAACGCTTTGGAAAAAGTTTTCCGCCCTGGCCCTGCTCGCCATGTTCGTAGGTGCGGGCGCCGGTTCGCTTGCGCCCGTGAGGGCGGCGCAGGCGCAGCCGGGGGCGGCCGTGCGCGGCTTGCCGGACTTCACCGATCTGGTCGAGCAGGTGGGGCCGTCGGTGGTCAACATCCGCACTCTGGAGCGGGTGTCGCCGGGGGCGAACATAGCCATCGACGGCATGGACGAGGACATGCTCGAATTCTTGCGCCGCTTCGGCTTTCCGATCCCGAACGTGCCGCGCCAGCAAAAACCGCAGCGCCCGCAGCCGCAGGAGGAGCAGCCAGTGGGCCTGGGCTCGGGCTTCATCCTGAGTGCAGACGGCTATGTGATGACGAACGCACACGTGGTCGAGGGCGCGGACGAGGTCATCGTCACGCTCACCGACAAGCGCGAGTTCAAGGCCAAGATCATCGGCAGCGACAAGCGCACCGACGTCGCCCTCGTGAAGATCAACGCCACGGGCCTGCCCGCGGTGAAGATCGGCGACGTGAACCGCCTCAAGGTGGGCGAGTGGGTGATCGCGATCGGTTCGCCCTTCGGGCTCGAAAACTCGGTCACAGCGGGCATCGTGAGCGCCAAGCAGCGCGACACGGGGGATTACGTGCCCTTCATCCAGACCGACGTGGCCATCAACCCCGTACGCATCGGCATCGACCCTCCCTGATCACGTCTGTCGATGTGCATCCAACTGGCCATGAGCAGTTGATTGCCGGTGTTGGTATCAGTGCCCGATCCGCGTGATCAGCGCGGGGTGCGTGACCCATTGGCGGGGGATGAGCTGGCTTTGGCAGTCACAGCTACCGTGGCCGGGTGCCGGTCATTCGCGGCGATTGGCCAGCGGGCGTTCAGTACAGCATAGTCAGGTGCTGGCCTCGTTGAAGTCTACCAGCGGTGGTATCCCGTA
>CAVPUD010000119.1:0-4411 GCA_963708545.1 uncultured beta proteobacterium | reverse complement strand
TGCAGCACCTGGGGCTCTTCGTGGAACTTGCGCCCTATGCCGTGGCCGCAAAATTCGCGCACCACCGAGTAGCCGTGCCCCTCGGCGTATTTCTGGATCGCGTGGCCGATGTCGCCCAGGTGCGCACCGGGGCGCACCTGCAGGATGCCCAGCCACATGGCCTCGTAGGTCACGGTGCACAGGCGCCGTGCAGCGATCGAGCCCTCACCCACGATGTACATGCGGCTCGTGTCGCCGTACCAGCCGGCCTTGGTGACGATGGTGACATCGACGTTCACGATGTCGCCCTTCTTGAGCGGCTTGTCGTTGGGGATGCCGTGGCAGACGACCTGGTTGACCGAGGTGCACAGCGAAGCCGGATACGGCGGATAGCCGGGCGGCTGGTAGCCCACGGTGGCCGAAACCGTGCCCTGGCGCGCCATGCACTCGGCGCCCAGGCGGTCGATTTCTTTGGTGCTGATGCCGGGGCGGATGTGCGGGGCGATGGCGTCCAACACTTCGGCCGCGAGGCGGCAGGCCTCGCGCATGCCCTCGATGTCCTCGGCGGATTTGATGGTGATGCTCATATAGATGATTATCCCATCGGGCTTTTGACCCTGCCGGGGCTGGCGCCATACGAAGCAGCGCCGCATGGCGATGGACTTACAGCGCGCGGACCCTGCACGCAGGCCGTGCAAAGGCGCTCGGTAAAATCGCCGCCCTGCCCTCTTGGCATTTCGCCCTTGCATGACCGCCGCCAGCGCGGCATCGCGCCCCATCCCTTCGACCAGGCCGCTACCGTGACCTTGCACCTGACCCAGTTTGCCGGGGGCAATGCCCTCCGTCCCTTTCGTGCCCAACAGCTTGCGCAGGCGCTGGCCGCCGTGCACCCCAAAATCAGCGGCATCCGCGCGCGCTTCGTGCACCTCGTCGCCACGCACGAGCCGCCCACGCCCGCGTTGCAACAGCGCTTGGCCGCGCTGCTCGAATACGGCGAGCCGTATGCGCCGGCCGCCGGCAGCGGCGCCGAGCTCGTGCTCGTCGTCACGCCGCGCCTGGGCACCGTCTCGCCCTGGGCGTCCAAGGCGACGGACATTGCGCGCAACTGCGGCCTGCCCGTGCACCGCATCGAGCGCGTGACCGAATACCACCTGCAGTTCGACGCGGGCTTGTTCGGCAAGGCGCCGCAAGTCTCGCCCGAGCAGCACGAGCGCATCGCCGCGCTCCTGCACGACCGCATGACCGAGTCGGTGCTCGCGAGCTGCGACGAGGCCAAGGCGCTGTTCAGCCCGCTGCAGCCCGAGCCGCTCGCGCATGTCGATGTGCTGGGGCGCGGGCGAGCCGCGCTCGAAGCGGCCAACCGCAACTGGGGCCTCGCGCTGGCCGATGATGAGATCGACTATCTGCTCGATGCCTTCAGGCGCCTCGCGCGCAACCCCACCGACGTGGAGCTGATGATGTTCGCGCAGGCCAACAGCGAACATTGCCGGCACAAGATTTTCAACGCCGAATTCACCATCGACGGCGTGGCACAGGAGCACAGCCTGTTTGCCATGATCCGCCACACGCACCGCCAGGCGCCGCAGCACACCATCGTGGCCTACAGCGACAACGCCGCGGTGATGGAGGGCACCACCGTCGAGGTTTTTGAAGCCAAATCGGCCTCTAGCCTAGGTACATCAAGCGCAATCAGCTATCAAAAGGAAAGCGCCCTGCGCCATGTGCTGATGAAGGTGGAAACGCACAATCACCCCACGGCGATCAGCCCTTTTCCGGGCGCGGCCACCGGCGCGGGCGGCGAGATCCGCGACGAGGGCGCCACGGGCCGCGGCGCGCGCCCCAAGGCGGGGCTCACGGGCTTTTCCGTGGGCAAGCTCTGGGGCGGCCTGGCCGACCAGCCCGGCGGCAAGCCCGCGCACATGGCCAGCCCTTTGCAGATCATGACCGAGGGGCCGCTGGGCGGCGCGGCCTTCAACAACGAGTTCGGCCGCCCCAACCTGGCCGGGTACTTTCGCGAATACGAGCAGCGCGTGGGCGAGGTGCAGCGCGGCTACCACAAACCCATCATGATCGCGGGCGGCCTGGGCAGCATAGACGCGCGGCTCACGCACAAGATTGCCTTCCCTGCGGGCACGCTGCTCGTGCAACTGGGCGGGCCCGGCATGCGCATAGGCATGGGCGGCGGCGCGGCCTCGTCGCTCGCAAGCGGCACCAACGCCGCGCAGCTCGACTTCGACTCGGTGCAGCGCGGCAACCCTGAAATCCAGCGCCGCGCGCAAGAGGTCATCAACGCCTGCCAGGCGCTCGGCGCAGCCAACCCCATCTTGGCGATCCACGACGTGGGCGCGGGCGGGCTCTCCAACGCCTTCCCAGAGCTCGTCAACGACGCCGGGCGCGGTGCGCGCTTCGACCTGCGCGCCATCCCGCTCGAAGAGTCGGGGCTCGCACCCAAGGAAATCTGGTGCAACGAAAGCCAGGAGCGCTACGTGCTCGCGATCGCGCCCGCCTCGCTCGCCGCATTCGAGCAGCTGTGCGCGCGCGAGCGCTGCCCCTTTGCCGTGGTCGGCGTGGCCACCGAGGCGCGCGAGCTCGTCGTCGAAGACAGCGCCGCGCCGAGCGCCACGCCACGCGACCCGCAGCACGAGCCCGTGCACATGCCCCTGGACGTGCTGCTGGGCAAGCCGCCCAAGATGCAGCGCAACGTGACCAGCGTGCGCCGCAGCGGCACCCCTCTCGACCTGACCGGCGTGCCGCTGCAGCAGGCGGTGATCGACGTGCTGAGCCACCCCACGGTGGCAAGCAAGCGCTTTCTGGTCACCATCGGCGACCGCAGCGTGGGCGGCCTCACGCACCGCGACCAAATGGTCGGCCCTTGGCAGGTGCCCGTGGCCGACTGCGCCGTGACGCTCGCGGACTTCAGCGGCTTTGCTGGCGAGGCCATGGCCATGGGCGAGCGCACGCCGCTGGCCGCGCTCGACGCGCCGGCCTCGGGCCGCATGGCCGTGGCCGAGGCCATCACCAACCTGCTCGCCGCGCCCATAGAGCTGCCGCGCGTCAAGCTCAGCGCAAACTGGATGGCCGCGTGCGGCGAGCCGGGCGAGGACGCTGACCTTTACGCCACCGTGCGCGCCGTGGGGCTGGAGCTGTGCCCGGCGCTGGGCATCTCCATCCCCGTGGGCAAGGACAGCCTCTCGATGCGCACGCAGTGGCAAGGCGCGGACGGCACGCTGCGCAAAGTCACCTCGCCCGTGAGCCTGATCGTGAGCGCCTTTGCCACGCTCACCGACGTGCGCAGCACGCTCACGCCGCAACTCGACCGCGACGAGCCCGACACCACGCTGGTGCTGATCGACCTGGGCCACGGCCAGTGCCGCATGGCCGGCAGCATCCTCGCGCAGACGCTAGGAGCCTGTCGGGCTTTGGGCGTCGAAAGTGAGAATGCGCCCCGGCGAGACCAGTTTTTGCCGGATTCGCAGCCCCATAGTGGTGCTATGGGGCAAGAAGACGGTAAAAAATGGGCCGCTGCGGCGCATTCGCAGCCGACGATTCCAAAGTCCGACAGGCTCCCAGGCCCAAGCGGTTGCCCCGAGAAAGACGGCGTCCCCGACCTCGACGACCCGCAAGACCTGGTGCGCCTCGTGGCCGCCGTGAACCAGCTGCGCGCCGAGGGCAAGCTCCTCGCCTACCACGACCGCAGCGACGGCGGGCTGCTCGCCTGCGTAGCCGAAATGGCCTTTGCCGGCAAAGTGGGCGTGGCGCTCAACGTCGATCTGCTCATCACCGAAGGCGACGGCATCAGCGACAGCCGCGCCGATTACGGCGACGCGAAAAACTGGGCCAGCCAGGTCAGCGCGCGGCGCGAGGAGCGCACGCTCAAGGCGCTGTTCAATGAAGAGCTGGGCGTGGTGCTGCAGGTGCGCACGGCCGAGCGCGACGCCGTCATGCAGACGCTGCGCGCGCACGGCCTCTCCAAGCACAGCCACTTCATCGGCAAGACGCGGCCCGCGCACGCGTCAAACTCGCAAGCCTGACCAATGATGATCGGGCCGGCGCCAATGATAAGAATACTTTTAATGTCGGTGCGCTTAGGCATAGTGCGTTTTTTGCGTCTTGTTATATTCAGCCATCAAGGAAATGAAACGATCAAAGAGATACCCCACATCGTGTGGCCCGGGGCTGGCTTCTGGGTGTCCCTGAAAACAAAAGGCGGGCCGATCAATCCACTTCATGCCTTGCAGACTGCCATCAAATAATGAGACGTGCGTCACAGTAACTTCTGCCGGTAAAGTGGATATATCCACCATGAACCCGTGATTTTGACTGGTAATGAGCACCTTCCCCGATTCAAGGTCTTTAACCGGATGGTTGGCGCCATGATGACCAAACTTCATTTTTTGCGTTTTAGCCCCAGCGGCCAGCGCCATCAGTTGAT
>CAVPUD010000118.1:0-27765 GCA_963708545.1 uncultured beta proteobacterium | reverse complement strand
CACCGTCATAATTCTTGCAGGCCCACACGAAGCCGCCGCTCCATTTCATCGCGGCCGCAACCATGTCGTCGATCAGCCGGTGTTCGTAAATAATGCCGGCTTTCTTGAAACCATCCGCATAATGACTATCGAACACTTCCTGGAACAGATCCTTGAAGCGCCCGTCATAGGCCTTGAGAATCGTGTTCTTGGTGGACAGATAGACCGGCCATTTGCGCTGCAACCCGTAATTCAGGCAGGCATGCGCGAAATCGCGGATCGATTCATCCAGATTGTACATGCCCATGGCGACGCCGCCGCCGGGGAAATCAAACACCTCATACTGCACCGGCTTGCCGCCATCATCCGGCGTAAAGGTCATGGTCAGTTTGCCCGGCCCTGGCACGACAAAATCCGTCGCCTTGTACTGATCGCCAAACGCATGACGGCCGATCACGATGGGCTGGGTCCAGCCCGGCACCAGGCGCGGCACATTCTGCATGATGATCGGTTCACGGAATACCGTGCCGCCCAGAATGTTGCGGATGGTGCCGTTGGGCGATTTCCACATTTTTTTCAGGCCGAATTCCTTCACCCGTTCCTCGTCCGGGGTGATGGTGGCGCATTTTACGCCCACGCCATATTTCTTTATCGCCTCGGCCGAATCAATGGTGACCTGATCATTGGTGGCGTCGCGATTCTCCATGCCAAGATCATAATATTTCAAATCCACGTCCAGATAGGGAAGGATCAGTTTTTCGCGGATCATCTGCCAGATGATGCGCGTCATTTCGTCGCCATCGAGTTCAACGACGGGGTTTTTGACCTTGATCTTGCTCATGCTGCTTCCTCGTTTCGGACTGGATAAAAAAAGCTGTCGCAGCGATATAGCATTATGGATGTCTGGCGTCGATAACCCGCTTGACATCGACGGCGTTGCCGATGCCGTTCACGGATGGGGCCGGCGTGGCAGGGTTGACGGCAGATGTTTGCGCTGCTGAAAATTTGAATTAAACCCAGATTGTCCATGAGGCGGTGCTGCGCACCTACGCGGGCGCTGGCGGACGGCTGACGGTCATTTTGGCCGCTGCTTCGGCGCCCATGGCACCGGCCATGGGCTTCTCAGCCGCGACCAAACTGCCTCGCCACCCGCCTCGCCATCATCCCACGTCCTAATGAACAATCTGGGTAAATTGGCCTCTAACGATTTATGGACAAGCGCTGGCAGCTATCAAAACGAGAGTAATTCAAGGCCGCACGACTTCGAGCAGCCGGTCCAGCCCGCCCTCGTCGATGGCCACATGGGCCTGTGCGCGCACCACGGGTTTGGCGTGGTAGGCCACGGCCAGGCCCGCGGCGGCCATCATGGGCAGGTCGTTCGCGCCGTCGCCCACGGCGATGGCCTGCGTGCCCGTGCAGCCCAGTTGCGTGCAGGTGGCCAGCAGGGTGTCGCGCTTCATCGCGCCATCGACGATGTCGCCCCAGGGCTGATCGACCATGCGCCCCGTGAGTTGGCCATCCTCGACCTCCAGCACGTTGGCGCGCACAAAGTCCATGCCCAGCCGTGCAGCCACGCGCTCGGCGAAAAAGGTGAAGCCGCCCGACACCAGCAGGGTTTTGAGCCCTGCGGCCCTGGCGGCGGCGATGAGCGCCTGCGCGCCGGGGTTCAGGCGCAGGCGCTCGGCATAGATGCGCTCCATGTCGGCCACGCGCACGCCGCGCAGCAGGGCCACGCGCCGGCGCAGGCTCTCCTTGAAGTCGGCGATCTCGCCGCGCATGGCTGCTTCGGTGATCGCGGCGACCTCGGCCTTGCGGCCCACGGCGTCGGCGATCTCGTCCACGCATTCGATGTTGATCAGCGTCGAATCCATGTCAAAGGCGATGAGCCTGTAGTCCGCCAGACGCAGCGGTGGCTGAATGCCGCGCACGGTGAGGCCGGGGGCAAATTCGATGGCTGGGGTCATGGGCGGCGCTGAAAGCAAAGCTGCATATCTTAGACCCCCGCTGCCGGGGCGCGGCGCTGCCTATGCTGCCTTGGCGTGCACAAGCGGTAGCTGTGCGCCGGTGCAGCGCAGTCTCATGGCGGTCTGCGTGGTGCACTATTGAATGCGTAGCTGACGACGCGCTTGATCACTGCATGAAGTCCGAATTCGATGCGGATTCGGAGCGTGCTGCCGCGCGCATGGGCAAGCGAATTGGTCAGGCAAGAGCGCAGGTCCTAAACTTCCCCGGCATTGGCCGAGAGAGGAGAAGTCATGCCTGCATGGTTGGAAGTGTGGCTGCAATTTGCGTTTTGCGTCGCCGTGATCGGCTTTGCGGGTGTGCGTCTGATCCGCTATGGCGATGCGATCGCGGCGTGGACGGGGCTGTCGCGCAGCTGGGTGGGCGTGGTTCTGGTGGGCACCGTCACCTCGCTGCCGGAGCTGGTGACGGGCCTGAGCGCCGTCACGGTGGCGCAATCTCCCAACATGGCGGTCGGCGACGTCCTGGGCAGCTGTGTGTTCAACCTGGCCATCCTGGCGCTGGTGGATGTGGTCTATCGCCGCGGCGCCGTGTACGCCGTGGCCAGCAGCGGGCACATTTTGTCGGCGGGGTTTGGCGCCATCCTGCTGGCCATGGCGGCGCTGGTGATGCTGGCCAGTACCCTAGGCTTTCTGCCCAGCGTGGGCCACGTCAGTTGGGGCAGTCTGGTGCTGCTGGCACTGTATGCCCTGGCCATGCGCACCATGTACCTCGCAGAGCAGCGCGATCGCCCTGCGGCCGAGGCGCAGCGCCCCGCCGTATCCCTCAAGGTGGCGTTGACCGGCTATGCGCTGGCGGCCATGGTGATCGTCGGCAGCGGCATCTGGCTGCCCTTGATCGGCGTGGAGCTGGCGCGGATCATGGGCTGGTCGGATTCTTTCGTGGGCACCTTGTTCGTGGCGCTGGCTACCTCGGTGCCGGAGCTTGCCACCACCTGGGGGGCCGTGCGCATAGGCGCCATCGACCTGGCCGTGGGCAACCTGCTGGGCAGCAATCTGTTCGACATTTTGATTCTGGCCATAGACGACATCGCCTTCCGCCCCGGGGTGCTGTATTTGCACGTGGCGCCCATCCATGTGTTGTCCGCTCTCTGCGCCTGCGTGATGAGCGGTGCCGTAGTGGTGGCGCTGGCTTACCGACCCGTCTCGCGTGTGCTGCACCTGGGCAGCTGGGCCAGCATCGCGCTGCTCGGCTTGTACCTGCTCAACGCCGTGCTGCAGTTTTCGCACGGCCAATGACCGTTTGGACGAGGATCACAGCACCTGGAACGCCAGCACGGCCACGAGCGTGGGCGGCAGCGCGGCGATCAGCAGGCCCAGCGGATGGATGGCGTTGTCGGCAAACTTTTCCTTGAGGATGGCGGCGCCCGCGGGGTTGGGGGCGTTGGCAATCAGCGTCAGGCCGCCGCCTGTGACAGCCCCGGCGACCAGCGAGATTTTGAAGTCCGGGCTCAGCCCTTCGACCAGGGTGGCCAGGTAAGTCAGTGCGGCGTTGTCGGTGATGGCCGTGAGCGCCGTTGCCGCGAAGAACACAGTGTGCGAGTCCAGGCTTGTGAGCACGGGCTGCAGCCACCATTGTTGCAAGCCGCCCAGCACCACCAGCCCCGCGAGGAAAAAGGCCACGAGCAGGGCCTCACGCAGGATCAGCGGGTTTTGGTGCTGCGGGTAAGCCGCAGTAAAGCCCAGAAAGAACAGAAACAGGCCCATGAAGACCGTCGGGTGGTGCGCAAGCACCACTACCAGCGCCAGAAACAGCAAATGCACGAGCACCACGGACAGCGGCACACGGGCTTGCTTGCGCGCAGGTTTGGCGGACATGTGGGCGACTTCGTTGCGAAACAGCAGCATCGCCGAGGCCGCGTTGAACACCACGGCCAGCGCCGCTTTCCAGCCAAAATGGCCCAGCATGAACCACAAGTCCCAGTTCCAGGTCGTGGCCACCATGAGCACGGGCGGCGCCGCAAACGGCGTGAGCGTGCCGCCGATGGAGACGTTCACGAACAGCACGCCCACCGTGACGTATTTCAGCTTGGACGACACCTGGCGTGAAAACAGCAGGTCGCGCAGCATTAGCGCGGCCAGGGTCATGGCGGCGGGCTCGGTGATGAACGAGCCCAGCAGCGGCACGAAGGCGAGCACGAGGAAATACATCGCCATGCCGTCCGGCAGCGGCAAAAAGCGCGCCACCAGACGCACGCTGACCCCGGCCAACTCCAGCACCGGCCGCGTGCCCGCGATCACCATGATGGCAAAAACGAACATGGACTCGGTGAAATTGCGCGACTCCAGGTAGGCCGTGGCCTCGTGCGTGCCCAGCAGGGCATACATGCACAGCATCAACACCATGGCCCAGAAGCCGAACACCACCTCGACCTCACCGAGCAGATGCCAGATGCCCGCATGCCGCGGCTGCGTGTGCGCAAGGTGCTCGAAGAGCTTGGTCGAAAACGTGTGCAGCACGGCCAGGCCGAATAGCACAGCGCCGATGAGCTGGATCGTGGTGGGAGCTGTCATGGGTGGTGTTGTGAGGGGCGGTGGAGGTGAAGCGTTTGGCGTAAGCCGGTCAAACCCAGATTGTTCATTGGGACGTGGGATGATAGCGAGGCGGCTGGCGGCTGGCGGCTGGCGGCTGGCGACGGTGACGGGAACGAACAGCGTTTGTTGCCCGCGCAGGCGCGCATCCAGCAGCGTCTGCACGCGGGCGGTTTGCGCGGCATCGTCCTTGACCAGCCAGCGCACTATGACGTTGGTGTCCAGCGCAGCCATCAGGCGTTACCAGTGTGCTGATCCAGGCGCATGTCCTCTATGGACACGTGTACGCCCGAGGGCGCTTGGAGCATGCCTTGGAGTTCCTGCAGAGACTTGGTTTTTGCTCTGAGCATTACCGTGCCGTCTGGCATGGGGGTGAAGCTGATGCGGTCTTGGGCGCCCACACCCAGGGAGCGCCGGATGTCGGCCGGGATGGTGGCCTGGCCTTTGCTGGTGAGGGTGGCTTCGGACATGGTGATTCCTTACGTTTTGCGTCGATGTAAGGGCTTGCCGCAGCCGTGGCAAGCAGTAAGCTTTGCCATACCGTGGCCCAAGCCGGCGCGAGGGATGTCATCCGGGGCGACTGGTCTTGCAGTTACGATGACCGGCCCCCAGTTTTTCGGGGCGAAAAACCAAAAAGAGGAGCGGATCATGGATTCCAAACAACGCTGGAACGCGACGTATTGGCTGATCGCCCTGTTGGCCATGTTCGCGCTGCAGTCGATCTGGCAGACGCGCCAGATCGAGCCCGTGCCGTACAGCGAATTCGAAAAGGCGCTCGCCGACGGCAAGGTGGCCGAGGTGGTGATTGGCGAGCGCACGCTCACGGGCCGGCTCAAGCAACCCGAAGCGAACGGCAAGACGGTGCTCGTGGCCACGCGCGTCGAGCCCGACCTTGCTGAGCGCCTGTCGAAGTACGACGTGCCCTACACGCGCGTGGTCGAGAGCACGCTGCTGCGCGACATCATCGGCTGGGTCGCGCCCGCGGCGGTGTTTCTGGCGCTGTGGTACTTCGTGTTCCGGCGCATCGCCGAGAAGCAGGGCGGCATGGGCGGCTTCATGAGCATAGGCAAGAGCCGCGCCAAGGTGTATGTGGAGCAGGATACGGGCGTGCATTTTTCCGACGTGGCCGGCGTCGATGAGGCCAAGGCGGAGTTGCAGGAGGTCGTCGCTTTTCTCAAAGACCCCAAGGGCTACGGGCGGCTGGGCGCGCGCCTGCCCAAGGGCATTTTGCTCGTGGGCCCGCCGGGCACGGGCAAGACGCTGCTCGCCAAGGCCGTCGCAGGCGAAGCTGGGGTGCCGTTTTTTTCGATCTCGGGCTCGGAATTCGTCGAGATGTTCGTGGGCGTGGGCGCGGCGCGCGTGCGCGACCTGTTCGAGCAGGGGCGGGCCAAGGCGCCGGCCATCATCTTCATCGACGAGCTCGACGCGCTGGGGCGCGCGCGCGGCGCCGCGGGCCTCGTGGGCGGGCACGACGAGCGCGAGCAGACGCTGAACCAGCTGCTCGTGGAGCTCGACGGCTTCGACAGCTCCTCGGGCCTGGTGCTGCTGGCCGCGACCAACCGCCCCGAGATACTCGACCCGGCGCTGCTGCGCGCGGGCCGCTTCGACCGCCAGGTGCTCGTGGATCGGCCCGACAAGAACGGGCGCGTGCAAATCCTCCAGGTGCACGTGCGCAAGATCAAGCTCGATCCGGCGCTGGACCTCGAGCAGGTGGCGGCGCTGACCACGGGCTTTTCGGGCGCCGACCTGGCCAATCTGTGCAACGAGGCTGCCTTGTGTGCGACGCGGCGCGGCGCCGAGCTCGTCACGCTGGCCGACTTCACGGCCGCGATCGAGCGCATCGTCGCCGGGCTCGAGAAGAAAAACCGCGTGCTCAATCCGCACGAGCGCGAGATCGTCGCCTGGCACGAAATGGGCCATGCACTGGTGTCGCTGGCGCTCGTGCGTGACCAGGCCATCCACAAGGTATCCATCATCCCGCGCGGCATAGGCGCATTGGGCTATACCCTGCAGCGGCCCACGGAAGACCGCTTTTTGATGACGCGGCCCGAGCTCGAGCACAAGATTTCGGTGCTGCTGGGCGGGCGCGCGGCAGAAAAGCTGGTGTTCGGGCAGCTCTCCACGGGCGCCTCTGATGACCTTGCCAAGGCCACCGACATCGCGCGCGACATGGTCACGCGCTACGGCATGGTCGAATCGCTCGGCTACGTCGCCTGGGAGCCGCCGCGCGCGCAGTTCCTCGACCTGCCGCAATACGGCCCTAGCGGCCCGCAGGCCAGCCAGGCGACCCTGCAGCAGATCGACGAGGCGATCCGCGCCATCGTGATGCAGGCGTTCGATGCGGCCACCGACATCCTCACGCGCAACCGCCCCGTGCTCGAGCGCTGCGCGCACGAACTGCTCAAGCGCGAAACGCTCGACGAAGCCGCCTTGCGCGAGCTCACGGCAGATTTGCAGCGCTGAGCAAGCTGCGCTGTTCACGCATTGCCGCTGCCGCAGTCAGCCCCGGGTCTCACGGCTGTGCAGCTGCTGCGGCAGCGTCCCCGGTGTGCTCTTGCGCGGTTGCTGGTGCCGTCGCCTCGGGTTGGATGTAAAAGCGCGGGAAGTGCTCGCGCACGGTGCTGCCGCGGCGGTCCCAGCCCACGCACTGGTCGAGGTAGCGCGGTGGCTCGTCGGGGTGGGTGGTGGCAAAGCTCTCGCCAAAACTCTGGAAGGTGGCCGTGGCGAGGTTGAACAGCAGCTCGCGCAGGTGCGTGCAGCTGGCCACGCCACCAAGGTTGTGCTGGATCGCCTGGCGCCAGCCGCGTCCCATGCTGCAGCCGACCATCTTCTGCAGCGCCGCGGCGGCTTGCGGACATTCGGCGACCGGCACGCTGTCCATGGAAGTTTCGATGGCCTGCACGACCAGTTGGTTGTTCACCGTCACGCGCAGCCACATGTGGTGTATGGGCGTGCCGGCAGGGCGCATGCCACCCGTGCGCAGGTTGCGCGTGGCGATGGGCTTGACGTCCTGCAGCTCGCCTTCGATGTCCCACAGACCGTCTTCGCGCAGGTAGCCGCGATAGACGACGGTGCGGGTGTGTTGCAGGGTACGGGGGCAGGAAGGAGGGCTCAAAGGCATGACAAAGGCTTTCAGGTCGGACAATGAAGGGCAGGCAATTCGGGCGCGACGCCGCTCGCCAGCGCGGTGTCGCCGCAACGCGTGCTGCGCCAAGGCGAAAACCGTGGTGCAGGAAAACGCTGGGGACGGGTGGGCAAAAAGGCGGCAGGCCAGCCGCCCCAAGGCATCACACGCGACAAATTGCCATGTGGCGCGCCGGCAGCCGCAAGGCCCGGAAAGACCCAAGCCCTGGCTGCGAGGCGCAGCGGTGTGTTTCGAACCCAGATTGTCCATTAGGCGGTGCTTCGCACCTACGCGGGCGCTGGCGGACGCCTGACGGTCATTTTGGCCGCGGTTTCGGCGTCCATGGCACCGGCCATGGACTTCTCGCCCGCGACCAAACTGCCACGCCAGCCGCCTCGCCATCGTCCCGCGTCCTAATGAGCAATCTGGGTTGAATTGTGCGGCAAGCATGATTTTTGCGCTGGCGGCTGCGAGCTGAAAGCTATTAATAAAATAGCTTGCAGCGCACGCTAATTCTGGGTTTTTGGCGGTTTTGGCTTGAATATTTGAAGGGCTGTGTTCGCAGTGGTTCGCCCAGAGCCCCGCCGCGGCCGCAGTGCCGCCATGGCCTGGCGGCAGGCGCGCCGGTAGGCCAGCAAGGTCTGCTCGGCCCGCGCGAGCACGGAGGCAGCACCGCCCGGCTCCATGCCGGAGGGCGCGCCGGTCAGCAGCGCGATGCCGGCGCTCACGTGCTCCACGGTGTGGATGTGGAACTGTCCGCGCTCCACGGCCTGCAGCACTTCTTGGTCGAGCATCAGGTGGGGCTGGTTGCGCGCCGGGATCAGCACGCCCTGCGTGCCGTCGAGCCCGGCGTGCGCGCAGGTGCGAAACCAGCCCTCGATCTTTTCGTTGATGCCGCCCACGGGCAGCACTTCGCCGCGCTGGTTGAGCGCGCCCGTCACGGCAATGCCCTGGCGCAGCGGCAGGCCGGAGAGCGCCGACAGCAGCGCGTACAGCTCGGCGCACGAGGCCGAGTCGCCCTCGATGCCGCCGTATTCCTGCTCGAACACGATGGAGGCGTGCAGCGCGAGCGGCGCCATGTGGCTGAACAGCGCCATCAGGTAGCTGTGCAGGATCAGCACGCCCTTGTCGTGGATGGGGCCGGACATGTCCACCTCGCGCTCGATGTTCAGCAGCCCCTCATGGCCCGCGTAGGTGCGCGCCGTGATGCGCACCGGAAAGCCGAAGCGGTAGTCGCCCAGGTCGATCTGCGTGAGCGCGTTGATCTGCCCCAGCGCCGTGCCCTGCATGCTGATGAGGCGCTCGCCGTCGGCGATCGACTCGTGCATCTGCTGCTCGGGGTAGTTGTGGCGCAGCGTGCGCGCCTGCAGCGCGGCAAGCACGTCGGGCGGTGTAACCAGATTGGCACCCCGCGCGCGGCACAGTGCCGCGCTTTCGAGCACCAACGCCTCGGTGTGCGCAAACAGCGCGCTCTGGTAGCGCTGGTCTTCGGCCTCGCGGTGGCTTTGTTCGAGCAGCAGCGCCACGGCCGGCGCGCCAAAGTGCGGCAGGCCGCGCTTTTGGCAGCTGCGCGCGATGAAGATGCTGCTCGCGCGGTAGGTTTCGGGCGTGGCGGCAAAGCGCTCGGCAAAGTCCACCTTGACGCGAAAGCGGCGGGAGGTCTCGGTGTCGCCCTCTTGCAGCGCGTAATACTCCTCGACCGAGCCGATCAGCACGATCTTCACCTCCACGTCCACAGCCTCGGGCTGCAGCGCAATCGCCACCAGCGGGCCGGGCACGGTGGCGCCGCCTTCCTCGATCTGCAGGCGGCTGCTGCGCAAAAAGCGGCGCAGCCGCTCCCACAGGCCCTCGTCGCCGAGCAGGTCGCGCAGGTGCAGCAGCAAAAAGCCGCCGTGCGCCTGCAGCAGGCTGCCTGCGCGGATGTTGGAAAAGTCAGCCACCAGCATCTCCGATTCGGCCTGGTATTCGATGCTGCCAAACAGGCTGCGCAACTGCGGGTTGTCTTCGACGATCACGGGCGCGCCACTGCGGCCTGCGTTGTCCACGGCAAGGTTCACGCGGCAGCGCGCGAGCAGGTCTTCGAGCGCGGCCTTGCGCTCTTCCTCGGTGCTGCCGAGTTCGGCGCCCGCTTGCGCTGGCTCGAACAGGTCGAGTTTGTCGAGTATTTCGCGCGCAATCTGGTCGAACCAGCGGCTGAGCTTGACGGCGTCCTTGATCTGCTTTTGGAGGTCGCGCCGTATGTCTTGCAGGTGGCGCTCGACCAAAGGCGCGATGGTCTGGCGCCGCAGCTTTGCCAGGGCCTCGTCGCGTGCTTGTTCGAGCGGGCGCATGGCGTCGAGAAAGCGCGCGATCTCCGCGCGCAGCTCCTGCTCTGCGGCCTCGATCGCGGCGCGGCGCTCGCGCGGCATGGCATGGGCCTCGTCCTCGGTGAGCGGCTGGCCGCGCGCGCCCAGCAGCGTGAACACCATGCGCCCGTCCTCGCGCGTGAGGCGAAAGTGGCGCGCCTCGGCAAACGCATCGAGCGCGGCAAAAGCCTGCGCCTCCTGCGCGTGCCAGTCGCGCTCGATGCGTTCCACCTCGGCCTTGTAGTCGGGCGCCGCGAGGCGCTTGGGGATTTCGCTCTGCAGTGCCTTGGTCAGCTCGGCCATGGCCTGGCGCAGCTGCCGCCCCTGTCCCGCAGGCAGGCGCAGCGCGCGCGGATGCTCGGGCGCGTCGAAGTCGTGCAAATAGCACAAGTCGGGCGGCACCGGGCGCTTGGCCGCCGCGTCCTGCATGGCCTGGCGCAGCAAGGTGCTGCGCCCGCTGCCCGTCTCGCCCAGCACGAACAGGTGGTAGTCGGGCTGCTCCATCGCCAGCCCAAACACCGCCGCCGCCCGTGCCCGCTCCTGGCCGATCCAGGGCAGGGGCTGGTCTTGCAACTCGGCAGTGCTCGCAAAGCCAAGCGACTCGGGGGCGATGCGCAGGCGCAGTTCGTGGGGGGTGAGGAGGCGGGTGGTCATGGAGATGGGGCCGGCTGCGGGGCGGCAGGGCGTAAGAAATTATGAAGAAATCGGCTTGTAGCGCTTATATATCAAGCGCAAGCAGCTATCAATAAATTAGCAATCAGGCCGCTTCTCAAGGTTTTGCAGCGCAAACCCCCTCGGGCGCGCCGCCGGCGATGGCATGCGCGCGGGCCTGGGCTTGCTGTTCGGCGCTGGCGGTTTGCGTGGGCCAGCCGCTCAGGTGCTGCTCGGTGATCTGGCCGAGTGCGGCGATCCAGGCCGGGCTGTCGTTGAGGCAGGGAATGTAGTGAAACTCCTGGCCGCCGGCCTGCAAGAAGGCGGCGCGCGCTTCCTGGTTGATTTCTTCGAGCGTCTCGAGGCAGTCGCTGGTAAAGCCTGGGCACAGCACATCGACGCGGCGCAGGCCGCCTTGCGCGAGCGCGATCAGCGTGGGCTCGGTGGCGGGTTCGAGCCAGCGCGCGCGGCCAAAGCGCGACTGGAAGGTGACTTGGCACTGCTGGGCGTTCAGCCCGAGCCGCTCGGCGAGCAGCCGCGCGGTCTTGCGCGCTTCGCAGTGATAAGGGTCGCCCAGGTGCAGCGTGCGCTCGGGCACGCCATGAAAGCTGAGCACCAGTTTTTCGCCGCGGCCCTGGCTTTTCCAGTGCGCCTCGACCTGGCGCGCGAGTGCTTCGATGTAGGCGGGGTGGTCGTGGTAGTGCTGCACCAGGCGCAGCTCGGGCACCCAGCGCGTGCGCGCGGCCCAGGCGTGCACGGCGTCGAACACGCTGGCCGTGGTGCTGCCCGCGTACTGCGGGTACAGCGGCAAAATCAGGATGCGCGTGGCGCCCTCGGCCTTGAGTGCGTCGAGCGCGCTGGCAATCGACGGATTGCCGTAGCGCATCGCCGCGTGCACCAGCACCTGGCTGCCGCGCTCGCCGAGCCAGCCGCGCAGCAGCGTGGCCTGCTTGTGCGACCACACGCGCAGCGGCGAGCCTTCGGGCGTCCGAGATGCTCGCGTATTTGGCGGCCGACTTGGCGGGCCGCGTGCGCAGGATGATGCCGTGCAGGATGGGCCACCAGACTAAGCGCGGAATCTCGACCACGCGCGGGTCGCTCAAAAATTGCGCGAGGTAGCGCCGCACCGCGGGTGCCGTGGGTGCGTCGGGCGTGCCGAGGTTGCACAGCAAAACGGCCGTGCGCGCGGGCTGGCCGTGGGTGTAAGCGGGTTCGGGTTGAAAGCGTGCCATGCGGGTATTTTGTGACATGGCGCGCTGGGCCCGGCCGCCGGGCGCGCAATGGCCTTGTGCTGCTTGGGCCTGGGCTGAGTAGTGCTCAGCGCAGCTCGAACAATTCCTGGTGGAAGTCCTCGGGCGCAAGCCCGCGCGCCGTGAAGCCGCTGCGCAGCGCTGCGCCGAAGCCCGCCGGGCCACAAAACCAGATGCTGGCGTTTTGCCAGTCGGGCACGGCCTGGCAGATGCGCTCGGCATCCAGCCGGCCGTCGCGTGGGCTGATCAAGATATGCAGCCGCACCTGGGCGGCGGCTGCGGCCTGGCGCAGTTTGGCCAAAAAGTTCTCGTCGGGCGCGCTGGTGCTGTAAAACAGGTCGATGGTCTTGGTGCGCAGCGCGGGCGCGTCGGCCAGCGCCAGCAGCCTGGCGATGAAGGGCGTGATGCCTATGCCGCCCGCCACCCAGATCTGGTGCGGGTGGCTGCACTCGAATTTGAAGCGCCCGTAAGGCCCTTCGACCTTGACCACGTCACCCACCTGCACGGTGTCGGGCAGCTTGCTGGTGTAGTCGCCCAGGCCTTTGATGAGGAACACCAGCCGGCCGTCGCCGCGCCAGGCCGAAGAGATGGTGAACGGGTGCGCGCCCTCGGCGTCGTCGAAGGTCACGAAGGCAAACTGCCCGGCCTCGTGCCCGGCCCAGCGGTCTTTGAGTTGGATGGCCACCTGCAGCACCTGGTTGTCGGTGTGGCGCACGAGCTGCGCCACCTCGCCCACGGCCTGGCGGCGCAGCCCCACGCGGTGCAGGAGCGAGACGCAGGCGGCCACCGTGCCGCCCGCCATGAGCAGCGCCATCACAGGCCCGAGCGGCGAGCGCCAGAAGCCCGCGTCGAGCAGGATGAAGCCGTGGAACACCAGCACCAGATAGACCACGGCCATCAGCCGGTGCGTTTGGTAGAAATAGCGGTACGGAAAGCGCTTGACCAGCGCCAGCCCGATCAGGATCACGGCGGCGTAGAACGCCCATTCGCCCAGCGATTCGGCCAGATGGCGCTGCGACTGCATCCAGCGCAGCAGCTCGCTGGCCGGCTCGGGCTGCGGCTGGCGCGCGGGCCGCTCCAGCAGGCCCCAGCCGACCAGCCATTTTGGCGCCTTGGCCCAGAGCCAGTGCAGCACGGCCACCACCAGCGCGGTGATGCCCAGCCACTTGTGTAGCCGGTAGGTCTTGTCCAGCCCGCCCAGAAAGGGCTCTATGCGCACGGGGCGCAGCGCAAGCATCATGCCCACGCTCATTACGCCCAGGGCTACGATGCCCGTGCCCTGCACGAGCGAGCCGCGCAGGCCAAAAAAGCTGTAGGGCTGCACGAGTAGCGGGTCGGCAATGAGCCACAGCGTCAGCAAAATCAGCAGCACGGCGGCGTACAGACGTTGGATGTTTTTCATGGCGAATCCTTGACGGCAAGGCAAAGGATACGCCGCGGGCATGAAGCGAATCTGAAGCTGCTGCACCAGCGCAGCTTGCGGACGCGCTATGCGTGGCGCTATGGGCAGCGCTTGCGCAGGCAATGGCGCCGGGCAGGGCAGGGCAAAAGCGCCACGCGATTCGCTGCGCCGGCTGCTGCGTTATCCTCCGCCTGCCTCAGCACACCCGTCCATGCCTGCCGCCCTCGACCCTTCCCGCATCCGCGTCGTCTCGCTCGATCTCGACGACACCCTCTGGCCCGTGGCGCCCACGATCGCCGGTGCCGAGGCGGCGCTGCGTGACTGGCTGGCCGAGCACGCGCCGGCCACGGCCGCGCTGCACGCGCGCCCCGCGGCCGTGCAGGCCTTGCGCGCGCAGGTGGAGCACGATCACCCCGACCTGCGCCACGACCTCGGCGGCCTGCGGCGCGAGACCTTGCGCCGCGCTTTTCTGGCCGCGGGCGACGACCCGGCCCTGGCCGAGCCGGCCTTCGAGGTGTTCTACCTGGCGCGCCAGCGCGTGCAGCTCTACGACGATGCGCACGCGGCCTTGGAATTCTTGTCGGCGCGCTTTGCCGTCGTCGCGGTCTCGAACGGCAACGCCGACGTGCACCGCACGGGCGTGGGCCGGCACTTTCGCGCGGCCATCGCCGCGGGCGCTGTGGGCGTGGCCAAGCCCGATGCGCGCATCTTTCACGCCGCGGCGCAGGCGCTCGGCGTGCCGCCCGCCGCCGTGCTGCACGTGGGCGACGACGCTACGCTGGACGCACTCGGCGCCCTGCGCGCGGGCATGCAGGCCGCGTGGCTCAACCGCAGCGGTGCGCCCTGGCCGCACGACGCCGAGCACCTGCCGCACGCCACCGTGCCTGACCTGACGGCGCTGTGCCGGCTGCTCGCGTCCGTATCCGCACCCGTGCTGGCGCCCGTGCGCCGCGATGCTTTGCCCTGATTCTTTGCCCCGTTTGCAATGAGGTTGCCATGCTCTGGTTCCACCCACCCCCTTTACCCGCTGTGCGCACGATTGGCTGGATGCAGCCGCTGCACTGGCTTGCGCTTGGCTGGCGCGACATGGCGCGCGCGGGCTGGGTGAGCTTTGCGCATGGCTTCGCGCTGGCTTTGTTCGGCGCGCTCATCGTGGCCGTGGCGCACGACCGCTTTTGGCTGCTGGCCGGCGCGCTGTCGGGGTTTTTGCTCGTCGCGCCCATGCTGGCGACCAGCCTGTACGCGCTGAGCCGCGCGCTCGAGCGTGGCGAGCCGGCCAACTTTGCCACCGTGCGCGCCACTTGGTTGAGCTGGCAGCGCAGCCACCGCGGCGTGTGGGACGGCAGCTACTGGTGCCTGGTGCGCTTTGGCCTGTTGCTGTCGCTCGCGGCCACGGGCTGGGTGCTGGTTTCGGCGGCGCTCATCACCTTGCAGGCGCCCGTGCCCATACGCACGCCCATGGACTTCATGCGCCACGTGGTGCTCGCGCCCGACGGCACGCTGTTTGCGCTCTGGCTGGCGCTTGGCAGCCTGCTCGCGGCGCCGATTTTTGCCTCCAGCGTGGTGTCCATGCCCTTGCTGCTCGACCGCCGCGCGAGCCTGCCGCAGGCCGTGCTCACGAGCTGGCAGGTGGTGGTTGCCAACCCGGGGCCCATGGCGTTCTGGGCGGTGCTGATCGTGGGCTTTACGCTGCTTGGGCTGGGTTCACTGATGCTGGGGCTGGTCGCGGTCATCCCCATGCTCGGGCATGCGAGCTGGCATGCGTACCGCGATTTGGTCGATGCGTCCAGCCTGCCGCCGCGTGGCCCTTGGGCCGACGCCGCACGCGGCCCTGAATGCGGCGGGCAGGAGGTGCGCGCGTGATCTTTGGTTTCACCGAGGAGCAGCTCGCGAGCTTCTTCCTCACCTACGGGGTGGCGGCGTTCATCCTGTTCATGCTGTTCATCATCGGGCACCTGGCCTGGGAGTCCAAGGCGGGGCGCTTTGGCACGTTCGTGCTGTTTCTGGGCCTGGGCTTGGGCTTCGTCGGCTTTTTGGCCAAGTTCATCATTCAGTGGTGGTTTCAGCGCTGACCCAGCCACGCCGCGGCTTGTTGCCCCGCTGCCGTGCCGCTGCGCACCGCGCCTTCGAGCGTTGCGGGGTAGGGGCCCGCGACGTAGTCACCGCAGGCCCACAAGCCTGATAGCACGCACGCGGGCGGGCGCTGCAAGGCGGGCGTGCAGGCAAAGGTGGCGCGTTTTTCGACCACGGTTTGCACGGCTTGCAGCGGGCCGGGCAGAAGATGTGCGAGCTGCGCGTGTGCTTGGGCGAGCACCTGCCTTTCCATTTCAACGCGCGTGGTTTCGGACGTGTCTGCCGCGCTCACGACGAAAGCCAGCAAACCCGGCGGGCCGCCGAGCGCGCCGCGGTCGAACACGAACTGCGCGGGCTGGGTGGCGCTGCTGCGCAGGGCCAGCAGCGGCTGCGGCATCACGTTGGGGCGCGGGTCGTCGCTTTGTGTGCGCGTGCGATCGGGCATGGCGCATTGCGCATACACGGTGGCGATCGCCGTGTGGCGCAGCGCCTGCGCGCAGGCCGCCCAGGCGCGCAGCAGGGGGCGCTCAGCCGTAGGCGCCGTGTCGGCACAAGCATGCACGAGCCGCGCCGCCGCGCTGGCCGAGGTGGCCAGCACCACGGCGTCGAAGCGTTCGCCGTCTATCCGCCAGCCCGCGGGTGCCCCTCCGCGCTCGCCGCTTCCGTCCTCGCGCGAGAGCCGCTGCACGTGCCGCCCCGTGTGCAGTGCGCCGCCGTGCGCGCGCAGCCAGCGTGCCGCGGGTTCGGGGAACAGGCTGCCGAGGTCGGTACGCGGCAGCAGCAGGTGCGATCCGCCGCGCCCACTGAATAGGCTGTCGTGCAGCACGCGCAAAAACACTGCGCCGCTGGCTTCATGCACAGGCGTGTTGAGCGCCGACACGCACAGCGGCGCAATGAAGTCCTCCACCAGCCGCGCAGGCAGCTGCGCGCACAACTGCGCCACCGTGGCGCCCGGCGCGCAGGCAAACCCGCTGCGCTGCCACGCGGCGGCCAGGCGCAGCAGCGCCCACTTGTCGCGCCAGTGCCAGCCGCGCGCCGTGGCGATGCCCGCGAGCGCGTCCCAGGGCGGCGGCAGATCGGGCAGCTGCAGGCCACCGCCGTCGACAAAGCGCAGCGCAAGCGGCAAGCGCAGCAGTGCGGACTCGGGCGCCACGCCCACCAGGCGCATGAGGCGCAGGCATTCGCTGTAGGCGCCGATCAAAATGTGCTGACCGTTGTCCAGGGGTTGCTTCGGATTCTTCAGGTCAAATAAGGCTCTAGCCCTTCCACCAATTGCGTGAGCAGCTTCTAAAACAATAGCATCGTGCCCGGCCTGCGCCGCGGCCAGCGCTGCGGCCATGCCGGCCCAGCCGGCTCCGACGATGGCAACTTTGCTGCGCACGGGCTTTGCTATCGGGCTCACATGCGTCCGAGCGCCTGCACCTTCCAGGCGAGCCAGAACTTGCGCAGCGGCGTGAGCTGGATGCGCTGGTGCAGCACTTGAAAGTTTTCGTGCGCGATCTCGCGCAGCAGCGTGCGGTAGATGCTGGCCATCATCAGGCCGGGCTTTTGCGCGGCGCGGTCGGCCGCGGGCAGCAGCGCCAGTGCCTCGTCGTAACAGCGCGCGGCGCGCTCGGCCTGAAAGCGCATCAGCGCCGTGAAGCGCTCCGAGTATCGGCCCTGCAAAATCTCGTGCGCCTTCACGTCGAACTGCTGCAACTCGGCCACGGGCAAATAAATGCGCCCGCGCCGCGCGTCTTCGCCCACGTCGCGGATGATGTTCGTGAGCTGCAGCGCCAGCCCCAGCTTGTGCGCGTATTCGGTGGTGCGCGCCTCAGTCTGGCCGAAGATGCCCGCCGCCACTTCGCCCACCACGCCGGCCACGAGGTGGCAGTAGCGCGCCAGGCCCGCAAAGTCGAGGTAGCGCGTTTGCTCCAGGTCCATGCGGCAGCCCTCGATCACGGCCTGCAAGTGGCGCGGTGCTATGCCATACACGCTGCAGTGCGGCAGCAGTGCCTGCATCACCGGATGGCTGGGCTGGCCCGCGAAGCTGCGCGCGACTTCGCCCTCCCACCACGCGAGCTTGGTCTGCGCCACGCCCGCGTCCGAGACCTCATCGACCACGTCATCGACCTCGCGGCAAAACGCATAAAACGCCGTGATCGCCGCGCGCCGCGGCCGCGGCAAAAACAAAAAAGCGTAGTAAAAACTGCTGCCCGAGGCCAGGGCCTTGTGCTGGACGTATTGCTGCGGCGTCATGGGGTGGTGATTGTCCCATGCGCTCTCGGCAGCAGCCAAACGGCCCCGCCAACCGCCGCGCCATCGTCCCGCGCCTCCTGAACAACCACGGAAAAGTTTTTGTGGGATAGTCCCATGGTGCAGACCGTGCCTAGAATGCAAAATTTGTCAAAACATGTTTGAGAAACCATGCTGAACAACATCCGCATCACCACCCGTTTTGCCTCCTTTATCGCTGTTTATTGGGTTTCTTTTATTGTGGTGCTGGGCGTGAGCCTATGGGGGCTGATGAATGCCCGTGACAGCCTCAAGGATGTGCACGAGCAGGCCATGCGGCGGGCTTTGCTTGCCGAGGAATCGATTGCCTATACGGAGCAAAACCGCTTGCAGGTACTGCTGGCTTTTCAGCATGCGCCGGACAGCCCGCTGGCTGCGATGCATGACCATCCCTTGAGTGTGCACTTGGATGCCATCACGGCGACGCGCGCCAAAGCCAATGAGGAGATCAAAGCGCTGGAGGCAGGTATCAGCGACCCGCAGGAACAACAGCTTTTTGCGACCACGCAAGGCCCGCGCGCTGCCTGGCGCGACAAGCTCGACGAAGCCACACGCGCCATCGCCGCGGGCGATTTCAGCCCGCAGGTCATGGCCAAGTTCCTCGCCGCGGGGCGCAACGAGGGCGAGGCGGTGCAGCAAACCCTGCGCGCCTTGCGCGACTACCAGGTGGCGCGCGCGCAAAAGGCCGCACAACTCGCGCAGGATCGGTATGAAATCGCGCTGATCGTTTTTGCGCTGGCCACCGTGCTGGGTGCAAGTGCGGCGTCCTATCTGTCTTTATCGACACTTGGCCGGCTGCGCACGGGCTTTCGCCAGGCGGGCGATGTGGCCGGTGCGATTGCGCGTAACGACCTCACGCACGCGGTGGATGACGAAAGCAAGGACGAAATCGGCGTGCTTTTGCGCCATATGGAAACCATGCGCCGCAACCTCGGCGGCGTGATCGGCCAGGTGCGCAGCGGCTCGGACGCGGTGGCAAGCGCCGCCTCGCAGGTCGCGGCGGGCACGCTGGACTTGTCCAGCCGCACCGAGGCGCAGGCGAGCTCGCTCGAACAAACGGCGGCAGCCACCGAAGAGCTCGCGAGCACCGTGCAGCACAACGCCGACAACGCACAGCAGGCGAGCCAGCTCGCCGCCTCGGCCACCGACGCGGCGCGGCGCGGCGGCCAGGTCGTCGCGCAGGTGGTGGAGACCATGGACTCCATCAATGCGTCCTCGCGCAAGATTGCCGACATCATCGGCGTGATCGACGGCATCGCGTTCCAGACCAACATCCTCGCGCTCAACGCTGCCGTCGAGGCCGCGCGCGCGGGCGAGCAGGGGCGTGGCTTTGCCGTGGTGGCGAGTGAAGTGCGCAACCTGGCGGGCCGCAGCGCCGAGGCAGCCAAGGAGGTGCGCGCGCTCATTTCCGAATCGGTCGAAAAGGTCGGCGCGGGCAATGAGCAAGTCAGCTTGGCGGGCCAGACCATGCAGGAGATCGTCGCGGGCATACAGCGCGTGTCCGACATCGTGGGCGAAATCGCTGCCGCGAGCCGCGAGCAATCGGGCGGCATCGCGCAGATCAACCAGGCCGTGACGCACCTCGACAGCGTCACGCAGCAAAACGCCGCGCTGGTCGAGCAGACCTCGGCCGCGTCGAACGCGCTGCAGGAGCAGGCGCGCCAGCTCGCGGCGCTCGCGGCGGCGTTCAAGCTGGATGGGCAGAGCGGAGGTTGGGCCGTGGGCACGGCTGCCAGGGCATCTGGCCGGTCTGCTGCGGGCGCCATTTCCACCGCCGCGCCCGCGCAATTGCACGCCGCGGCCGAGCAAGCGCGTCTGCAGTAAGCGCGACGGCGTGTGATTTACATGCGCAGCGCGCGCCACAGCAGCGGCGCGGCGTCCCAGGCGCGAAGGCGTGGGCGCGTATGCAGGCTCGCGCCGCGCAGCGCCCGCACCTTGCCCAGCACGCGCAGGCCGCCTTGCACCACCAAGCGCAGCTCCCAGCCCATGCGCCCCGGCACGCGGTGCACGAGTTCTAGGCCTTTTTGCATGATAGCGCCCGTCCAGTCTGCGTAATCAGCTATCAAATTCGATATTTCAGGCGTCAGGCGCAAGGCCAGCACATCGGCCTGCTGCACGCCGTGGCGTGCGCAGTCTTCGGCGCAAAGGTAGTAGCGCCCGCGCGGAATATCGACGCTCAAGTCCTGCCAGAAGTTGATGAGCTGCAGCGCCGTGCAAATGGCGTCGCTTTGCTGCAGCGCCGCGGCATCGTGCACGCCGTACAAGTGCAACAGCAGCCGCCCAATCGGGTTGGCCGAGCGGCGGCAGTAGTCGAGCAGTTCGGCGCGGTCGGCGTAGCCGTCTGCGGCGCGCGTCTTTTCCACGTCCTGGCGAAAGGCATCGAGCAAGTCGGCCAGCAGGGGCACGGGCAATGCGTGGCGTTGCAATGTCCATTGCAACGGGCCGAACACCGCAGCCCAGCGCGGCCCCGGCGGCTGGCCCGCGGCTACGGCTTGCAGTTCGGCGACATATGCGGCCAGCGTGGCAAGCCGCTCTTCGGCGGCAGCGCAGCCCTCGTCGGCGATGTCGTCGGCCGTGCGCGCGAAGTGGTAGATTGCCGCAATCGCCGGCCGCAGCCGCGGCGGGCACAGCAGCGAGGCGACGGGAAAGTTTTCGTAGTGGGTGATGGGCGCTGGTTGAGGTTGCACACGGCGATTGTCTGTCAAGGCGGGTGGAGCCTGCGGTGGATGCCAAGCCCTGCGAGCGCTCACGCTAAAATACACGGTTGACCGATTTCACAGAGGCGGCCGGCATTGCCTGCCGCCTGTTCGTTTGTAAACCGCGCGGGTGGCGAAATTGGTAGACGCACCAGGTTTAGGTCCTGACGCCAGCAATGGTGTGGGGGTTCGAGTCCCCCCCCGCGCACCACTTCACTTATGTGTGAATCTGCGGCATTTTCATTGCCCTTGCACAGCAACGCCGCTGCACTTGCACAGCCCCATGAGGAACCAAAATGGCCGTCACCGTCGAAACCCTTGACAAGCTCGAGCGCAAGATCACGCTCAGCCTGCCCATGCGCAGCATCCAGTCCGAAGTCGAAAACCGCCTCAAGCGCCTGGCGCGCACCGTGAAGATGGACGGCTTTCGCCCCGGCAAAGTGCCGCTGAGCGTGGTGTCGCAGCGCTATGGCTACTCGGTGCAGTACGAAGTCATCAACGACAAGGTGGGCGAAGCCTTCGCCAACGCCGCCAACGAGGCCAATCTGCGCGTCGCCGGCCAGCCGCGCATCACCGAAAAAGAAGGCGCACCCGAGGGCGAAGTCGCGTTCGACGCCGTGTTCGAGGTCTTCCCTGAAGTCCAAATCGCCGATCTGTCGGCAGCGCAGCTCGAGAAGTTCACCGCCGAAGTGGACGAAGCCGCGATCGACCGCACCATAGACATCCTGCGCAAGCAGCGCCGCAGCTTTACCGAGCGTCCTCTGGACGCCGCAGCGCAGGACGGCGACCGGGTCACGGTCGACTTTGAAGGCAAGATCGACGGCGAGCCTTTCGAAGGCGGCAAGGCCGAAGACTTCCAGTTCATCGTTGGCGAAGGCCAAATGCTCAAGGAGTTCGAAGACGCGGTGCGCGGCATGAAGGTCGGCGAAAGCAAAACCTTTCCGCTCGCCTTCCCCGAGGACTACCATGGCAAGGACGTGGCCGGCAAGACGGCGGATTTTCTGGTCACGGTCAAAAAAATCGAGGCCGGGCACCTGCCCGAGGTCGATGAAGCCTTCGTGCGTTCGCTGGGCATTGCCGACGGCAGCATCGAGGGTCTGCGCGCAGACATCCGCAAAAACCTCGAGCGCGAAGTCAAGGCGCGCCTGCAGGCGCGCAACAAGCAGGCCGTGATGGATCTGCTGGTGACGCAGGCCGAGCTCGACTTGCCCAAAGCCAGCGTAGAGGCCGAAATCGCCCGCCTGCGCGAAGACATGCTGGCAGACCTCAAACAGCGCGGCATGAAGGACGTCGAAAAGTTCCAGGCCCAGCTGCCCGACGACATCTTCCGTGAGCAAGCCGAGCGCCGCGTGCGCCTGGGGCTGATCGTGGCCGAACTGGTGCGCGCCAACGCACTCGAACCCAAGCCCGAGCAGGTCAAGGCCCACGTCGAAGAGCTGGCCTCGAGCTACGAGCACCCCGAAGAGGTCGTGCGCTGGTATTACTCGAACCCTGACCGTATGACCAACGTCGAGGCTTTGGTGCTCGAAAACAATGTGACCGACTTCGTGCTCGGCAAGGCGCAGGTCACGGAAAAAACGCTGTCCTTCGACGACCTGATGGGGCAGCAGGGCTGATCCTGATTTGATTTTTGCGTGGGGCTTGTGCAAGCTGGCACAAGCCCCAATTCATTTTCTGGGTACAGTATGCCTCTATCACAGGAGCACACATGAGCGCATTGGACACACAAGGCTTGGGCATGGTCCCCATGGTCATCGAACAATCGGGCCGGGGCGAGCGCGCCTACGACATTTATTCGCGGCTGCTCAAGGAGCGCGTCATTTTTCTAGTGGGGCCAGTGAACGATCAGACGGCCAATCTGGTCGTGGCACAGTTGCTGTTCCTCGAGAGCGAAAACCCGGAAAAGGATATTTCGCTCTACATCAATTCCCCAGGCGGCTCGGTGAGCGCCGGTTTGGCGATTTTCGACACGATGAATTTCATCAAGCCCGATGTTTCCACGCTGTGCATAGGCCTTGCGGCAAGCATGGGGGCCTTTTTGCTGACCGCCGGCGCCAAGGGCAAGCGCTTTTCGCTGCCGAACTCCAAAATCATGATCCACCAGCCATTGGGCGGCATGCAAGGTCAGGCGACCGAGATCGAGATCCACGCCCGCGAGATTCTCAAGACGCGCGAGCAACTCAACAACATCCTGGCCGAGCGCACCGGCCAGCCGCTCGAAAAAATCCAGCGCGACACCGAGCGCGATTACTTCCTCACGGCCGACGAGGCCAAGGACTATGGGCTCGTGGACCAGGTCATCAGCAAGCGCGGCTAAGTCGGGCAAGACATTTGCTTGAACTGCGGCATTTCCATTGGGAAGGGCCGCCTCCTTTTGGTTATCATCATCCTAAGATTTTGTTACAAGGCATCGATCCATGGCCGAAAAAAAAGGCGCTTCCAGCGAAAAAACGCTTTACTGCTCTTTCTGCGGGAAGAGTCAGCATGAAGTGAAAAAGCTCATTGCCGGCCCGTCGGTCTTTATCTGCGACGAGTGCATAGACCTGTGCAACGAGATCATTCGCGATGAATTGCCCGTGGGCGAGCTTGCTCGCGAAGGGCGCAAGGACCTGCCCACGCCCGCTGAAATCAAGGCCAATCTGGATCAGTACGTCATCGATCAGGACGTCGCCAAGCGCACCTTGGCCGTTGCCGTTTACAACCACTACAAGCGCCTGCGCCACAAGGACAAGGCGCGCAAGGACGAGGTGGAACTGGCCAAGAGCAACATCCTGCTGATCGGCCCCACGGGCTCGGGCAAGACGCTGCTTGCGCAGACGCTCGCGCGCATGCTCGACGTGCCCTTCGTGATGGCCGACGCCACCACGCTCACCGAAGCGGGCTACGTCGGCGAAGACGTGGAAAACATCATCCAAAAGCTTTTGCAAAGCTGCAATTACGACGTCGAGCGTGCCCAGCGCGGCATTGTTTATATCGACGAAATCGACAAAATTTCGCGCAAATCCGACAACCCTTCGATCACGCGCGACGTTTCGGGCGAAGGCGTGCAGCAGGCACTGCTCAAGCTCATAGAGGGTACGATGGCGAGCGTGCCCCCGCAAGGCGGGCGCAAGCACCCGAACCAGGATTTTTTGCAGATCGACACGACCAACATCCTGTTCATTTGCGGTGGCGCGTTTGCCGGCCTGGAAAAGGTCATTGAAAGCCGCACCGAGGCTTCGGGCATAGGCTTTGGTGCCACGGTCAAGAGCAAAAAGCAGCGCTCCCTGAGCGAAGTGTTCACCGAAATCGAGCCCGAAGACCTGATCAAGTTCGGCCTGATTCCCGAACTCGTGGGCCGTATGCCCGTGGTGGCCGCGCTCGCCGAGCTCAATGAAGACGCGCTCGTGCGCATCCTGACCGAGCCCAAGAACGCGCTGGTCAAGCAATACAGCCAATTGCTCGCCATGGAAGGGGTGGAGCTCGAAGTGCGCCCCACTGCCCTCAAGGCCATCGCCCGCAAGGCCCTCGCGCGCAAGACCGGCGCACGTGGCCTGCGCTCCATTCTCGAGCAGGCGCTCATGAACACCATGTTCGAATTGCCCAACCTGAACAACGTCGAGAAAGTGGTGGTCGATGAGAGCGCGATCGAAGAAAACAAGCCGCCTCTGCTCGTCTATCGCGAGGCTGCGAAAAAGGCCTGAAAGCGGCCCTGGCCGCTGAGAAGCAGGCGACTTCTGGTTCTTTTGGCAGGTTTGCGTTCAATGGCAGGCTGCTCTTAGGGATTGAAAAACCCCAGGCGCAGGCCATATTCGATCTCATTCGATAAGGATTCATATGTCCGGATACAAACAGCTACCCGCCACTCCCCTGGATCTGCCACTTCTGCCCTTGCGCGATGTGGTGGTCTTCCCGCACATGGTGATCCCGCTCTTCGTGGGCCGCCCCAAGAGCATCAAGGCGCTCGAGTTGGCCATGGAGTCCGACCGGCGCATCATGCTGGTCGCGCAAAAGGCCGCAGCCAAAGACGAGCCTGCAGTGGGCGACATGTTCGACATGGGTGCGGTTTCCACCATTTTGCAAATGCTCAAACTGCCCGATGGCACCGTCAAAGTGCTCGTGGAGGGGCAGCAGCGGGCAAGGGTGGACGCCATCACGGATGCGCAAACCCATTTTGTCGCCACTGTCTCCCCGGTCGAACTGAGAGAGGCGCAGGATTCGAGCGAGCTCGAGGCCCTGCGGCGTGCCTTGCTGCAAGAGTTCGATCAGTACGTCAAGCTCAACAAAAAAATTCCGCCCGAGATTTTGACTTCGATCGCGAGCATCGACGACGCCGGTCGCCTTGCCGACACGATCGCCGCACACCTGCCGCTCAAGCTCGAGAACAAGCAGGCGGTGCTCGACCTCGCCGACGTGAAGGAGCGGCTCGAAAACCTGTTCGAGCAGCTGCACCGCGAGGTCGAAATCCTGAACGTGGACAAGCGCATCCGTGGCCGCGTCAAGCGCCAGATGGAGAAAAACCAGCGCGACTTCTACCTCAACGAACAGGTCAAGGCCATCCAGAAGGAACTCGGCGAAGGCGAAGAGGGCGCCGACCTCGAAGAGCTCGAGAAAAAAATCAAGAGCGCCAAAATGCCTGCCGAGGCCCGCAAAAAGGCCGAGGGCGAGCTCAAAAAGCTCAAACTCATGTCGCCCATGTCCGCCGAGGCCACGGTGGTGCGCAACTACATCGACGTGCTCATTGGTCTGCCCTGGAGCAAAAAGACCAAGATCAAGCATGATCTCGGCTACGCGGAAGAGGTGCTCAACCAGGACCATTATGGGCTCGACAAGGTCAAGGATCGCATCCTCGAGTACCTTGCCGTGCAGCAGCGCGTGGACAAGGTCAAAGCGCCCATTCTGTGCCTCGTCGGGCCACCTGGCGTGGGCAAGACCTCACTCGGTCAATCGATCGCCAAGGCAACGGGGCGCAAATACGTGCGCATGGCGCTGGGCGGCATGCGTGACGAGGCCGAGATCCGTGGCCACCGCCGTACTTACATCGGCGCGCTGCCGGGCAAAGTGCTGCAAAACCTTTCCAAGGTGAAAACGCGCAATCCGCTGTTCCTGCTCGACGAGATCGACAAGCTCGGCATGGACTTCCGGGGGGATCCGTCCAGTGCCTTGCTCGAAGTGCTCGACCCGGAGCAGAACCACGCGTTCTCTGACCACTATGTCGAGGTCGATTTCGACCTGAGCGACGTGATGTTCGTGGCGACTTCCAATTCCATGAACATCCCGCCCGCCTTGCTCGACCGCATGGAGGTGATTCGCCTGTCGGGCTATACCGAGGACGAAAAGGTCAACATCGCGATGCGCTACCTGCTGCCCAAGCAGCTCAAGAACAATGGCCTCAAGGAGGAGGAGTTGCTCATCACCGAGGTGGCCGTGCGCGACATCGTGCGTTACTACACGCGCGAAGCCGGTGTGCGCTCGCTCGAACGTGATCTCTCGAAAATCTGCCGCAAGGTGGTCAAGGGCCTGTTGCTCAAGAAGCTCGCGCCGCAGGTCGTGGTTGGTCCTGACGAGCTGCCGGACTATCTGGGTGTGCGCAAATACACCTATGGCCGCGCCGAGGAGCAAAACCAAGTGGGGCAGGTCGTGGGGCTGGCCTGGACTGAGGTGGGCGGCGACTTGCTGACCATAGAGGCAGCGACCATGCCGGGCAAGGGCAACATCATCCGTACCGGTTCGCTCGGCGACGTGATGAAGGAGTCCGTCGAAGCCGCGCGCACCGTGGTGCGCAGCCGTGCGCGCAAGCTCGGCATTTCCGACGAGGCCTTCGAAAAGCGCGACGTGCACATCCACGTTCCCGATGGCGCCACGCCCAAGGATGGCCCGAGCGCGGGCATCGCCATGACCACGGCGCTGGTTTCGGCGCTCACGGGTATTCCGGTGCGCGGTGACGTGGCCATGACGGGGGAAATCACCCTGCGCGGCGAAGTCACGGCCATTGGCGGCCTCAAGGAAAAGCTGCTCGCAGCCTTGCGCGGCGGTATCAAGACGGTGCTGATTCCTGAAGAAAACGTGAAAGACCTGCAGGAAATTCCCGACAACGTCAAGAGTGGTCTCGAGATCGTGCCGGTGCGTTGGATCGACAAGGTGCTCGAGGTGGCCCTGGAGCGCAAGCCCGCACCTCTGCCCGATGAGGAGGCCGCGTTGATCGCGCCCGCTGCAGGAACGGCAGCGGTGGCGGGCACTGCAGCGGATGCCTTGAAGCACTGAGCCTGCAGCGCCGTCAGGCGGAAAGGCGGAAAGGCGGAAAGGCGGAAAGGCGGAAAGGCGGAAAGGCTGAGAAAGGGGCCGAGAGAGTACGGCCCCTTTCTTTTTTGGACGTCAAATACGTTAGAATCGAACGCATCGAAGCAAACGCCATATAATGGCGGGCTTCGGTCAAACGCGGGAATAGCTCAGTTGGTAGAGCGCAACCTTGCCAAGGTTGAGGTCGCGAGTTCGAGCCTCGTTTCCCGCTCCAGATACTGCAAAAGAGACAAAGTCTCTTTGCGCAAGAGCCCCAGGGCGCGGTAGCAAAGCGGTTATGCACCGGATTGCAAATCCGTGTAGGTCGGTTCGACTCCGGCCCGCGCCTCCATACAAATCAACGGGTTACGAGCTTTCGTAACCCGTTTTTTGTTGGCGGGTTCAACGGAGGTTCAACGCGTTTACAAGGCGGGCTTCGCCAACGGGTTGAACGCGGTCGCTTCGATCAAGTGATCTGGTGCCACATGGGCATAGCGCATGGTCATTGTCAGGCTCTGGTGCCCAAGGATTTTTTGCAGCGCCAGGATGTTGCCCCCGTTCCTCATGAAGTGACTCGCGAAGGTGTGTCGAAGGACGTGGGTGGCTTGACCAGTTGGCAGAGTCAGTCCTGCCTTTTTTACAGCTTCAGAGAATGCCCACTGGTTGGCCGCATCTGTAAAAAATCGCTCACCGATGCCGTGTGCGGCGTGGTGGTCCTTCAAGCGTTGAACAAGCTCGGCCCTGACCGGTATAGCCCTTGTCTTGCTCGACTTGGTTTGCGAGAACTGGATCATGTTGCCGTGGACATGTGTTGTCCTCAACGATTCGGCCTCGCTCCACCTTGCGCCAGTTTCAAGGCAGATTCTGGCAATCAGCTCCACGTTTCCATTGTTGGATGCAGCCAAGCTTTCCAGTAGCTGCGATATTTCTTCGGCCTTGAGGTACGACAGTTGCCGCTCTTGGATCTTGAAGGCCCTTAACAGCTTTAGTGGGTTGTCTCTTTTCCAATGCCCCAGGCGGATCAGCTCATTGAACACTGCTCTTAGGTAAGCATGTTCACGGTTCATGTTGTTCGGTGTCACGCCGTCATCAATGCGCTTTTTCCGGTACTCGGCGAACACCTCTGCTGTGAAGGTTTCTGCCCTTGGGTTTCCCATGGT
>CAVPUD010000117.1:0-20339 GCA_963708545.1 uncultured beta proteobacterium | reverse complement strand
GGAGCATCTTCAAAGGGCGCGTCGAACTCGGGCGCGGGTGCCTCGGGCGGCTGCTCGCCGGCGTCCGCGGCGGGCGCGTCGTCTTCCACGAGGCGTTCGAGGAAGGGGTTTTCGTCGAGCATCTGCTCGACTTCCTGCGCGAGTTCGAGCGTGGACAGCTGCAGCAGGCGGATCGATTGTTGCAGCTGGGGGGTGAGGGCAAGGTGCTGCGAAAGGCGCAGGGAGAGGCCGGGCTTCATGGCGCAGTATCCGGCGCGTTGCACGGGGTGGTGGTCGGCGGTGCAAAGAGCGGTGCGAACGGCGCAAGCATGGCGGTCACATGCGGAAATGTTCGCCGAGATACACGCGGCGCACTTCGGTGTTGTCGACGATTTCGGACGGTGTGCCCTGGGCCAGTACCCGCCCGTCGCTGATGATGAAGGCGTGGTCGCAGATGCCCAGCGTCTCGCGCACGTTGTGGTCGGTGATGAGCACGCCGATGCCGCGCGCCTTGAGAAAGCCGATGATGCGCTGGATTTCGATCACCGCGATCGGGTCTATGCCGGCAAAGGGCTCGTCGAGCAGGATGAAGCGCGGTTGCGTGGCCAGTGCGCGCGCGATCTCCACGCGGCGGCGCTCGCCGCCCGAGAGCGAGGGGGCGGGCGCGTCGCGCAGATGGTCCACGCGCAGCTCCTGCAGCAGCCTGTCGAGGCGCTCTTGGATGGTCGCAGCGGAGAGCGGGCGCCCGTCGGGGCCGCGCTGCAGTTCGAGCACGGCGCGCACGTTTTCTTCGACGCTGAGCTTGCGGAAAATCGAGGCCTCTTGCGGCAGGTACGACAGGCCCAGGCGCGAGCGCCGGTGGATGGGCATGTGTGCGATCGAGCGGTCATCGATGCGGATGTCGCCGCCGTCACAGCGCACCAGCCCCACGATCATGTAAAAGGATGTGGTCTTGCCCGCGCCGTTGGGGCCCAGCAGCCCGACGACCTCGCCTTTGTCCACGCGCAAGGAAACGTCCTTGACGACCTTGCGGCTGCCGTAGGTTTTTTCGAGGTGCCGCACTTCCAGGTGGCCGCCGGCAGGGGCTTGCTGCGGCGCGGCCGGCCCGGCGTCGCGTACTGCTGCGGTCATGGGTTTTCCAGGGTCTGGCTGGGGCGCAGGGCCGGCGCGCTGGCAGGTCTTGCCGGCGCAGCCGCAGGAGGTTGCTTCGCAGGGGGCTCCTTGGGCGAGAGCATGGCGCGCACGCGCCCACCCGCAGCCGGCGCAGCGCCCGCGGGACGGTTGGCCGCGCTGGGCTGCCCGTCGACGGTGAACAGGTCGGTGAGGTTGTTGTAGACGATGACCGCGCCCGACACCTCGTCGCTCAGCGTGGCGTTGCGGTAGCGGCGCAATTCGGCGCGGCGGATGAAGCGCACGGTGTCGTTGCGGCCATCGTATTCGATGACTTCGCCTTCGCCCTCGATGAATTCATCGGGCGCGCCCGGCGGCGTGTCGCGCTTTTGACGGAAAAAGGCGCGCTTGCCGGGCTCTGCCGTGGCCACGCCGAACTGGTAGCCGTCGGCATCTTGGCGTACCTCTACCTGTGCGCCGCGCAGCACCATGGTGCCCTTGGTCACGACCACATGCCCGGTGAACACGCTGGTTTGCTTGAGCTCGTCATGGCGCAGCGCGTCGGCCTCGATGTTCATGGGCTTGCCGCGGTCGGCTTTTTCGGCCAGGGCCACGCCCGAAAAAGCTACCGCAGCGCTCAACAAAAGAAGGGAGGGAAGCCGGTGTTTCATAAAGGCATGGATCTTGCTATTTGCTGCCTTGCATTGTAGCCCCGCCCGTCGGCAAGCAGGCATCAGCCCTGGCGCACCTGAGCGGCAAGATATTCGACGATTTTGAGCACGGTCTGCATGCTGCCGGCCATGGTGCCGTCGGTGTAGTAGCGCCCCGCGACGCCCATGGAGGGCACGCCTTCGACGCCGTAGGCGTCCTGCAGCTGCGTGGCGCGGCGTACCTGGTTGGCGACGCCGAAAGACTGGTACATCTCCTTGAACTTGGCCGCGTCCACGCCCTGCTGGGCGATCCAGGCGAAGATGGCCTCGTCTTTGTTGAGCGGCTTGCGCTCCACATGGACGGCCTGAAAGACCTTGGCGTGCAGGGCGTCGAGCTTGCCCATGCCTTCGAGCGCGTAGTAGAGCTTTTGCTGCGGCACGAAGCTCGCATTGAAGGCCACGGGCACGCGGCGCACGCTGAGGTATTTGGGTGCACTCTTGAGCCAGGCTTCGAAGCTCGGCTCGAAGGTGTTGCAGTGCGGGCAGCTGTACCAGAAGAATTCGAGTACCTCGACTTTGCCCGCGGGCGCGTCGGTGGGCACGGGCTTGGCGAGCTTGAGGTAATCCTTGCCCTCCCTGAAGGCGTTTTGCGCCTGGGCCGAAGGGGCCAGCGGCCCCATGAAGGTGAATGCCAGGGTGGATGCGGTGGACAATGAAAACGCGCGGCGTTGCATGGTGAAGTCTCTCCGGTTGGTGTCGATGGGGGAAAGGCTATGAGCGCGGAACCGGCACAAGGTTCTGGCGCTGTGCTGAGAAGCCGTTTACGTTCTCAGTGCTGCACGCGCACCAGCGCTGAGTCCACGCCGGCCGCCGCAAGTTTGCCCTTGAGGTCCTCGGCGTCGTCACGTTTGGCAAAAGGCCCCACGCGCACGCGGAACACCGTGCGGCCGTTTTGCTCGCGCTCGCTCACACGCGCTTCCCAGCCCAGCATGGCCAGTTTGGCGCGCTGGGCATCGGCTTCCGCCTCGGAGCGGAAAGCGCCGGCTTGCACAAAGTAGTCGAAGGCGCCGCCGTCCGCGGCCGCGGCGCGGGCCGCAGCAAGCTCACCCAGGGGGTCGGCGGAGCCGGCTTTGGCGTCGGCTTTGCCGGCGCCGGGTTTGCTGGCGGCGGGCTTGGTGCCGGAGACGGCGGCCTCTGCATCGGCCGGCGCGGGCGCGGCCGTGGCGGCTGGCGTGGAGGCGGGTTGCGCGGAGGGCTGTGCGACCGGTGCCGGGTTTTTGCCGTAGAGCGGCGCGTTCGGGTCCCAGTTCTTGTTCTTCTGGTCTTCCTGCGCGTCCTGGCCCGGCGAGCGGATGACGCCCTTGTTCATGAAGGGCACGGGCACCTTGGTCACATAGACGGCCACGACCAGGGCAATGCCCAGGCCCACGACTAGGCCGATGATGAAGCCGACGATGGTGCCGCCGTGTTGTCGTTTGCGCATGTTTTGCCTGCCTTACATTCTTTGCGGCGCCGAGACGCCGAGCATCGCCAAGCCGTTGCGCAAGACCTGCGCCGTGGCGGCGACGAGGGCCAAGCGCGCGTGTTTGATGGTTTCGTCTTCGACGAGGATGCGCTCGGCGTCGTAATAGCTGTGGTAGCTCGCGGCCAGGTCGCGCAGGTAGAAGGTCACGTCATGCGGCGCCTCGCTGTGCGTGGCGGCACTGAGCATGTCGGGGTACTTGGCCAATTGCAGCATCAGCGCCTGCGCCTCACGGCCTTGCAGGGGCGAAAGGTCAACCTGCGCGAGCGCAGCCACGTCGCCACCCCAGGCGGCGAGCACCGAGCAGATGCGCGCATGGGCGTACTGCACGTAATACACCGGGTTGTCGTTGTTCTGCGCCACGGCCAGATCGACGTCGAAGGTGTATTCGGTGTCGGGCTTGCGGCTGAGCAGGAAAAAGCGCACCGCGTCCTTGCTCGTCCATTCGATCAGGTCACGCAGCGTGACATAGCTGCCCGCGCGCTTGCTGATCTTGACCTCCTGCCCGCCCTTGGTCACGCGCACCATGGTGTGCAGCACGTAGTCGGGGTAGCCGGGCGGGATGCCGAAGTCGAGCGCCTGCAGGCCGGCGCGCACGCGCGCAATGGTGCCATGATGATCCGTGCCCTGCACGTTCACGGCCTTGGTGAAGCCGCGCTCCCACTTCGTCACGTGGTAGGCCACGTCAGGCACGAAATAGGTGTAGCTGCCGTCCTGTTTGCGCATGACGCGGTCTTTGTCGTCGCCGTACTCGGTGGTCTTGAGCCACAGCGCGCCGTCATGTTCGTACGTCTTGCCCTTGGCAATCAGGCGCTGCACGACTTGCTCGACGCGGCCGCTGGTGTAGAGGCTGGACTCGAGGTAATACTGGTCGAACCTGAGGTCGAAAGCGCGTAGGTCTTTGTCTTGTTCATGCCGCAGGTAGGCCACGGCGAAGTGGCGGATCGATTCGATGTCTTCGACGTCGCCGCTCGCGCTGAAGGCGCAATCGTCGGCCTGCACGGTTTGCCGGGCGAGAAAGGCGTCGGCGATGTCCTGGATGTAATCGCCGTTGTAAAAATTCTTGCTCTCGGGGTTGTCGGGGTCGGTGGGCCAGCACGGGTCGCCGGGCTTGAAGCCCTTGGCGCGCAACTGCACGCTGCGCGCGAGCGTTTGAATTTGCACCCCCGCGTCGTTGTAATAAAACTCGCGGTGCACGCTCCAGCCCTGCGAGGCGAACAGGTGGCACAGCGCATCGCCTATGGCTGCCTGGCGCCCATGGCCCACGTGCAAGGGCCCCGTGGGGTTGGCCGAGACGAATTCGACGATCACCCGGCCGCCGTGCGCGGGCCGAAAGCCGTAGCGCGCGCCGGCCGTCAACACTTCGCGCACCACCTGCTGGTGTGCGGCGGGCAACAGGCGCAGGTTGATGAAGCCAGGGCCGGCGACCTCTATGCTGGCCACCCAGCGCTGGAAGGCGGGCGCTGCGAGCAGCGCAGTACGCAGTTTTTCTGCGACTTGGCGCGGATTGAGCTGCAGCGGCTTGGCCAGTTGCAGCGCGGCGGTGCAGGCGAGGTCGCCGTGCGCGGCCACCTTGGGCGATTCGAAGGCCGCCTTGGCGCCGGCACCGTGGGAGAGTTGTTCGAGCGCAGCCGCCAGGTCGGCGAGCAATTCTTGTTTGACGGAAAGCATCGCGCGATTCTACGGGGCGCTCTGACGCGATGGCAGGCGCGACTGCAGGCGCAAGTGGCCCGCGCCGGATTCCGGCGCCAGGGCGCCGCTGTGGCGTTTGCGGCACGCGCGGGCATAGTGAACTGCTGTGGGTCGTTGTGGGCGCGCTGGAGCTATGGTGCAATGTGGGCGGGGTGTCGTGCCCTGTTGACTCCTTTATCCCAGATTGTCCATTAGGACGCGGGACGATGGCGAGGCGGCTGGCGCGGCAGTTTGGTCGCGGGTGAGAAGTCCATGGCCGGTGCCATGGACGCCGAAACAGCGGCCAAAATGACCGTCAGGCGTCCGCCAGCGCCCGCGTAGGTGCGCAGCACCGCCTAATGGGCAATCTGGGTTTATCTACTCTTTCAGGAGAACCGCATGAAACAGCTTCTTTCCATGTCCGTGCTGGGCCTCGCCCTCGCGATGGGCTCCGCCCACGCCGCCGACAGCGCCAGCGCCGCGGCCGGTGCAGCGAGCAAGCCCGCCGCTGCCCCCACGGCGCAGCAGGAAAAAATGAAGGCTTGCAACGCCCAGGCCAAGGGCAAGAAGGGCGACGAGCGCAAGGCCTTCATGAAAGAATGCCTGAGCAATAAGCCTGCTGGCGCCCCCGCCGCTGCAGCCAGTCAAGCCGCCGCACCCCAAACTCAGCAGGAAAAGATGAAAGTCTGCAGCGCCGAAGCCAAAGGCAAGAAAGGCGACGAGCGCAAGGCCTTCATGGCCGAATGCCTCAAGAAATAAGCCTGCGCTGCTGAACCCAAAGGCCGGCCTTGCGTCGGCTTTTGCTTTTTCGGCGGCGGTGCAGTTTTACCAGCCGCGCGCCCAGAACACGGCGAGCACGGCAATCACTGGCAGCAGGTGCGACTCGAACATGATGAGCCGGCGCACCGTGCGCACCGCGTCGGCGCTGGGCAGCGCGCCCGCGGAATGCAGCGTGCGCTGCCAGCGGCGCAAGGCCAGCGTGGGCGCCACGTGCAAGGCCGCCATGAGCACGAACAGCGTCACCTTGAGGTGCAAGAGCGGCTGCGGCGCGTACCACGCCGCGCCCTTGATGCCCCAGAACACCCGCGCGAGCCCTGTGGCCAGCACGGCAGCCAGGCACACGAGGTAGATCACATTCAAGCGGCCCAGGCGCTGCACCACCGCGGCGTTGAGCCATTCGATGCGGCACAGCGCGGCTTGGCTCGAGAGGAACACCGTCAAGGTCAGCACGGCCACCAGGTGCACGGCGGCCAGCAAGGCTTCGAGGGTCATGGCGAATCCCCTTTCAGAGAAAAACAGAGTCTATTGATCCGGCCCGATGAAATCTCAAATTCCGTTCGGGCTGAGCCTGTCGAAGCCCTTCGACAGGCTCAGGGCGAACGGTTCAAACTTCACAGGGCCGGATCAATAAGAATAGGTTCTAAGAGATGGAGCCCTCAGGCAGCCTGCCCGAAGAACCCCGGCTGCGCGTAATTGTGCTTGAGGAAGTCTATCCATAGACGCAGGCGCAGCGGCAGGTGCTTGCGTTGCAAAAACACCGCGTAAATACCGTTGGGCGGCGCGGCATACGTTGCCAGCACTTCGACGAGCCGGCCCGCGGCGATGTCGGCGGCCACCTCCCAGGTGCTGCGCCAGGCGATGCCATGGCCCGCGAGGCACCAATCGTGCAGCACTTGCCCGTCCGAACAGTCGAGCGGCCCGGCGGGTTTGAAGTGCACGATTTCGCTGCCGCCCCCACCGCCGGCGCCGCCACCGGATGCCGGCACGCGAAACGCCCAACCGCGCGTCTGCGCCGCCGCGCTCGAGAGCGCAAGGCAATCGTGCGCCGCCAGCTCGCTCGGGTGCTGCGGCGTGCCGCGGCGCTGCAGGTAGTCGGGCGTGGCCACGCACAGACGCCGGTTGTCCGCGAGGCGGATGCTCACGAGCGACGAGTCGGGAAAATCACCCACCCGCACCGCGCAGTCGAAGCCCTCGGCGGCCAGATCGAGCACGCGGTCGCTGAGCGAAAGCGACAGCGTCACTTCAGGGTGCGTTGCGCGAAACCGCGGCAGCAACGGCGCGACATGGCGCCGCCCGAAGCCCGCAGGCGCCGTGATGCGCAAATGCCCCGCCGCACGCACGCCGCCGGCCGACACGCTGGCCTCGGCATGGGCGACGTCGGCAAGCAGACGCTGGCAGTCCTCGAGGAAGGCGCTGCCCTCGTGCGTGAGGCTGATGCGTCGGGTGGTGCGCACGAGAAGTTTGACGCCCAGGTGCGTTTCGAGCGCGTCGATGCGCCGCCCGATCAGCGCGGGCGCCACACCTTCAGCGCGCGCCGCGGCGCTCAGGCTGCCGCGCGTGGCCACGGTGACGAAGGAGGCAAAGGCCTTGAGCTTGTCCATCCACTTTTTACTTTTGCAAAAAAGTTGCAGGTTTCGATATTTTCAAGGGATTTATGCGTGCGGACAAATCGAATACAGTGCCCCACTTTCGCACGCCGCGCAGCGCGCACCCGTGTTTTGCTCCCTTTTCCGAGAGGAACCCCGATGACCGCACGCACCACCATCCACCGCCTGCAGGTAGCCACCATCCTGTACGACTTCATCGAGCAGCAGGTGCTGCCCGGCATCGGCGTCGAAAGTGCCGCGTTCTGGCGCGGCTTCGATGCCATCGTGGCCGACCTCGCGCCCAAGAACATCGCTCTGCTGGCTGAGCGCGACCGCCTGCAGGCCGAGCTCGACGCCTGGCACAAGGCGCACCCTGGCCCCATTCAAGACATGGCCGCGTACCGCGCCTTTCTCGAACAAATCGGCTACCTCGTGCCGCAACCCGCGCAGGTGCAGGTGAGCACGGCGAACGTCGACGCCGAGCTCGCCTCGCAGGCCGGCCCGCAGCTCGTGGTGCCGATTTTGAACGCGCGCTATGCGCTCAACGCCGCCAACGCGCGCTGGGGGAGCCTGTACGACGCGCTCTACGGCACCGACGTGCTGCCCGAAACTGACGGCGCGACCAGGCGCACGCCCGACGGCAAGGCTTACAACCCCGTGCGTGGCGCCAAGGTGATCGCCTACGTGCGCCGCCTGCTCGACGCCTTTGCACCGCTGGCGCAGGGCTCGCACGCCGACGCCAACGCCTACCGCGTGGACGGCGGGCATCTTACCGTGGCGCTGCAAGCCGGCGGCAGCACGGGGCTGCAAGATGCCGCGCAGTTCGTCGGCTACCGCGGTGATGCAGCCCAGCCCAGCGCCGTGCTGCTACGCCACCACGGCCTGCACATCGAAATCCAGATCAACCGCAACACACCCATAGGCCAGAGCGACGCCGCAGGCGTGAGCGACGTGGTGCTCGAAGCGGCGCTCTCGACCATCCTCGACCTCGAAGACTCGGTGGCGGCCGTGGATGCCGAAGACAAGCTGCTGGGCTACAGCAACTGGCTGGGCATCCTGCGCGGCACGCTCACCGAATCGTTCGAGAAAAATGGCAAGACGCTCACGCGCGGCCTCAACCCCGACCGCAGCTACACCGCGCCCGACGGCCAAGGCACGCTGCGCTTGCCGGGGCGGTCGCTGCTGTTCGTGCGCAACGTGGGCCACCTGATGACCAACCCGGCCATCCTCTACACCGCCGCCGACGGCACGGTCAAGGAGATTCCCGAAGGCATCATGGACGCCGTCGTCACCACTACGATCGCGCTGCACGACCTGCAAGGCCATGGCAAGCTGCCCTCCGGTGAGGCGCTGCGCAACTCGCGCGCCGGCTCGGTGTACATCGTCAAACCCAAGATGCACGGCCCAGCCGAAGTGGCCTTTGCCGCGGAATTGTTCGGCCGCGTCGAGCAGATGCTGGGCTTGCCCGACAGCACCGTGAAGCTTGGCATCATGGATGAAGAGCGCCGCACCAGCGTGAACCTCAAGGCCTGCATCGCCGCCGCCGCGAGCCGCGTGGCGTTCATCAACACGGGCTTCCTCGACCGCACGGGCGACGAAATCCACACCGCGATGCACGCTGGCCCCATGATCCGCAAGGGTGATATGAAAAACAGCGCCTGGATTCAGGCATACGAAAAAAACAATGTGCTCGTGGGCCTGGGCTGCGGGCTGCGCGGCAAGGCGCAGATCGGCAAAGGCATGTGGGCCGCGCCCGACCTCATGGCGGCCATGCTCGAGCAAAAAATCGCCCACCCCAAGGCCGGCGCCAATACCGCCTGGGTGCCCAATCCCACCGCGGCCACGCTGCACGCGCTGCACTATCACCAGGTCAACGTCGCGCAGGTGCAGCAGGAGCTCGAGCGCATCGACGCCGATGCACAGCGCGAAAGCCTGCTGCAGGGCCTGCTCACGGTGCCCGTCGCAAGCCAGCCGAACTGGAGTGCGCAGGAGCGCCAGGAGGAGCTCGACAACAACCTGCAAGGCATTCTGGGCTACGTGGTGCGCTGGGTCGATCAGGGCGTGGGCTGCTCCAAGGTGCCCGACATCCACAACATCGGCCTCATGGAAGACCGCGCCACGTTACGCATCAGCAGCCAGCACGTAGCCAACTGGCTGCTGCATGGCGTGGTGAGCAGCGCGCAGGTGCGCACCACCTTCGAGCGCATGGCCGCCGTGGTCGATGCGCAAAACGCCGGCGATCCGCTGTACCGCCCCATGGCTGGCCATTTCGACACCAGCATGGCTTACCAGGCCGCGTGCGATCTGGTCTTCCAGGGCCTCACGCAGCCCAGCGGCTATACCGAGCCGCTGCTGCATTCCTGGCGCATCAAGGTGAAAGCCGCGGCTTGAGGGGGCGGGCGGTTCTCTCGCGCCCGCCTTGCGTGCCCACAAAAGATCGGGCGGGCGCGGCAGCGGCGGGCCTGCGAAATCATGCTAGAATCTAAAACTCTTTGGAGGGGTGCCCGAGTGGCTAAAGGGGGCAGACTGTAAATCTGTTGGCTTACGCCTACACTGGTTCGAATCCAGTCCCCTCCACCACCAGTCATGGCGTGGTTGCATCGGTGCTGTAGGGTGAAGATGCTAGCTGCAATGTGTGCGGGTGTGCGGGAGTAGTTCAATGGTAGAACCCTAGCCTTCCAAGCTAATGACGCGGGTTCGATTCCCGTCTCCCGCTCCATTGGAAGTTTTGTGAGTGTTGTGTGCCGCCTCAGGGTGTCACCTCTTGCCCATGTGGCTCAGTGGCAGAGCACTCCCTTGGTAAGGGAGAGGTCGCGGGTCCGATTCCCGCCATGGGCACCATTTTTTGGTGTGTCCAAGTTTGGTTGCGCCGAGTTTCGGTTGTTGTATTGATACAAATATTTTTCGGAGTCGGAAAATGGCAAAAGGAAAATTCGAACGCACGAAGCCGCACGTAAACGTGGGCACGATTGGTCACGTAGACCACGGCAAGACCACACTGACGGCGGCCATCGCCACGGTGCTGTCGGCCAAGTTCGGCGGTGAAGCCAAGAAATACGACGAAATCGACGCAGCGCCCGAAGAAAAGGCGCGCGGCATCACCATCAACACCGCGCACGTCGAATACGAAACCGCCAGCCGCCACTACGCCCACGTGGACTGCCCCGGCCACGCCGACTATGTGAAGAACATGATCACCGGCGCAGCCCAGATGGACGGTGCCATCCTCGTCGTCTCCGCCGCCGACGGCCCCATGCCGCAAACGCGCGAGCACATCCTGCTGGCCCGCCAAGTGGGCGTGCCCTACATCATCGTCTTCCTCAACAAGTGCGACATGGTCGACGACGAAGAACTGCTCGAACTCGTCGAAATGGAAGTGCGCGAACTGCTCGACAAATACGACTTCCCCGGCGACGACACGCCCATCATCCGCGGCTCGGCCAAGCTCGCCCTCGAAGGCGACAAAGGCCCGCTCGGTGAGCAAGCCATCATGAAGCTCGCCGAAGCGCTGGACAGCTACATCCCCACGCCCGAGCGCGCCATCGACCAGCCCTTCCTCATGCCCGTCGAAGACGTGTTCTCCATCTCCGGCCGTGGCACCGTGGTCACCGGCCGCATCGAACGCGGCGTCATCAAAGTCGGCGAAGAAATCGAAATCGTCGGCATCCGTGACACCCAAAAAACCACCTGCACCGGCGTGGAAATGTTCCGCAAGCTGCTCGACCAGGGCCAGGCCGGCGACAACGTCGGCATCCTGCTGCGCGGCACCAAGCGCGAAGACGTCGAGCGCGGCCAAGTGCTGGCCAAGCCCGGCACCATCAAGCCGCACACGCACTTCACCGCTGAAGTCTATGTGCTGTCCAAGGAAGAAGGCGGCCGCCACACGCCGTTCTTCAACAACTACCGTCCGCAGTTCTACTTCCGCACCACCGACGTGACGGGTGCGATCGAGCTGCCCGCCGACAAGGAAATGGTGATGCCTGGCGACAACGTGACGATCACCGTCAAGCTGATCAACCCCATCGCCATGGAAGAAGGCCTGCGCTTTGCCATCCGTGAAGGCGGGCGCACCGTCGGCGCTGGCGTCGTGGCAAAGATTCTTGCCTGAGGCTTGAGAGAGGTTCAGTAGGGGTATAGCTCAATTGGCAGAGCGTCGGTCTCCAAAACCGAAGGTTGTAGGTTCGATTCCTACTGCCCCTGCCACTTGAAGGTGGCCTTCACGAGCCCGCCAAACTCTGGCGGGCTTCAGTGTCTTCAAGGCGCTGGAAACGAGATTGCGGGAATACATCAGATATGGCCACAACACAGGTCGAAACCGTACAAACGGGTGCAGATAAAGCCAAAATCGCGGCAGTGGTGGTTTTGGTGCTCGCTTCTGTGGCCGGCTTTTATTTGCTCGCCAAGCAGGGCGCGGTGGTGCAATGGGCTGTCCTGCTGTTGGGTCTGGTGCTTGCAGTGGCTGTCTTCCTGCTCTCGGAGCCCGGGCGGCGTTTCGTTGGCTTCGCCCGCGACGCCTGGCGTGAGGTCAAAAAAGTCGTCTGGCCCAGTCGTAAAGAAGCATTGCAGATGACGGCCTATGTATTTGTTTTCGTCGTGATCATGGCATTGTTTTTGTGGATGACGGACAAAACGCTGGAGTGGGTTTTGTACGATCTGGTGTTGGGTTGGAGAAAATCATGACGAATGCTACGGAAGCGGCTGAGGCCGCGAACAACCTGTCTCCTGCCACTCCGGGTATGCAATGGTATATTGTCCATGCTTATTCCGGCATGGAGAAGGCGGTCGAGCGCAATATTCGCGAACGGATCGCGCGCTCCGGTATGCAGGAGAAATTCGGCCGTATCCTCGTGCCCACCGAAGAGGTGGTCGAGATAAAAAACGGTCAGCGCAAGACGGCCGAGCGGCGTTTGTTTCCGGGCTATGTATTCGTCGAAATGGTCATGGACGACGATACCTGGCACCTCGTCAAACACACGAGCAAGGTCACGGGCTTTGTCGGTGGAGCAAAAAACCGCCCCGCGCCGATTTCGGAAGAAGAGGTGCAAAAAATCCTCCAGCAGATGCAGGAGGGTGCTGAAAAGCCGCGCCACAAAGTCGAATTCATGGTGGGCGAAGTGGTGCGCATCAAAGATGGGCCGTTCACCGATTTCAATGGCGCGGTGGAAGAGGTCAATTACGAGAAAAGCCGCTTGCGCGTTTCCGTCATGATCTTCGGACGCTCCACCCCGGTGGAACTCGAATTCGCCCAGGTGGAAAAAACCTGAAAGGCCCTTGCGCCGTTTGGCGCAAGGCTGCGAAAAGCATGGTGCGCTTTCCGGCTCGGCGCACGAAATACAGTTCAAAGAGTCGTTTATCACGGGGAGCCTGCAGGAAATGCTGGCGTTCGCACCCGTAAGGAGTAAAGCATGGCGAAGAAAATCGTCGGCTTCATCAAGCTGCAAGTGCCAGCTGGTAAAGCCAATCCCTCACCACCCATTGGCCCGGCGCTCGGTCAGCGCGGTCTCAACATCATGGAGTTCTGCAAGGCATTCAATGCCCAGACCCAGGGTGTAGAGCCGGGCCTGCCGCTGCCGGTGGTGATCACCGCCTTTGCGGACAAGAGTTTCACTTTCATCATCAAGACGCCGCCCGCGACGACGCTGATCAAAAAGGCGATCAAGCTCGAAAAAGGCTCTTCCAATGCGCTGAAGACCAAGGTCGGCAAGATCACGCGCGCGCAGCTCGAAGAAATAGCGCAAACCAAGATGAAAGACATGAATGCAGCCAGCCTGGATGCGGCGGTGCGCACCTTGGCAGGTTCGGCGCGCTCCATGGGCGTTTCGGTGGAGGGTTTGTAAATGGCCAAGTTGACGAAAAAGCAAAAAGCCTTGCAGGGCAAGGTGGACAGCACCAAGCTATATCCGCTGGGTGAGGCGCTGGCGCTCGTGAAGGAAGCCGCCACGGCCAAGTTCGATGAATCGATCGATGTTGCCGTGCAGCTTGGCGTCGATGCGAAGAAGTCCGACCAGGTGGTGCGTGGCGCCGTGGTGCTGCCCAATGGCACCGGCAAAACCACGCGAGTGGCAGTGTTCGCCCAAGGTGCCAAGGCAGATGAGGCCAAGGCGGCAGGGGCCGACATCGTCGGCATGGACGACCTGGCTGCCATGATCAAGGCTGGCGACATGCCGTTTGACGTGGTGATTGCCGCGCCGGATGCCATGCGCGTCGTCGGCACGCTGGGCCAGATTCTCGGTCCGCGCGGTCTGATGCCTAACCCCAAAGTGGGTACGGTGACGCCCGATGTGGCCACGGCTGTCAAGAATGCCAAGGCGGGTCAGGTGCAGTTCCGCGTGGACAAGGCCGGTATCGTGCATGGCACGATTGGCCGCCGCTCGTTCGAAAACGAAAAACTGCAAGGCAACCTCGCGGCCCTCATCGACGCGCTGAACAAGGCCAAACCCGCATCGAGCAAGGGGCAATACCTGCGCAAGGTGGCTTTGTCCTCGACCATGGGTATCGGGGTGCGGGTAGATACCCAATCCATCGCCGCCTGAGGCGGGGATGCCGCGTTCATCGCGGGCAAAAAATCTTCAGGCTTCCTCACGGGGCCTGATGTGGTGGGTCGCAGATGCGTGCATCTTCGGGCCATCCAAGACCGTTGGTGTGCAGACCGGTGCACTTAAACCATTCATGGGCCAACGCAGATGGCGATCCCGCTGCAGATGGAATTTTTTCCTTCACAGTTGGTCGCTGCAACAAGAGCGTGTTCCAGGGTGCAAACCCCAAAACACATTTTTTAAGGAGTAAACCTTGAGTCTGAATCGCAGTGAGAAAGAAGCGGTCATACAAGATGTGACCAAGCTCGCCGCTAAAGCTCAAACGCTCGTGATTGCGGAATACCGTGGCATTACGGTGGCCGACATGACACGACTGCGCGTGGATGCACGCAGCAAAGGTGTGAGCCTGAGTGTTCTCAAGAACACCCTGGCACGCCGCGCGGTGGCAGGCAGCGCATTCGAAGTGGTGTCGGACCAATTGACGGGTCCGCTGATCTACGGCTTCTCGGAAGACGCCGTGGCTGCCGCGAAAGTGGTGGCCGATTTTGCGAAGACCAACGACAAATTGGTCATTCGCGGTGGCGCATTCGCAGGGAAAGCCCTCGACGTTGAAGGCGTGAAGCAGCTGGCCAACATTCCTTCGAAGGAAGTATTGCTGGCGCAGCTGTGTGGCTTGCTGAAGTCCCCCATCTCGCGTACCGCAGTGGTGCTCGGTGCGCTGGCTACGAAAAAAGGCGAAGCTGTCGCCGCATAAGGGCGCAGCAAACTTGTCAACCCTGACCCATGCAAGCGCAGCTGTCTGGGCCACTCGCGGCGAAAACGCCCGGGGCCTGCAGCGCGAATGTGGCATGGGTCCTCACCCAATATCAGGAAATCAAAATGGCATTCGATAAAGACGCATTTCTGACCGCTCTCGACAGCATGACGGTCATGGAACTCAATGACCTGGTCAAGGCCATCGAGGAAAAATTCGGCGTGAGCGCTGCTGCTATGGCTGCCCCCGCTGCGGGCGGTGGTGCTGGTGGCGCAGCGGCTGCTGCTGCCGAAGAGAAGACCGAGTTCAACGTGGTGCTGCTAGAAGCTGGCGCCAACAAGGTGTCGGTCATCAAGGCTGTGCGCGAAATCACCGGCCTGGGCCTCAAGGAAGCCAAGGACCTGGTCGATGGGGCTCCCAAGAACGTCAAGGAAGGCATTGCCAAGGCCGACGCCGAAGCTGCCGTCAAGAAGCTCGTGGAAGCCGGCGCCAAGGCCGAACTCAAGTAATTTTGGCCGTCCGCAAGGGCTGGAGCGCTCGCCAAGGGCCTCCAGCCTTTGGCGCTTTCAGAGCGCACCCGAAAACCCCGCTGCTCGGGCGGTTTTCGAGTGTCTTCTGAATACCCCCGACAGCAGAAGACGCCTTGGTACGGGCGATGTGCAAGGCATCGCCGTCCGCCATGGTTGGTAGCGGCCAACCGCCAAGCCTGCAAAGTTTGACTTTGTGGGGCAGTCGTCGAAGACCCCCTTCCATGTCTTTGCCCGGAGATCTCATGGCTTATTCTTTCACCGAACGCAAACGCATCCGCAAAAGTTTCGGCAGCCGCGAAAGCGTGTTGAAAGTTCCCTATCTGCTGCAAATGCAAAAGGACGCCTATACGGCTTTCCTGCAGGCAGATACGCCGCCCCAGAAAAGGGCCAACGAAGGCCTGCAGGCCGCATTCCAATCCGCGTTCCCCATCGTCTCGCACAATGGTTTCGTCGAGATGAAGTTTATCGAATACAACTTGGCCAAGCCGGCGTTCGATGTGCGTGAATGCCAGACCCGCGGTCTCACTTTTGCCTCGGCCGTGCGGGCCAAGGTGCAGCTGATCATTTACGACCGTGAGTCTTCCACGGCCCACTCGAAGGTGGTCAAGGAGGTCAAGGAGCAGGAGGTCTACATGGGCGAAGTGCCGCTCATGACCGACAAGGGCTCGTTCATCATCAATGGCACCGAGCGCGTCATCGTCTCGCAGCTGCACCGCTCGCCCGGCGTGTTCTTCGAGCACGACAAAGGCAAGACGCACAGCTCGGGCAAATTGCTGTTTTCCGCGCGCATCATTCCTTACCGTGGTTCGTGGCTGGACTTTGAATTCGATCCCAAGGATATTTTGTATTTCCGCGTGGACCGTCGGCGCAAGATGCCGGTCACGATATTGCTCAAGGCGATCGGTCTGAATGCCGAGCAGATACTCGCGCACTTTTTTGTCAACGACAACTTCCGCCTGATGGACAGCGGTGCGCAGCTGGAATTCATTGCCGACCGCCTCAAGGGTGAGGTGGCGCGCTTTGACATCACCGACAAGTCCGGCAAGGTCATCGTTCCCAAGGACAAGCGCATCACGGCGCGTCATGTGCGTGAGCTCGAGCAATCGGGCACCACGCACATCAGCGTTCCCGAAGACTATCTGATCGGCCGCGTGCTCGCGCGCAACATCGTCGATCCCGACACCGGCGAGATACTCGCCAAGGGCAACGAGGAGTTGACCGAGGCCCTGATGAAAAAACTGCGCAGTGCTGGCGTGCAGGAGCTGCAGTGCCTCTACACCAACGAACTCGACCAGGGCCCCTACATCTCGCAGACGCTGCGCATCGACGAGACTGCGGACGAGTTTGCCGCGCGCGTCGCGATCTACCGCATGATGCGCCCCGGCGAGCCGCCCACCGAAGACGCCGTGCAGGCCTTGTTCCAGCGCCTTTTCTACAACCCCGACACATATGACCTCTCGCGCGTGGGGCGCATGAAGTTCAATGCGCGTGTGGGGCGTGCCGAGTCCACCGGCCCCATGGTGCTGTCGAACGAAGACATTCTGGCCGTGGTCAAGATCCTGGTCGAACTGCGCAACGGCCGCGGCGAGGTCGATGACATTGACCACCTTGGTAACCGCCGCGTGCGCTGCGTGGGCGAGCTGGCTGAAAACCAGTACCGCACGGGCCTGGCGCGCATCGAAAAGGCCGTCAAGGAACGTCTGGGGCAGGCTGAGCAAGAGCCGCTGATGCCGCACGACCTGATCAACTCCAAGCCGATTTCTGCGGCCTTGAAGGAATTCTTCGGCGCCTCGCAGCTCTCGCAGTTCATGGACCAGACCAATCCGCTGGCCGAGATCACGCACAAGCGCCGTGTCTCGGCCCTTGGCCCTGGCGGTCTGACGCGCGAGCGTGCCGGCTTCGAGGTGCGTGACGTGCACGTCACGCACTATGGCCGCGTGTGCCCGATCGAAACGCCCGAAGGCCCGAACATCGGCCTGATCAACTCGCTGGCGCTGTACGCGCGACTGAACGAATACGGCTTTATCGAGACCCCGTACCGCCGCGTGGTCGATGGCAAGGTCACGAGCGAGATCGACTACCTGTCCGCGATCGAGGAAGGCAAGTACGTGATCGCCCAGGCCAACGCCGCGCTCGACAAAGAGGGGCGCCTGGTGGGCGAGCTGGTCTCGGCGCGCGAAAAGGGTGAATCCATTCTGACCCCGCCCGAGACCGTGCAATACATGGACGTGTCGCCTGCGCAGATCGTTTCGGTGGCCGCGTCGCTCGTGCCCTTCCTGGAGCACGACGATGCGAACCGTGCCCTGATGGGCGCCAACATGTCGCGCCAGGCCGTGCCCGTGCTGCGTCCTGAAAAGCCCCTGGTGGGCACTGGCATAGAGCGCGTGGCTGCGGTCGATTCGGGCACTGTGGTGACGGCCAAGCGCGGCGGCGTGGTGGACTACGTGGACGCCACGCGCATCGTGATCCGCGTCAACGACGCTGAAGCGGTGGCCGGTGAGGTCGGGGTGGACATCTACAACCTCATCAAGTACCAGCGCAGCAATCAGAACACCAACATCAGCCAGCGCCCCATCGTCAAGCGTGGCGACCGCCTCGAAAAAGGCGACGTGATCGCCGACGGCGCCTCGACCGACCTGGGCGAGATCGCGATCGGGCAGAACATGCTGATCGCTTTCATGCCCTGGAACGGCTACAACTTCGAGGACTCGATCCTGATTTCCGAAAAGGTGGTGGCCGACGACCGCTACACCAGCATCCATATCGAGGAGCTGGTGGTCATGGCGCGCGACACCAAGCTGGGCGCTGAGGAAATCACGCGCGACATTCCGAACCTGAGCGAGCAGCAGCTCAACCGCCTCGATGACTCGGGCATCATCTATGTGGGCGCCGAGGTACAGCCTGGCGACGTGCTCGTGGGCAAGGTCACGCCCAAGGGCGAAACCACGCTCACGCCTGAAGAAAAGCTGCTGCGCGCGATCTTCGGCGAAAAGGCCTCTGACGTGAAAGACACCTCGCTGCGCGTGGACCAAGGCTCGCAGGGTGTGGTGATCGACGTGCAGGTGTTCACGCGCGAAGGCATTCCACGCGACAAGCGCGCGCAGCAGATCATCGATGACGAGCTCAAGCGCTTCCGCCTCGACTTGAACGACCAGTTGCGCATCGTCGAGGCCGACGCCTTCGACCGTATCGAGAAGCTCCTGCTCGGCCGCGTGGCCAACGGCGGCCCGCAAAAGCTCCCCAAGGGCACGAAGATCGACAAGGCCTATCTGGACGCGATCGACAAGTTCCACTGGTTCGACATCCGACCCGCCGAGGACGAGGTCGCAGCGCAGATCGAGAGCATCAAGAACGCGCTCGAGCAGACGCGCCACAACTTCGACCTCGCGTTCGAAGAAAAGCGCAAAAAGCTCACGCAGGGTGACGAGCTGCCCGCAGGCGTGCTCAAGATGGTCAAGGTCTATCTGGCCGTCAAACGCCGTCTGCAGCCCGGCGACAAGATGGCCGGCCGCCACGGCAACAAGGGTGTGGTCTCCAAGATCGTGCCGATCGAGGACATGCCCTACATGGCCGACGGCACACCCGTGGACATCGTGCTGAACCCGCTGGGTGTGCCTTCGCGCATGAACATCGGGCAGGTGCTCGAAGTGCATCTCGGCTGGGCCGGCAAAGGCATTGGCCAGCGCATAGGCGACATGCTGCAGCGCGAGGCCAAGGCGGCCGAGCTGCGCAAATTTCTCGAAGAGGTCTACAACACGCGCGGCCGTAGCGAAGACCTGGCCAAACTCAGCGACGAGGCCTTGCTCGCCATGGCGTCCAACCTCGTCGAGGGCGTGCCCTTTGCCTCGCCCGTGTTCGACGGCGCTTCGGAAGACGAAATCCGCGCTATGCTGCAGCTCGCCTACCCTGACGACGTCGTCGCGCGCAAGGGCCTGACCCCCGCGCGCACGCAGGCCTACCTGCACGACGGGCGCACCGGCGACCGCTTCGAGCGCCCGACCACCATAGGCTATATGCACTACCTCAAGCTGCACCATCTGGTCGACGACAAGATGCACGCGCGTTCCACGGGGCCGTACAGCCTGGTCACGCAGCAGCCGCTGGGCGGCAAGGCGCAGTTTGGCGGTCAGCGCTTCGGCGAGATGGAAGTGTGGGCGCTCGAGGCCTACGGTGCCGCGTATGTGCTGCAGGAAATGCTCACCGTCAAGTCCGACGACGTGCAAGGCCGCACCAAGGTCTATGAAAGCATCGTCAAGGGCGAGCACTCGATCGAGGCAGGGATGCCCGAATCGTTCAACGTGCTGGTCAAGGAAATTCGTTCGCTGGGCCTGGACATGGAGCTGGAGAGGGATTGACGGCCAGCGGCCTCGCGCACGACCGCGCGCGGGGCCACGACATTTCGCCTGCCTGCACCCCGATTCCAGCCCCGTCCTCATCATTTAAGGAAGTTCGACATGAAGTCCTTGCTCGACCTGTTCAAACAATTCACGCCGAATGAGCACTTTGACGCCATTCGCATCGGCCTGGCCTCGCCCGAGAAGATCCGTTCGTGGTCTTTTGGCGAGGTGAAAAAGCCCGAATCGGCCGCGGCCACGGCCGAGTCGGCGGTGTCGCACACGGCCACCACCTGGTGGCCCAGGCTTTCCAGGCGATGTTGCAGCTCGTCGGCGATCAAGGCCTCGTCTTCGACGACCATCAGTCGCAGCAGGGCGTTCTGTGGGGATGGGGTCATGCCCGCTCCATGGGAAGAATCAGGCGCGCGTCGGTGCCCTGCGACACGTCCTGGTACTCGAAGCTCGCGTCCAGCTGCCGTGACAGCGAGCGCACCAGCCGCTGACCCAGCGAGCTGGCCTTGCCGGCCACCACGGCCGGGTTCAGGCCGACACCGTGGTCGACCACACGCAACTCGCAGCGTCGATCGTCCACGCGCCTGAGGTGAATCTCGATGCTGCCCTTGTCGGCGCCCGGGTAGGCGTGCTTGAAGGCGTTGGTCAGCAGTTCGTTGAGGATCAGACCGCAGGGCACGGCCACATCGATGCCCAGGTGCACGGTCTGCAGCTCGGTGTGCAGTTGCACCGCCGCATCCGGGCCGCGGAAGCTGCGCGCCAGTTCCTCGCCCAGGATGCGGGCGTAGTCGGCGAAGTCCACGCTGGACAGCGTGCCCGACTGGTACAGCGTCTCGTGCACCAGCGACATCGAGCGCACGCGGTCACGGCTTTCC
>CAVPUD010000116.1:0-8341 GCA_963708545.1 uncultured beta proteobacterium | reverse complement strand
TCCAGGCCAGGTCGTCGTCGCGCGTGGGCAGCAGGTGCGTCTGCTGGTCGTCGAGGTACTGGATGCGGTGTTCGACGCGGCGCAGGAACACGTAGGCCTGCGCAAGCGCCTCGGCCGTGGCCTGCGGCATCAGTCCGGCCTGGGCCAGGCGCGGCAGGGCTTCGAGCGTGGCGCGCCGGCGCAGTTCGGGAAACTGGCCGCCGCGCACCACCTGCAGCAGTTGCACGATGAACTCGATCTCGCGGATGCCGCCGCGCGAGAGCTTCACGTCGTTGGCGCGCTCGGGGCGGCCGGCGCTGCGCCGCGTGGCGTGGTCGCGGATCTGGCGGTGCAGCGTGCGCAAGGATTCGAACACGTTGTAGTCGAGATAGCGCCGGAACACGAAGGGCAGCACCACGCTGCGCAGCTCGCGCACCTCGGGGCCGGCCAGGCTGGTGCGTGGCGCCACGACGCGGCTCTTGAGCCAGGCAAAGCGCTCCCATTCGCGCCCCTGCACCTGCAGGTACTCCTCGAGCGCGGCGAGCGAGACCGCGGGCGGGCCGGAGTTGCCGTTGGGGCGCAAGGCCAGATCGACGCGGAACACAAAGCCGTGCTCGGTGGGCTCGCCGACCAGCTGGTAGATCGCCTTGACCGCGCGCGCGAAATACTCGTGGTTCGAGGTGCGGTTGCGCCCTTCGGCGTTGCCCGCGGTTTCGCCGTCCTGTGCATAGATGTAGATCAGGTCTATGTCGCTCGAGACGTTGAGCTCGCGCGCGCCGAGCTTGCCCATGCCAATGATCCACAGCGGCACTGCGGCGCCCTCGGGGCCGCCGTTGGATCCGCCCTCGGGGCCCAGCGGCCGGCCATAGCGCTCGTCGAGTTCTGCGCAGGCGTGCGCGCAGGCACGGTCGAGCGCGAACTCGGCGAGCTCCGTGGTGGCGCGCGTGATGACGGGCAGCGGCGCCTGGGCCTCGCAGTCGAGGCGGATCAGCCGCTCCATGACCAACTGGCGCAGCACGCGCAAGGCCGTGCCCACGTCGTAGCCGCGCGCCCGCAGCGCCGCGAAGGCGGGCTCCAGCGTTGCATGGCAGGGCGCGCCGGGGGGCAGCAGCGCCAAGTCCTGCGCGTAGCGCCGCTGCAGGCGCTGGAAAAAACGCGAGTGCTGCGCCAGAGCAGGAGCGGGCGCGGCGGTGTCAGGGCTGAGCGAAGAGGTGGTGGGCATGGCGAACGCGGTGTTCGAGAGGGGAAAGACCGGGCGCGGAGACAGTCTGCAAGCGAAACAAAAACAAACGATGCAAGGGTTTTGCTCCAAAGAGCACGCCGGTCCTGCGGGTCATAATTTCGGCCACTTTACGCCCGCTAATGACCGACTCCGCCGCACGCCCCACGCGCCTTCTGCACATCGTCGCCGCCAGCGCGCGCTGGGCGCTGGGCTTGTTGCTGGCGTTCTGGCTGTTGCTGGCCATCGTGTGGGCGGGTTTGCATGGCTGGATTGTGCCGCGCATCGGGGACTTTCGCGCGTCGCTGGAGGCGCAGGCCACGCGCATCGTGGGGGTGCCCGTGCGCATTGGTGCGATCACCGGGCGCTCGACGGGGCTGATTCCTTCCTTCGAGCTGAGCGACGTGGCGCTGCTCGACGCGCAAGGCCAGCCCGCGCTGCAGCTGCCGCGCGTGGTGCTGGCACTGTCGCCGCGCGCCTTGCTCACGCGCGGCTTCGAGCAGCTCTACCTCGAGCGTCCGCAGCTCGACCTGCGCCGCACGGCCGATGGCCGCATCCTGATCGGTGGCATCGCGCTGGCGCAAGGCGGTGGCGACAGCCCCTTTGCCGACTGGTTTTTCGCCCAGGCCGAGGTGCTGATCCGCGGCGGCACCGTGCGCTGGTTCGACGAGCAGCACGCGGCGCCCGCGACGCTGGAGCTGCGCCAGGTCGATGTGCTGCTGCGCAACCACGGCTGGCAGCACAACCTGCGCGTGGACGCCACGCCGCCGCCGGCCTGGGGCACGCGCTTCACGCTCATGGCACGCATGCGCGCCCCGCTGCTGCACCCGCGCGACGGCCAGTGGCAGCACTGGAGCGGGCAGTTGTTTGCCGACTTTGCGCACGTCGATCTTGCGCAGCTGCGCGCGCAGGTGCTTTCGGATGCTCCTGTAGAAGTAGCTAAAGGGGCAGGTAGCATGCGGGTATGGGCCGATATCGACCGTGCGAGCCTGGTGGGTGGCGTGGCCGACCTGGCCTTGGCCGACGTGCACACCACGTTCGCGCCCGAGCTGCAGCCGCTGGCCTTCGTGTCGCTGGGCGGGCGCATAGGCGGGCAGCGCCTTGCGGGCGGCTACACCCTGTTCACCGAAGGGTTGCGCTTTCGCACGAGCGACGGCCTCGCCTGGCCCGGCGGCAACCTGCGCCTGCAGCACACTGCAGCCACCGACCGTATGCCCGAGCACACGCAGCTGCAGGCCGAACGGCTGGACCTCGCGGCGCTCGCGCAGATCGGCATGCGCCTGCCGCTCGACGCCGGCGCGCGCGCAGCGCTGCAAAGCTACCAGCCGCAAGGCCTGGTGGAAAGCCTGCAGGCGAGCTGGCGCGGGCCGCTGGACGCACCCACGCAGTACCAGCTGCGCGGCAAGGTGCAGGGGCTGGCGTTTGCCACCGGCGGCGACCAAGGCAGCGCCGCGCTGGGCGCGCAGGCCGGCGTGCCCGGCGTGCGCGGCGCCGCGGTGGAGCTGGACCTGAACCAGGACGGCGGCAAGGCCGCGCTGGCGATCCGCGGCGGGGCGCTGGTCCTGCCCGGCGTCTTCGAAGAGCCGCAAGTGCCGCTCGACTACTTGGACGCCGAAGTGCAATGGCAAGTCCAGCAAGTGCCGGCAAAAGGGCAAAAGCCCGGAGCAGTGCAGGCACCGCGCATCGCCGTGCAGGCGCGCAAGCTGCGCTTTGCCAATGCCGACCTGCAGGGCGAGGCACAGGCCAGCTGGCATACGCGCGAAGCAGCGCCTGGGCTTGCGGCGCAGGCCGGGGACGGGCGTTTTCCGGGCGTGCTCGACCTCACGGGCAGCCTGAGCCGCGCCGACGGCGCGCGCGTGTGGCGCTACCTGCCCCTGGGCCTGCCCGAAGAGACGCGCCACTACGTGCGCGACGCCGTGCGCGCGGGCCAGGTCAGCCGGGTGCAGTTCCGCGTGCGCGGCGATTTGCGCCAGCTGCCCTTCAGCGACCCGCGGCAGGGCGACTTTCGCGTCACTGCGCACGTGGCGAACGCCACCTACGCCTACGTGCCCACGACGCCGGCCGCAAGCTCGCCCTGGCCGGCCCTGACCTACCTGAACGGCGAGCTGGTGTTCGACCGCGCCAGCATGAGCGTGCGCAGCGCGAGCGCGAGCTTTGCGGGCCTGCCCGGCCTGCGCCTGTCCAAGGTCGAGGCGCGCATCCCCGAGCTGGACCACACCGTGGTCAGCGTGAGTGCCGACGCGCAGGGGCCGCTGCCGCAGCTGCTGCAGCTCGTGCGCAGCTCGCCGCTGGCGCGCCTGACGGGCAACGCGCTCGACCAGGCCAGCGGCACGGGCAATGCCAGCCTGCAGCTGGGCCTGCAATTGCCCATCAGCCGCATCGAACAGTCCAAGGTGCAGGGCAGCCTTGCGTTTGCGGGCAACGACCTGCGCCTCACGCCGGACACGCCCCTGCTTGCGCGCACCCAGGGCAAGGTGCAGTTCAGCGAAACCGGTTTCAGCCTGGCGGGCGTGCAGGCGCGCGCCTTGGGAGGCGAGTTGCGCCTCGAAGGCGGCATGCGCCCCGCGCCGAACGCCGGAGGCGAATCCCCCATTCAGTCCACGATCCAATTGCGCGCGCAGGGCACGGCCACGGCGCAGGGTCTGCAGCAGGCGCGCGAGCTCGGCTGGGTGGCGCAGCTCGCGCGCCACGCGAGCGGCGCCGCCGCCTACAGCCTGAACATGAACGTGCGCCGCGGCGTGCCCGAGCTGCTGCTGAGCAGCAACTTGCAAGGACTGGCCCTGGCGCTGCCCGCGCCGCTGGCCAAAGCCGCGCAGACCAGCCTGCCTCTGCGCTACGAAAACCGCTTGCTGCGCGACGCCGAGGCAACGCCGGCGGGCGGCCCGGCGCCGGCCCTGCGCGACCAGCTCACGGTAGAGCTGGGCAGCGTGGGCACGGCTACCTGGCAGCGCGAACTGCGCGACGGGCACACGCGCGTGCTGCGCGGCGCCATCGCGCTGGGGCTTGCGGCGGACGAGAGCCTGCCCTTGCCGGCTGAGGGCGTGCAGGCCCTGGTGCAAGCCGACAGGCTGGATATCGACGCCTGGGCCGCGGTGCTGGAGCCGCTGGGTGCGAGCGCTGCCGGCACGCCCCCCGGCAGCCAAGCCAGCCCGACCAGCCCGGGCACCGGCGCGCCGGCAGCGGACACGCCGGCCGACTACGTGCCCACGCGGTTTGCGCTGCGCACGCGGGAACTCAGCGTGCAGGGGCGCACGCTGCACCAGGCGTTGCTCGCCGGCTCGCGCGAAGGCGGCGTCTGGCGCGCCAACGCGAGCGCTGACGAGCTCGAGGGCTACGCCGAATACCGTCCTGCCCATGCACGCGGGGGCGCACGCGATGGCGGCACCGGTCAGCTCTACGCCCGGCTTGCGCGCATGCGGCTGCCGCCGAGCCAGGCCGCGCAGATCGAAGAGCTGTTCGCCGAGCAGCCCAGCAGCCTGCCCGCGCTCGACGTGGTCGTTGACGACTTCGAACTGCGCGGGCGCAAGCTCGGCCGCGTGGAGGTCGAGGCCCACAACCGTGGCGGCGACGGCGCCGCGCGCGAGTGGCGCCTGGCCAAGTTCAACATCACCGCCCCCGAGGCCAGCCTGACGGCCAGCGGCAACTGGGCGCTGTTGGGGGGCGCCAGCGCTGGCAATTCCGACAGTTCCAGCGGCGCCGGCAGTGCCAGCCGGCAGCGGCGCACGGCGCTGGACTTTCGCCTCGACATCCGCAACGCCGGCGAGCTGCTCGCGCGCTTTGGCATGGAGGACGTGGTGCGGCGCGGCAAGGGGGTGATGGAAGGCCAGGTTGCCTGGACGGGCGCGCCCATGAACCCCGACTACCGCAGCATGAGCGGCCAGCTGCACCTGGATGTGCGGTCCGGCCAGTTTCTGCAGGCCGACCCGGGGCTGGCCAAGCTGCTCGGCGTGTTGAGCCTGCAGGCCCTGCCGCGGCGCCTGACGCTGGACTTTCGCGACGTGTTCAGCGAGGGTTTTGCGTTCGACTTCGTGCGTGGCGACGTGCGCATAGAGCGCGGCGTGGCCAGCACCAACAACCTGCAGATGAAAGGCGTGAACGCCGCCGTGCTCATGGAAGGCAGCGCTGACATGAACCACGAGACGCAGGACTTGCACGTGGTCGTGGTGCCCGAGCTCAACGCCATGACGGCCTCGCTCGTAGCCACGGCCATCAACCCCGTGGTCGGCCTGGGCAGTTTCCTCGCGCAGATGGTGCTGCGCGGCCCCTTGACGGAGAGAACCACGCGCGAATTTCACATCGATGGGCCCTGGGCCGATCCACATGTGGAGCGCGTTGCGACCACTGAGCGCGACAAGCCGCCGTCCGAACCCGCACCCCGCGAACCCGCGCCCTCCGCACCGGCCGCGGCGGCGACCGTGCCCACGCGTCCCGCCGCCGTGGAGGCGCCCGCGGCGCCCACCCCAGCTTCCCAGCCACATTCCACGAAAGGAGAGCCCTCATGAAAATCGCCGCCATCCAGATGGTTTCGGGCATGGACACCCAGGGCAACCTGGCCGCCGCGCGCAGCCTGCTCGAACAGGCCGCAGAGCAAGGGGCCGAGCTCGCCGCGCTGCCCGAATATTTTTGCTCCATGGGCCGGCGCGACAGCGACAAGCTGCTGCTGCGCGAAACGCCGGGCGCCGGCCCGATACAGGACTTTCTCGCGCGCTGCGCACGCGAGCTGCAGCTGTGGATCGTGGGCGGCACGCTGCCGCTTTTTGCCAACGACGCCGAGCACGTGCGCAACAGCTCGCTGGTCTATGACCCGTCGGGGCATTGCGTGGCGCGCTACGACAAGATCCACCTCTTTCGCTTCGCCAACGGCCGCGAGCACTACGACGAAAGCCGCACCATAGAAGCCGGCACCGAGCCGGTGCAGTTCGAACTCACGGCGCGCTCGGGCGCGCGCTGGCGCGTGGGCCTGAGCGTGTGCTATGACCTGCGCTTTCCCGAGCTGTACCGCGCGCATGCGCGCGCCGGTGCCGATCTGCTGCTCGTGCCCAGCGCCTTCACCTACACCACGGGCGAGGCGCACTGGGAGATTTTGCTGCGCGCCCGTGCCATCGAGAACCTGGCCTATGTGCTCGCGCCCGCGCAGGGCGGACAGCACGAAAACGGCCGCCGCACCTGGGGCCACAGCATGCTCATAGACCCATGGGGCAGCGTGCTCGGCGCGCTCGCGCAGGGGCCCGGTGTGGTGCTGGGCGAGCTCAGCGCGCAGCGCCTGCAGCAAGTGCGCACGCAACTGCCGGCGCTGGAGCACCGCGTGCTTTGAGTCTCAGCATGGCGGCGGTGCCGAGCAGCGACCCGCCGCGCGGCAAAACCCGGCTCACAGCGCCTTGCGCAGGTTGGTCGGGGCGATTTTGAGGGATTCGCGGTATTTGGCCACGGTGCGGCGCGCGCACTCTATGCCTTGCTCCTTGAGCATGTCGGCGATCTGGCTGTCGGACAGGGGTTTGGCGGGGTCTTCGGCGGCGACGAACTGCTTGATCAGTGCCCGCACCGCGGTGCTCGAGGCGTTGCCGCCGGTTTCGGTGCCCAGGCCGGAGCCGAAGAAGTATTTGAGCTCGAACGTGCCCTGCGGGGTGGCCATGTATTTGGCCGTGGTCACGCGGCTGATGGTGGACTCGTGCAGGCCCAGTTCGTCGGCGATGTCGCGCAGCACGAGCGGGCGCATGGCGATTTCGCCGTGCACGAAAAACGCCTTCTGCCGCTCCACGATGGCACGTGAGACGCGCAGGATGGTGTCGAAGCGCTGCTGGATGTTTTTGATGAACCAGCGCGCCTCCTGTAGGCGCTGCTGCAGGCCCTGGTGGTTTTCGTCGCCCTTGTGCGCGCGCAGGGCGCCAGCGTAGAGCTCGTGCACGCGCAGGCGCGGCATCACGTCGGGATTGAGCTGCACGCTGAACTGCGCGCTGCCGTCGTGGCCGCGGCCCGCAATTTTGCGCACGATCACGTCCGGGATGACCAGGTTGCGCTCCACGTTGGCAAAGCGCCGGCCCGGCCGCGGCTCGAGCCGCGCGATCAGGGCCATGGCGGCGCGGGTGGATTCCTCGCTGCTGCCGCAGGCTTGCGCCAAGCGGCGCACGTCGCGCTTGGCCAGCAGTTCCAGGGGCTGCGCGCAGATGCCCAGCGCGGTGTGCACGGTGTCCGCACGCCCCGGCAAGCCCCTTCCCATCGACACCCTCGCGCAACAGCTCGTGGATCACGAGTTCGTGCGGGTGCCGCAGGTCGAGGCGCCCGGGGAGTTTTCGGTGCGCGGCGGGATCGTGGATGTGTTCGCGCACTCGGACGAACGGCCGTACCGCATCGTGTACGACGGAGACAACGTCGAGACCGTGAAGCCGTTCGACCCGGCGACGCAGCAGTCGTTCCGGGCGGAGCGGGAAGCGACGCTGGGGCTGGTGAAACGGTCGCAGTTCTTCCTGGCGCCGGGCGAGGGGCACTCGATTGTGGACTACCTCGGCGAGGCGGACGGGGTGATGTTCCGGGAGGAATCGGAGCTGGACGAGCGGGCGAGGCGGTACCTCGGCACGATTCCCGGCGTGGGGCTGGAACCGCTGGCGGCGCTGCTGAAGAAGACGGCGAAGAAGCACGGCGCGGTGCGGACGCACACGCTGCCGGTGAACGAGTCCCCCAACCGCCTGAACCTGCGCACGCTCTCGACGCAGCGCTTCAGCGGCGACCTCAAGAACATCCTGGGCGAGCTGCAGCGCGTCGCGTCGGAGGTCCGGCGACGAGGTGGTGCGCCTGATCCCCGCGCCGGTCGGCGACGCCGACGCACCCGCGCGGGCGATGATCTTCGACTCGGTCTACGACATCTACCGCGGCGTGGTCACCTATGTCCGCGTGGTCGACGGCAAGCTCCACCCGCGAGAAGATCAAGATGATGTCCACCGGTGCCACCCACGAGTTGCTCGAGGTTCGGCATCGTCTCGCCCAACCCGAAGGCCTCCGACGGGCTGGGCGTCGGCGAGGTCGGCTACCTCATCACCGGTGTGAAGGACGTCCGTCAGTCGAAGGTCGGTGACACCGTCACCACGTCGCGCCACGGCGCGACCCAGGCGCTGACCGGCTATCGCGAACCCCGGCCGATGGTCTACT
>CAVPUD010000115.1:0-5066 GCA_963708545.1 uncultured beta proteobacterium | reverse complement strand
ACATAGACGAGCTGCGTGCGCCGCCACACGGACTCGGGCACGCTGTCCCAATCGACGGCAAAGTTGCGCTCGGGCCGGCTCGGCACGTAGTGCGGCGTCGCGCCTGCGAGCAGGGCCGCGCCTTCGTAGATTTGGTAAAACGGATTCGGGCAGACCACGATGGGCGCGTCTTCGGGTGCGCCTTTGCCCTTGGAGGCGTCGATCACCGTCTGCGCGAACGCAAACAGCGCCTCGCGCGAGCCGTTCACGGGCAGCACCTGCGTGGCCGGGTCGAGCTGCAAGCCGTAGCGGCGTGCGAGCCAATCGGTGAAGGCCGCGCGCAGGCGCGGCTCGCCGGCCGTGGCGGGGTAGCTCGCCAGGCCGCCCGTGTGTGCACACAGGGCGTCTTTGATGAACTGCGGCGTGGCGTGGCGCGGCTCGCCTATGCCCAGGCTGATCGGGCGGTAGTGCGGCGCTGGCGTGACGCCCGCAAAGAGCTGCTTGAGCCGCTCGAAAGGGTAGGGCTGCAGGCGCGAGAGCAGGGGATTCATGGGCGCGGATTATCGCGCGCTGCATGCGGCTTGCACGCGCCCGCTCCTTTCGCCCTTTCGTCAGGTGGCAGTGTGCGTGCGGATCGCCTGCTCGGCTGCGGCCAGCCCCTGTGCGCGGGCCTCGTCGCCCATGGCCACGCCTTCGGCGCGCACGATGCGGATGTCGGTGATGCCAAAAAAGCCCAGCACGGTCTGCAAGTAGCTCTCCTGGTGGTCCATGGCGCGGCCCATGTCGCTGGTCGAATACACACCGCCGCGGCTCGAGGCGATGAGCACCGTTTTGCCCTTGGCCAGCCCTTCGGGGCCGCTGGCCGTGTAGCGGAAGGTGTAGCCCGGCTGCGCGAGGCGGTCTATCCACGCCTTGAGCTGGTTGGGGATGCCGAAGTTGTACATGGGCGCGCCGAGCACGACCACGTCGGCCGCGAGAAACTGGCGCACGAGGCGCTCGGTGATGGCGTTTTCGCGCTTTTGCGCTTCGCTCAGGCCCTCGCTTTGGCCCAAGCGCAGCGACATCGCATCCATGGTGAAGTCGCCCGGTGGCTGCGCCACCAGGTCCAGATATTCGACTTCGGTGCCGGGGTGGCTGGCCTTCCAGGCCGCGACGATTTTGGCGCTGAGCTCGCGCGAGACCGAGGCGGCGCCGGTGATGGCGGAATCGACGTGAAGCAATCGCATGGTGTTCTCCTGAAGCGAAAAAGCAAAATAGCTTGGTGGGGGTATTGTGGGATTCGCTCCAGAAATCGACAAGACGGTAAAAATGCACGGTATCGTTTCATTTTTGGAATAACGATCCTCAATCCGGCAGTTGACCGCTGCATTTTGTATGCAACGCTTTGATTCTTTGAATGATTTTTCACGCTGCGAGACGCACCCATCGGGTCAGAAGCGCTGCACGCCCGAGCGCGCCGCCCTCGGGCACGCTGGCGGCGTTGCAAATCCTCGCCATGGCACCCGCCATGGCTGCGGTTTGCGCCTTGCCAGTGCACCCGATGACGACACGCTCGGGCGCGCTCAACTACCGGATTGAGGATGAACGCTGCCCATGCCCCAACTGCCAGACCTCAACGACATGCGCTACTTTGCCGAGGTGGTGGAGCGCGGCAGCTTTGCCGCCGCTGCGCGGGCGCTCGGCATGCCCACGTCCAGCCTGTCACGCCGCGTCGCTGCGCTCGAAGCCGCGCTCGGTCTGCGCCTGCTGCAGCGCAGCACGCGGCGGCTCGCGCTCACCGAGGTGGGTGCCGCGTACCTGCGCCATTGCCAGGACTTGCGCGCCGCGGCGCAGGCGGCGGCGGACACCGTGGCCCAGGTGCAGACCACGCCGCGGGGCACCGTGCGCGTGAGCTGCCCGGTCACGCTCGCGCAGACCATGCTGGGCGAGCTCATGCCCGATTTTCTGGCGCGCTACCCCGAGGTGCGCGTGGAGATGCAGGTCAGCAACCGCGTCGTCAACCTGATCGAAGAGGGCCTGGACGTGGCGCTGCGCGTGCGCCCCACGCTCGACGACAGCGGCAGCATGGTGGTCAAGCGGCTCGATGACGCGCGCCAGATTCTCGTCGCGAGCCCGGCGCTGCTCGCGCGCCAGGGCACGCCCGAGACGCTCGAAGCGCTCGCGCAGCTCGACAGCATCGCCATGTCGGTCGTCGATGGGCGCTGCACGCTGCGCCTGATCGGCCCGCTCGGGCGCGAACACAGCCTGTACTATGCGCCGCGCTACGTGGTGGACGACCTGCTCACGCTCAAACTGGCCGCACTCGCGGGCGTTGGCATGTGCTGGCTGCCCGACTACCTCTGTGCCGACGAAGTGCGCGCCGGCCGCCTGGTGCACCTGCTGCCCGAGTGGGCGCCGCCGCCGGGCATCGTGCACGCAGTGTTTCCCTCGCGCCGGGGTCTGCTGCCGGCGGTGCGCTGTTTTCTGGACTTCCTCGGCGAGACCCTGCCGGGGCGCAGCCGGCCGGCATGACGTGCAGCTTCGAAATTTTGCGGAACCCGGAAAGTTGTAAGTTCGTGTAAGGTTCGATAGATATGTTTGTGTATCGAACAAAGAGGACGTCATGCCAGGATATTTTTTGCTTGCACCGGGGCTGAGGTGCATGCGCCGTCTGCAGTTGCCGGGAAAGTTGGTTTTGTCGGGCGGGGCTTGGCTCGTGGGCATGGCGCTTGCCATGCTGGGCCTGGGCTGGTGGGGCCTGTTTGTCGGGGTTTTGCTTGGGCTGTATTGGTGCGCGGCGCTGTACCTGAGCCTTGCGCGGGACCTCGCCGCGCTGGCGCGCGCCTTGGAGCGTGCAATGCAGGGGGACTTGGCGGCGCGTGCGGATGTCGGGGGACGGGATGAGGCAGGCGCATTGGCACAACTGCTGGACCGCATGGTGCGTACGCTCTCTGCCATGGTGGCCGACATTCGCAGCAATGCCGCGCTCGTGGCCCAGGGAGGCCAGAGTCTGGCCCAAGGCAACCGTGCGCTGGCCGAGCGCACCGAAGAGCAGGCAAGCAGCCTCGAAGAAACGGCCAGCAGCGTGCAACAGTTGTCGTCTGCGGTGCAGAACAATGCGCAAGTCACACAAGATGCCGATCGGCGCGCGGCCCAGGTGCGCCAAGCGGCCGACGAGGGTGCCCAAGCCATGGCGCAAGCGGTCGAGTCGGTGCAGGCGATCCAGCACGGTGCACGCCGCATGGCCGAGATCATTGGGGTGATCGACGGTATTGCCTTTCAGACCAATATCCTGGCGCTCAATGCCGCCATCGAGGCGGCCAGGGCGGGTGCGCAGGGGCGCGGGTTTGCCGTGGTGGCGACCGAGGTGCGCACGCTGGCACAGCGCTCGAGCGATGCCGCCCACGAGATTCGCGCCCTCATCCAGGAATCGGTGCAGCAGGTGGAGGTGAGCTCCGGCCTCATCCGCAAAACGGGCACCGGCATCGCCGCCATGGCCGAGGGCATGCACCGCGTGGCGGCGAGCATGAGCGAAATTTCTCATTCGAGCGCCGAGCAAAGCACCGGCCTGCATGAAGTCAATCTGGCCGTGCAGCAGCTCGATCGGATCACGCAGGACAATGCGCAAATGGCGCAGCACGCCGTCGCGCAAGCGCTGGCGCTGCAAGAGCGGGCGGCTGCTTTGTCGCAGGCGGTGTCCACGTTTCGTCTGCAGCAAGGCACGGCGGACGAAGCCATGGAATTGGTGCGCAAAGCTGTGGCGCTCTGCAAAAACAGTGCGCGCGAGGCATTTTTGCGCCGCATCACCGACCCCAGCGAGCCTTACCACGATCGCGACATGTATGTGTTTGTGCTTGATGCTTCCGGCACTTACCTCGCCTTTGGCGGCAATCCGGCCAAAGTGGGTACGAGGGTGCAAGACATTCCCGGTGTGGACGGGGAAAGGTTGATGCACGACATCGTTGCACAGGCAGATCAAGGGCCCGGGTGGGTAGAGTACGCCATCACCAACCCACTTACCGGAACAGTGCAGACCAAGATGTCGTTTGTCACGCGCATCGGCGACCTGTACCTGGGCTGCGGGGTGTATAAAACTCTGGCGCAACGGTGAGGGGGCTCGCTGCGAGCACTTATCCCGATTGCCCATTAGGCGGTGCTGCGCACCTACGTGGGCGCTAGCCGTGATCGTTCAGGTCTTCCCAGCCCAGTGCCAGCCCGTATACCCGCTGGCGCAACATGTCGCGCACACCGTGTTTGATCAGCAGTGGGCTGCGCGGATCGGCGATGCAGCGTGCCGCCGCATCCATCAATCCCAGCTTGCGGTCCACCTGACCCAGCAGCATCACGCCACCATCGCTGCATGCTGCCGCCGTCGAATCGTCCCTGCACCACACGCCTGCCCAATCGGCCAAAGTCCAGCGTTCCAACGTCAATTTTTTCGGTACAGTTTGGCTTCGGCATTGCCCGCTCGTTTGATCAAGATTCAATACCTCGATTCTCGGGCACACAAGGGCAATGCCGTCCTCTTTTACGGGGGGGACGGTGAAATATCCGGGCTAGCGGACGTCTGACGGTCATTGTGGCCGCTGCTTCGGCGCTCATGGCTGCGGCCATGGGCTTCTCAGCCCCGACCAAACAGCCTTGCCAGCCGCCTAGCCATCGTCTCGCGTCCTGATGAGCAATCTGGGCTTATGCCAAAAGCCAAAAAAAGAGCCCGGCACGGGGCCGGGCTGTAAAGGATCCCTGAAACGGGGTTTCGAGAGGATCCAAGGAGACAACTGTTGGAGCCTTCTTGAAATCGGGGCTACAGGCGTGGATTCAAGAGGCTACGTTGAGCTGTGGGACTGCTGAAGCCCTCAACGCTTGCGCGGAGCAGCCGATTTGGCGGCATCGGCGGCTGTTTCGGCCACGGCGCTGATGTTGGCTTGGGCCATGTCGGTGGCTTGCTTGACGGCTTTTTGCATCGATTCAAAAGCGTTCGTGGCGGCGGAGACGGCGCTCTTCATCACGGCCACGGCGGTTTCGGAGCCGGCGGGGGCATTCTTGGCAGTGCTGTCGATCAGGTTGGTGAAGGCCTTTTGTGCGTCGGCAGTCTGGGCTTCCAGTGC
>CAVPUD010000114.1:0-5879 GCA_963708545.1 uncultured beta proteobacterium | reverse complement strand
CGAATCGCCAGCGTGCTCGCCGCGTCGATCCAGTGGCCCTTCCAGCCTGCGGCGCGCAGCTTTGGAAAGACTTCGCTCGTGTAGTCGCCGCCCTGGCAGGTGACGATGATGTCGCACTTTTTCAGCGCAGCGATGTCCTGCGCATCGTGCAGCGTTGTTTCGTTCTTGGCCATCGCGGGGGCTGCGCCGCCGGCGTTGGAGGTCGAAAAGAAAACGGGTTCGATCAGGTCGAAGTCGCCCTCGGCCCGCATGCGATCCATCAGGACCGAGCCGACCATGCCGCGCCAGCCGACGAGGCCCACGAGATTACCGAGTTTCATTTTTGCGCCTTTCAAACGATGGGTTTGCTGGCCCTTCCGGCTCGTCAGGCTCCGGAAGGCGGCGCACGACGAAACCGGCTGGGTTCAGCCCTTTTTGGTCGTGGTAATGGGGGTGTGAGAGGGGAGTGCGATGCAACGAGCCACCCGCCGCGCAACATTCGGGCGGGGGCTAGTGCAGTGTTTGATGCTTGATGCGACAAATAAAACCGATGGATTTTTGGTCTGGGCAAGGCGCAAACCGCAGCGATACTGGGTGGTATCGCGAGGATTTGCAACGCGGCCCGGGCCGAAAAGACGCGGTTTTATGTCGCAGATAGCGTCGAACACTGCACTAGGATCGAGGTGGATCGAGGCGTTCATCGCGGCGCGCATTTTAGCAGCCGCGCTCAGGGCCAGCGCGCTTGCGTCACGCCAGGTCGAAGCGGTCGGCGTTCATCACCTTGACCCATGCGGCAACGAAGTCGCGCACGAATTTTTCGTGGCCGTCGTCCTGCGCATAGACCTCGGCGTAGGCGCGCAAGATGGCGTTCGAGCCGAACACCAAGTCCACGCGCGTGGCCGTCCATTTCGGCGCGCCGCTCTTGCGCTCGCGCACTTCGTACAGGTTGCTGTCGACGGGCTTCCAGGTGTAGGCCATGTCGGTCAGGTGCACGAAAAAGTCGTTCGTCAGCGCGCCCACGCGCTCGGTGAACACGCCATGCGGGCTGGCGCCGTGGTTGGTGCCGAGCACGCGCATGCCGCCGATCAGCGCCGTCATCTCGGGCGCGGTGAGGCCTAGCAGTTGCGCGCGGTCGAGCAGCAGTTCCTCGGGCGTCACGGCATAGTCCTGCTTGAGCCAGTTGCGAAAGCCGTCGGCCAGCGGCTCGAGCACGGCAAAAGAGGCGGCGTCCGTCATCTCTGCCGTGGCGTCGCCGCGGCCCGGCGCAAAGGGCACGTCCACGGCCACGCCTGCGGCCTTGGCGGCTTGCTCTATGCCCACGTTGCCCGCGAGCACGATCACGTCGGCCACGCTCGCGCCGGCTTGAGCGGCGATGGGTTCGAGCACGGCCAGTACGCGCGCAAGGCGCTCGGGTTCGTTGCCGGCCCAGTCTTTTTGCGGTGCAAGACGGATGCGCGCGCCGTTGGCGCCGCCGCGCTTGTCCGATCCGCGGAAGGTGCGCGCGCTGTCCCAGGCGGTCGCGACCATGTCGCCGATGGACAGGCCGCTCGCGGCGATTTTGGCCTTCACGGCAGCCACGTCATAGTCCTTGCGGCCTGCCGGCACCGGGTCTTGCCACAACAAGTCCTCTTTGGGTACGTCGGGGCCGATGTAGCGCGACTTGGGGCCCAGGTCGCGGTGCGTGAGCTTGAACCAGGCGCGCGCAAACACCTCGGAGAAGTACGCCGGGTCTTGGTGGAAGCGCTCGGAAATCTTGCGGTATGCCGGGTCGAACTTCATCGCCATGTCGGCGTCGGTCATGATGGGCTTGCAGCGGATCGTCGGGTCTTCCACGTCCACGGGCATGTCTTCTTCGCGGATGTTCACGGGCTCCCACTGCCAGGCGCCGGCCGGGGATTTTTGCAGCCACCAGTCGTAGCCGAGCAGCAGGTCGAAGTAGCCGTTGTCCCAGCGCGTCGGGTGCGTGGTCCAGGCGCCTTCGATGCCGCTGGTCACGGTGTCGCGGCCTATGCCGCGCGTGACGTGGTTGACCCAGCCCAGGCCCTGGTCTTCGAGGTCGGCGCCTTCGGGGGCGGGGCCGAGGTTCGCGGGGTTGCCGTTGCCGTGCGCCTTGCCCACGGTGTGGCCGCCGGCCGTGAGGGCCACGGTTTCTTCGTCGTTCATGGCCATGCGTGCAAAGGTTTCACGCACCTGCGCCGCGGTTTTGAGCGGGTCGGGCTTGCCGTTGACGCCTTCGGGGTTGACGTAGATCAGGCCCATTTGCACCGCGGCGAGCGGGTTTTCGAGCGTGGCCGGGTCATCGACCTTGGCGTAGCGCGCGTCGCTGGGCGCGAGCCATTCTTTTTCGGAGCCCCAGTAAACGTCTTTTTCGGGGTGCCAGATGTCTTCGCGCCCGAAGGAAAAGCCGTAGGTCTTGAGCCCCATCGATTCGTAGGCCATGGTGCCCGCGAGCACGATCAGGTCGGCCCAGCTGAGCTTGTTGCCGTACTTTTTCTTGATCGGCCAGAGCAGGCGGCGCGCTTTGTCGAGGTTGGCGTTGTCGGGCCAGGAGTTGAGCGGCGCAAAGCGCTGGTTGCCGTGCCCCGCGCCGCCGCGGCCGTCGGCCGTGCGGTAGGTGCCCGCAGAGTGCCAGGCCATGCGGATCATGAGCCCGCCGTAGTGGCCCCAGTCGGCGGGCCACCAGTCCTGGCTTTGCGTCATGAACGCGAGCAGGTCTTTTTTGAGCGCGGCGACGTCGAGCTTTCTGCACCTCTGCGCGATAGTCGAAGTTCGCACCCAGCGGGTTCGTCTTGGTGTCGTGCTGGTGCAGGATGTCCAGGTTCAGCGCCTTGGGCCACCACTCCATGTGGACCATGCCGACCTGCGTCACCGCACCATGCACCACGGGGCATTTGCCCGCAGCCGCCATTTTGTCTGTGCTCATAGGATCGATCTCCAAAAGAAAGTTTGCAATTGGCCTGCACGCAAGCCCCGAAAAAACCAGATCGTCGCCGCGCCCAAAGTCCGTTCGATGAACCCTGCGCTTGCGGTAGCGATCTGGCAAGCATGGTAGGGCAGGGCGGCTGCGGCGGCCATTCGAAACATCCAATCACGGCGATAGGCAGAGGGCGATGGGAGCCTGCATACGGCGCGCCGCATCACCACGGTGCGCGCCTGTGGCGGATGTGCGCCAACCTGAAGCGGCGGCCACGTTTCGCGCCATCGGGGGTGCGCCGCTTTCCGGCGCGTTTTTCTTGCACCAATCATGAACACGACTTACGCAAATCGGGATTAGGCAAGGCGTTCGCCCCATGGCAAAACACCTCGCTGCATCCTTGTTTGCGTAAGTCCAGATGAATCTATGAGCTTTTGCTGCATCTTTGGCGGTGGCGAGGCCGGGGTGAGCAGGGCCTGCGCCTGGGCCGCGCAGGGCGTTTTGTATAGTTGCCGCATTTGCCCGCCCAGCCCTGCCATTGCCCCATGAACGTCGAAGTCACCGAACCTGTCCCAAGCCTCTCGTCTGCGAGCCCCGAATCGCCGCGCTCGCAGCTCGCGCTGCGCCGTGTGGCCATAGACACTTGGCAAGAAAACGTTGCTTTCTTGCACCGCGACTGTGCCGTCTATCGCGCCGAGGGCTTTCAGGCGCTCTCCAAAGTAGAAATTCAGGCCAACGGCAACCACATTCTGGCTACGCTGAACGTGGTCGATGACGACGCCATCGTCGGCTGCAACGAGCTGGGTCTGTCCGAAGAAGCGTTTGCCCAGCTCGGCGTGGCCGACGGCCACCTGGCGAGTGTGGCGCAGGCCGAGCCGCCCGAATCCATGGGCGCGCTGTTTCGCAAGCTCGCGGGCGAGCGCCTCACGCACGCCGACTTCGGTGCCATCGTGCGCGACATTGCCGAACACCACTATTCGAAGATCGAGCTCACGGCCTTCGTCGTGGCCTGCAACCGCGACGAGCTCGACCGCGAGGAGGTGTATTTCCTCACCGACGCCATGGTTGACTGCGGGCGCAGGCTCGACTGGCACGAGCCGCTCGTGGTGGACAAGCACTGCATAGGCGGCATTCCGGGCAACCGCACCAGCATGCTCGTGGTGCCCATCGTCGCGGCGCACGGCATGCTGTTTCCCAAAACATCGTCGCGCGCCATCACCTCGCCCGCGGGGACGGCCGACACCATGGAAGTGCTCGCCGAGGTCGAACTGTCGCTCGAGCGCCTGGCCGAGATCGTGCGCGACTACCGCGGCTGCCTGGCCTGGGGCGGCACGGCCCGGCTCTCGCCCGCCGACGACGTGCTGATCTCGGTCGAGCGGCCACTCGCCATCGACTCGCCGGGGCAGATGGTGGCCTCCATCCTCTCAAAAAAAGTCGCAGCCGGCTCCACGCACCTGGTGCTCGACATCCCCATAGGCCCCACGGCCAAGGTGCGCTCCATGCCCGAGGCGCAGCGCCTGAGGCGCCTGTTCGAATACGTGGCGCGCCGCCTGGGGCTGACGCTGGACGTGGTCATCACCGACGGACGCCAGCCGGTCGGCAACGGCGTGGGGCCGGTGCTCGAGGCGCGCGACGTGATGCGCGTGCTGCAAAACGACCCGGCCGCGCCCAACGACCTGCGGCAAAAGGCGCTGCGCCTTGCGGGCCGTGTGATCGAATTCGACCCCGACGTGCGCGGCGGCGACGGCTTTGGCATTGCGCGCGACATCCTCGACTCGGGCCGCGCGCTCGCGCGCATGAACGCCATCATCGAAGCGCAAGGCAGCAAACACTTCGACTACCAGCGCCCTGCACTCGGGGCGCTGACGTTCGAAGTCTGCGCGCCGCACTCCGGCGTGGTCACGGGCATAGACAACTTCCAGATCGCGCGCATCGCCCGCCTGGCCGGCGCGCCCAAGGTGCCGCAGGCCGGTGTCGATCTGCTGCACAAGCTCGGCGACCAGGTGGCCGCGGGCGCACCGCTGTACCGCGTGCATGCAAGCTACCCGGCCGACCTGGAGTTTGCACGCCAGGCCAGCAGCCGCAGCAGCGGCTACACGATTGGCGCGGCAGATGAAATTCCCCAGGCGTTCGTCGAGTTCTGAGCGCATGCCCTGCGCGTGTCGTTTTTGATGCTATTTTGATAGCTATCCGCCATGGATTTATCTGCCATTTTGCTGCATTTCGATGATGAAACCGCAGCCGCGCAGCGCGTCGCGCAGGCCGCAGAACTGCCCGCGCGCTGCGTAGAGCGCCACCGCTTCCCCGACGACGAGCTCAAGCTGCGTTTGCCCGTGGACGCGCAGGGACGCCTGCCCGAAAAGATCGTGCTGCTGCGCAGCCTCTACCAGCCGAACGAAAAGCTCGTCGAGCTCCTGCTCGCGGCGCAGACCGCGCGTGCGCTCGGTGCCAGGCGCATCGTCCTCGTCGCGCCCTACCTTGGCTACATCACGATGCATTGTTCACCGCTACGAGTACGTATTGCTGCTTTCGGCGCGTCTTCGTCGCGCACCCGTACATTGGCGCGGCTCTGGTTGAGATCCGGGTTGCCGTAATAGGCCCGCGCCAGAGCCGACAGAAGGCTCTCCGCAGAGGCCCGACCCGGCGAAAGAGCGACCGCTGTTATCGCCAATGCGGCGGACGCGCAGGACAGGACGTTGGCCGACCGCCGCCACCCGAGGCCAAACCCGTCAATTCTCATTGTTCTCAACCTATCTTCGCGCGACGACGTGCGCGCCACTCTCCGGCAGCGATCAGTCTCGACGATGACACCCGAACGCAACGCTAGGAACGCGATTGAGGCGAAATGGCGGCGCTAAAGGTCAAGGCGGGCGCCTGTTCGAAGCCATCGAGCACCGGCGCCGTCGCCGAGAACAACGGCAGTTCGCCCGCCGAGCGGCCGTCCTGGCGCTCGAAGCGCACGACCTGCTGGCAGCAATACGTCGAG
>CAVPUD010000113.1:0-4274 GCA_963708545.1 uncultured beta proteobacterium | reverse complement strand
CATCACGCGCATGGCGTGAGCACACCGTTTTTTCCACTCTCTTCGCACCTGCCATGCCAGACACCGCCTTGCCCGCGCCTGCCCACCCTGCAGACCCTGACGCCTCGGACTTGCGCGTGGTGCGCAACCGCACCTTCGACGAAATCGCCATCGGCGACACGGCGAGCATGGAGCGCACGCTCACGGCCGAGGACATCCAGCTGTTTGCGATCCTCTCGGGCGACGTGAACCCGCAGCACCTGGACCCGGAGTTTGCCGCCTCCACGCGCTTTCATGGCGTGATCGCGCACGGCATGCTCGGCGGCGCGCTGATTTCGGCCGTGCTCGGCACGCGCCTGCCCGGCCCCGGCACGATTTACCTGTCGCAGACGCTCAAATTCCTCGCCCCCGTGCGCGTGGGCGACCGCCTGCGCGTGAGCGTGCGCGTGAGCGCGCGCGACGAGGCCAAAAAACGCCTGCAGCTCGACTGCAGCTGCGTCAACCAGGACGGCGTGGCCGTGATCGGCGGCGTGGCCGAGGTGCTCGCCCCCACCGATCGCATAGTGCGCCCGCGCAGCACGCTGCCCGAAGTGCGCCTGACCATGGGCGAAGCGGGCCTCACGCGCCTGCTCGACCACGCGCGCCCGCTCGGGCCGCTGCGTGTGGCCGTGGTGCATCCGTGTGACGAAATTAGCCTGCAAGGCGCGCTCGATGCGCGTGCGGCGGGGCTGATCGAGCCCGTGCTCGTGGCACCGCGCGCGCGCCTGCAAGCCGTGGCGCAGGCCGCGGGGCTGGACATTACTGGCTTGCCTATCGAGGACGTGCCGCACAGCCACGCCGCCGCTGCGCGCGCCGTGCAGCTGGTGGCGCAAAACCAGGTGCAGGCGCTCATGAAAGGCAGCCTGCACACCGACGAGCTCATGGGCGCAGTGGTCGCGCACGACGCGGGCCTGCGCACCAAGCGCCGCATCAGCCACTGCTACCTGATGCAGTCGCCCGCCTACCCGCGCCCCTTCATCGTGACCGACGCGGCCGTCAACATCGCGCCCACGCTCGAAGACAAGGCCGACATCGTGCGCAACGCGATCGATCTTGCGCACGCGATCGGTGTGGCGCAGCCGCGCGTGGCGATCCTGGCCGCGGTCGAGACCGTGAACCCCAGCATGCCCGCGACGCTCGACGCCGCCGCGCTGTGCAAGATGGCCGACCGCGGCCAGATCAGCGGCGGCATCCTCGACGGGCCGCTCGCGTTCGACAACGCCGTGTCGATCGCTGCCGCGCGCATCAAGGGCATCCAGTCCGACGTTGCGGGCCGGGCCGACATTTTGGTCGTGCCAGACCTCGAGAGCGGCAACATGCTCGCCAAGCAGCTCGAATACCTGGGCGGCGCCGCGAGCGCGGGCATAGTGCTGGGCGCGCGCGTGCCCATCGTGCTCACGAGCCGCGCCGACACGCGTGAAACGCGCATCGCCTCGTGCGCCCTCGCGCTGCTGCTGGCCCGGCACTACAAGGTGTCGCCCCCATGAGCGCCGCAAAAAACGATCTCATTCTGGTGCTGAACTGCGGCTCGTCGAGCATCAAATTCGCGCTCTACGACGCCGCCGTGCAGCCGCTGCCGCGTGCGCCCTGGTGGGGCGGAAAGGTCGAAGGCATCACCGGCGCGCACCCGCAGTGGAGTGAAAGCGGCCAGGCGCCGCAGCCCTTGGCGCTGGACGCCAAAGCGCCCTACCACGCGGCGCTCGAGCACATCCGCGCGCGCGTGCGGGCTTTCGTGGCGCAGCACTGCGCGGGCCGCGGCATCGGCGTCGTGGCGCACCGCGTGGTGCATGGTGGCAGCAAATACTTCGCGCCCGTGCGCATGGACGTGGCCGTGCTCGCCGACCTGCGCAGCTACGTGCCGCTCGCGCCGCTGCACCAGCCCTTCGCGCTCGAGGCCGTCGCGGTGCTGCTTGATTCGCGCCCCGAGCTGCCGCAGGTCGCGGTGTTCGACACGGCTTTTCACCACACGCTGCCCGAGGTCGAAAAAATGCTGCCCTTGCCGTATTCGGCCTGGGAGCGCGGCGTGCGCCGCTATGGTTTTCATGGCTTGTCGTACGAATATATGTCGCTCGCGCTCGCCGAGCGCTACGGCGCAGCCGCGCGCGGGCGCACCATCGTCGCGCACCTGGGCAGCGGCGCGAGCCTGTGCGCCATGCAGGACTTGCGCAGCGTGGCCACGACCATGGGCTTTTCGGCGCTCGACGGCCTGATGATGGGCACGCGCTGCGGCGCGCTCGACCCTGGCGCGCTGCTGTACCTGATGGAGATCGAAAAGCGCACGCTCGCAGAAGTCGGCCACATGCTCTACCACGAGTGCGGCCTGCTGGGCGTCTCGGGCGTGTCGGCCGACCCGCGCGAGCTGCTGCCGCTCGAAGCCAGCAACGCGCGCGTGCAGGCGGCGCTCGCGCTGTACGTGCGGCGCATCGTGCGCGAGATCGGCGCGCTCGCTGCCGTGCTCGGCGGGCTGGACATGCTGGTGTTCACCGCAGGCATAGGCGAGCACAACGACACGCTGCGCGCGCGTGTGTGCGAAGGCTTGGCCTTTTTGGGCGTGGCCATGGACGCCACGGCCAACGCGCGCCACGCGCCTTGCATCTCGAGCGCGGCAAGCCGCGTGTGCGTGGCCGTCGAGCCGACCAACGAGGAGTGGATCGCGGCCTGGCACGCCGCGCGGCTGTTGCACGGCAGCAAGCCGGGCGCTCAAACGCTGTAGATATCGAGCACGGTGTCGATCAGGTCGTTGAGCACGATGATCTTCTTCTTGCGGATCAGCCAGCTGCCTTCGTGCGGCGTGAGCAGGTACTCGTAGTGGCCGTAAAAAAGCTGCGTCGCATTGTTGCGAAACAGGTGCGTGAGGAAGTTTGCCTTCACGCTGCAACTGCCGTCAGCCTGCAGCACGGGGCGCACGTTGCTCACCGTGTGGCAGGTGCGCGGCAGCGGCGTGGAGGCGGCCGAGCGCCCGGTGCGCAGGCGAAACACGCGGTCTTCGAGGCCCGAGCGGCTGGGGTAATACATCAGCGAAACCGCGTTGTGCGGGTCGCTCACGAGCTCGTCTTCCGAATCCCACGACGGAATCCAGTATTCGACCTGGGCGTCGAACAGGGCGAGCCAGTCGTCCCAGCGGCGCTCATCGACGCACTCGGCTTCGCGGTACAAAAAGGCGCTGACGCTTTGTTGCAGTTCTGCGGCATTCATGGTGTTTTGGCTCTCCAGTGGTTCTTGGAATGGTTCTTGGATGTGCTCATTCGGCCTGCATCAGCTCGAGCCAGCGCTGGTGCTGGGCCACGAAGATGCCCTCGTCGGACACGCGCGCGCCGCTGCTGCCCGGGTGTATGCCCAGCGCTGCGGCGTCGGCGTCGGCACCTACGACTTCATGCGCCGCGCCGCGCGTCATGTCGCTCCAGCGCATCACGTCATGGTTCGCGCAGCCGATCTGCGAGGCGTTGAACTCGGTCAGGTCGTCGGGCGTGGCCATGCCTGAGGCGTTGAAGAAGTCCTCATACTGGCGGATGCGCTTGTCGCGCTCTGCGGCGGGCTCGCCCACCGGCGCGAAGCAGTAGATCGTGACTTCGGTCTTGTCCACGGCAATGGGGCGGAACACGCGCACCTGCGTGCCCATCTGGTCCATGATGAACACGTTCGGGTAGACGAGCAGGTTGCGTGAGCGGTACACGGCCCACTTGGCTTTTTCTGCGCCCAGGCGCGCCTCGATGTCTTCGCGTGCGGCATAGACGGGCCTGTCCTGCGGGTTGGTGATTTCGGTCCAGATCACCGTGTGGCCGTTTTTCAGGTCGTAGTAGCCGCCGCGGTTGCGCGTGAAGTCGCCCACTGCGAGCACTTTCATGCCCTTGCTCTCGGCGTTGATGCGGGCGCGGTTCTTGATCATCTGCACGTAGTTCGCGTGCACCGTGTCCACGTGGTAGCCATCGACGCCGTTTTCGACCTGCAGCTTCCAGTTGCCGTTGTAGGTGTAAATCGAGCGGCCCTTGAGCAGCTCGATCCCTTGCGGCGATTGGTCGACGACCAGGTCGATGAAGGTCTTGCTCTCGGCCAGATGGTCTTCGAGCGGCTCGGCCTCGGGGTTGAGCGTGGCGAACAAAAAGCCGCGGTAGCTTTGCAGGCGCACCTTGACGAGGCCGCGCTTGGTTTTGTCGAAGCCTTCGGGGTAGCCGGCACCTTCTTCGTTCATCACCGACAGCAGATCGCCCTTGGCGTTGAAGGCCCAGCCGTGGAACGAGCACACGAAATTGTTCGCG
>CAVPUD010000112.1:0-26984 GCA_963708545.1 uncultured beta proteobacterium | reverse complement strand
CAGAAAGCGTAAGCAGCTCTGAAAAACAGAGCGCCTCGCGCTACCCGACACCGCAGTATTGGGTGGCCGAAAGCGAGGTTTCCGCCATTACGGACGCGGAATACGTGCTGGCCTTCAAAGACGTGACGGCGCCCACCAACATGCGCACCATGATCGCCGCGATGCTGCCGCGTGCCGGCTTCGGTAACACGCTGCCGCTGCTGCTGCCAGAGCACGATGGCTCGGGGCCTGGCTACGCGCGCATGGCTTCGTTGCTGCTCGCCAATCTCGCGGCGTTGGCGTTCGACTATGTGGCACGACAGAAGGTGCAAGGGCAACACCTCAACTGGTTCATCCTCGAACAACTCCCCGTCATCGCCCCCGGGCGCTTCGACGCCCCGCTGCCGGCCGCGTTCGCCGCCGCGATGCGTGCCGCGGGGCTCATGAACGGCCGCCACGCGCAGCCCACGGTGGCCGACTTCGTCGTGCCGCAGGTGCTGGCCCTCAGCTACACCGCGCACGACCTGGCCCCGTTCGCGCGCGACCTGGGCTACGTGGACGCCGCCGGCCAGCCGCTCGCGCCCATCGTCTGGGACGACGCCCAGCGCCGCGCACGCCTGGCCGCGCTCGACGCGCTCTTTTTCCACCTCTACGGCCTGGCTGCCGACGACGCGGCCTACATCCTGGACACCTTCCCCATCGTGCGCGAGCAGGACGAAAAAGCCTTCGGCCACTACCGCACGCGGCAAGACATCCTGGCGCTTTTGCCGCTGCTGCAGGGGTAAAAATGGCCTTTTGCGCTTTGTCAGTGGGCGTAGGATGCTATCGATACGAGAGTTTTCCCGGGCGCAGGGGTGTGCGCAGAACAGGGCGCATCGCAGAAGCGGCATGCGGGCTGCGGGTTGCAGCTTTTGCAGGGTATGCTCTGTCTCCATTCTCCAGCACTCCCACGACCAAACCATGCCATGCCATGCCCGCCGAACAATTGGTCGCGTGGATGCAATGTGCCGAAGCTCAAGCATTACCCTGCCGCCCCTGCGCAGGCTGCCAGGCAGACCAGTGAGGCAGGTTTGCGCGCCGCTTTCTCAACCTGGACTTACGCAAATCGGGGTTAGGCAAGGCGTTCGCCCCATGGCAAAACACCTCGCCGCATCCTTGTTTGCGTAAGTCCAGAACATAATTTTCCACAGTAAAGGAGTGAACGATGAAGACGCAAATCCGCACTTTCCCGCTCTTGCCGGCGCTGGCTCTGGCCGCCGCGCTCGGCGGGGCCGCGCCCGCGGCGCTGGCGCAAAAGCCCCATGCGGCCCACCAGCACCAGCAGGTCGAAGACAGTGCGCTGAACAACGTCACCGTCAGCGGCACCGGCCTGGTGGTCGATGTCGATGCCGATGCGCGCCAGGTCGTGATCAAGCGGCCCAACGGCGGGTATTCGATCTACCAGGTCGGCCCTGAAGTGCAGAACCTCGAAAAAATCCAGCGCGGTGACATGGTGCACGTGCGCTACCACGTCAGCGTCGCGCTGGAGCTGGCCAAGAGCGGCTCGGGTGTGCGCGAGCGCGTCGAGCGCGTGGGCGAGCGTCCCCTGGCCGAAGGCCAGCCCGGCGGCCTCGCGCGCCAGAGCATCACCGTGGTCGCCAACGTCGAGGCCGTGGACCGCGAGCGCAGCGTCGTTACCCTGCACGACGCGAACGACCGCCTGTACGACGTGCATGTGAGCGATCCGGCGCGCCTCGAAAAAGTCAAAGTCGGCGACCAGGTCAAGGCCCGCATCACGCGCTCGGTGGCCGTCGTCGTCGAGCCCAGCGCCGGGCCGCACTGAGCCAGGGCGCTGCGAATGGACTGCGCCCGCCTGGGCGCAGTCCACCGAAGCTCAAGGAAACACAAAATTCATGGTGCTGCTGCTGCCTGCCGTGAGTGCGGGCAGGGGCGCCACCTTGTCCGCATAGCCGCTCAGGCTGGCCCGCAGCGTGTAGTGCGCAGCGGCGGCGTTGTCCGGGCTGAAGACCAGCGGTGCGGGTGCAGGCGCATAGGCGGCGACCCAGGGCGGGGCCACGGGCAGCAGGAACGAGTAGCCGCCCGTCACGCCGTCCACGTACGCTCCGGCGACTTCCACGGTGGCGCCTATCGTGAGAGGCTGCATGGCGCGCACCAGGGTGTCGATAGGTGCCGTGCCTGTGGCAACTGCCGTGGCCGAAGTTGGCAAGGCAATCGGGGTCGACGCGCTGGCGATGGGCGTCACGGTCTGCGCCGTAACCGGCACACTGGTGACTACCGCCGTAGTGCGTCCTGGCGCCGTCATGACGAGTGTGTAGCTACCAGGCGCAACGGGTTGCAGCAGGAACCTGCCACTGGCATCGGGCGTGGTGGCCTTGACGATGGTGCCGTCGCTTTGCTGCAGTGAGACGCCGGCAACGCCGCTGCCGATGGCTGGGTCGACATAACCCAGCACGCCCGAGATATAGCGCGGAATCACCGCTACCACGGGCTTGAGCAGGTACTGCACCGAGGCGCCTGCCGAAACGATGGACTTGCAGGCGTCGAAGTCGAGCACGAAGTCAGCCATCTGGTTGGGGCCGATGTCGATGTTGATGTTGGCCTTGCCCCCCGACTGCTGCCCGCTCGGCGTCTTGAGTGCGACCTCCTTGCCGCCCGTGGGCCAGACCGAGTTGGCCAGCGGCTGCGCCCCACCGTTGGTGGCCAGCACCAGCCGCATCTGCGTGTATTTGCCTGCGGGCAAGGGGAACTGGCCCAGTTCGTACAGCACGCCGTTGGTCAGACTGAGCAGGTCCAGGCGCACGGCGGGGTTCAGCGTGAGTTCCGACCAGCCGGGGTCGGAGTCACTGGCACTGATGCTGTGGTGAACGCGGACTTTTTGGATCGTCACGTTGACGGCGTCGTACCCGCACGCAGGCGCATCGGTCACAGCGAGGCGCAGGGTGCCCGTGCCGGCGCTCCCCCCGTCATCCCCGCCGCCCCCGCAGGCGGCCAGACCGGCGATGAGAATGCCGCCTATGGCGAGTTTCAGATTTCGGAGCAATTTCATGGTGTCCCTCGTTGGTGGATGATTCTCCGCGGTCATTGGACCATCGGGCTGCCGCGGAGCATGCCCTGCGCTGTGCAATCGATAGCGCAGGGCAGCGCAGTTTAGGGCGCATAGTGGCAACTCTTCGTGAAAGCGTGTTACACGGGCAACAAGGGTGTTGGCCGGGTGTTCTTCCCGGCGCCCGCGCCGTGGCTCAATCCGCCAGCCCCGCCGCTTCCACCAGCCTTTGGGTGTAAGGATGCCGTGGCGCCTGCAGCACTTGCAGCGCGGGGCCGGATTCGAGCACGGCGCCGTCTTTCATTACGATCACCTCGTGCGCCATGGCGCGCACCACTTCCACGTCGTGCGTGATGAGCAGGTAGCTCAGGCCCTTTTCGCGCTGCAGGCGCTGCAGCAGGCGCAGCACCTGCTGCTGGATGGTGACGTCGAGCGCGCTCGTGGGCTCGTCGAGCACGAGGACTTGCGGCTGCACGATCAGCGCGCGTGCAATCGCGATGCGCTGGCGCTGGCCGCCCGAAAATTCGTGCGGGTAGCGCGCGAGCAGGCCGGGGTATTGCGCCGCCGTCAGGCCCACCTCGGCGAGCGCGCTTTGCACGCGCTGGCGCCGCGCGGCTGCGTCGAGCGCGGGCGCGTGCACGCGCAGCCCTTCGCCGACGATCTCCTCCACCGTGAGGCGCGGCGAGAGCGACGAAAACGGGTCTTGGAACACCACCTGCACGCGCCGGCGCAGCGCCTGGTTGGCGGGCAGGTTGCGCGTGGCCGGCTGTTGCCAGCGCTGCCCGGCGATCTGCAAGTCGCCCGTGTGCGGCAGCAGGCCGAGGATGGCCTGCGCGAGCGTGGACTTGCCCGAGCCCGATTCGCCCACCACGCCCAGCGTGCGCCCCGGCAGCAACTGCAGCGTGGCGCCGCGCACGGCCTCGAAGCGCCCCTGCCGGAACCAGCCGCGCCAGCCCGGCAGCGACACGGGGTAGCTCACGCCCAGGTCTTGCGTCTGCAGCACCGGGGCGGTGCCGGTCGGCGGGGGCTCCTCCACCACGTTGCGCTGCGGGCGGCTTGCGAGCAAGCGGCGCGTGTAGGGGTGCTGCGGCGCGCGCAAGAGCTCGGCCACGGGGCCTTGTTCGACCAGCACGCCGTGTTCGAGCACGGCCACGCGGTCGGCAAAGCGGCGCACGAGGTTCAAGTCGTGCGTGATGAGCAGTACGGCCATGCCGGTCTGGCGTTGCAGCTCGGCGAGCAGGTCGAGGATTTGCCGGCGCAGCGTCACGTCGAGCGCCGTGGTGGGCTCGTCGGCGAGCAGCAGCGCGGGCTCGCTTGCCAGCGCCATGGCGATCATGGCGCGCTGGCGCTGGCCGCCGCTGAGCTGGTGCGGATACGCGCCGGCGCGCCGCGCGGGCTCGGGGATGCCCGTTTTTGCTAATAGTTCGATAGCTGCTTGCGCAGACTGCGCGGGCGTAAGCGCCTTTTTGAGCTGTAAAACCTCGGCGATCTGCCGGCCCACGGTCATGAGCGGATTCAGCGCCGTCATCGGCTCCTGGAACACCATGGCCACTTCGCCGCCGCGCACGGCGCACAGCTCGCGCTCGCGCATCGCGAGCAGATCGCGCCCGCGCAGCCTGGCCTGGCCGCTGATGGTGGCCTCGCCCGCGAGGCGCAGCAGGCTCAGCGCCGTGAGCGTCTTGCCCGAGCCCGACTCGCCCACGAGCGCGAGCTTTTCGCCCGGCGCGATGGCAAAACTCACGTGGCGCACCACTTCTTTGCTGCCAAAGCGCACGCACAAGTTGTGCACTTCGAGCAGCGGGGCGGCTGGGGTGGACGGGGTGGCCGGTAGGCTGGCGGGCGCGTTCATCGTTCGGCCTTGCGCGGGTCGAGCGCGTCGCGCAGCGCGTCGCCCATGAAAGTCAAGAGCAACAGCGTGAGCACGAGCACGCCGAAGGTGAAGAGCGAGATCCACCACGCATCGATGTTGTTCTTGCCCTGGCTCAGCAGTTCGCCCAGGCTGGGCGTGCCCGGCGGCACGCCCAGGCCGAGGAAGTCGAGCGAGGTCAGCGACAGAATCGCCGCGCTCATGCGAAAGGGCAGAAAGGTCACCACGGGCGTGAGGCTGTTGGGCAGGATGTGGCGCCAGATGATCTGCCAGTTGCCCACGCCGAGCGCGCGCGCGGCCTTCACATAATCGAGCTGGCGGTTGCGCAAAAATTCGGCGCGCACGTAGTCCGACAGCCCCATCCAGCCAAACAGCGACAGCAGCACGAGCAGCAGCGTCACGCTGGGCGCGAACACCGCGCTGAAGATGATGAGCAGGTACAGCTCGGGCATGGAGCTCCAGATTTCGATGAAGCGCTGGAAGGCCAAATCCACCTTGCCGCCGAAAAAGCCTTGAATGGCCCCCGTGAGCACGCCCAGCAGCACGCCCGTAAAGGTGAGCACGAGCGCGAACAGCACGCTCACGCGAAAGCCGTAGATCAGCTGCGCGAGCAGGTCGCGCCCGCGGTCGTCGGTGCCCAGCCAGTTGTCGCGCATGGGCGGCGCGGGGTTGGGGTACTTGGCAAAGTAGTTGATGGTGTTCGCGCCGTAGGGATTGAGCGTGTAAACCGCCCAGTTGCCGCCTTGCGCGAGGCGTTCGCGGATGAAGGGGTCGAGGTAGTCGGTGGGGGTTTCGAAGTCGCCGCCAAAGACTTTTTCGGGGTAGTCGCGCAGCATGGGGAAGTAGAGCTGCCCCTCGTAGCGCACGAGCAGTGGCCGGTCGTTGCTGATGAGCTCGGCGGCCAGGCTCAGCAGCACTAGCGCACAAAAGACGATCAGGCTGCCGTAGCCCAGGCGATTGCGCCTAAAGCGCTGCCACGCGCGGTACGCGGGTGACCAGCCCGGCGTCGGGTCGATCGCGGGGGGCAGTCCTGAGTCGGCGGTGCCGGGGCCAGGGCCGCCCGCGGCGGGAGCGCTCGTTGCAAATTCAGCCATGGGCGCCCGGGGCCAACTGTGTCTTGCAGCTGCCGGCGATGCCGCTGCGCCCACTGCGGCCGCGCCCGATGAAGGCCGAAAAATGCGCGAGGCCGCTGCGCTGCGCTGCGCGCGCACCTGCGCGTCATGCTGCTGCCCGCTGGTGCGCAACACCTCGCTCACGCCCAGGCCCGTGGCCTCGGCCAGGAAGTCGAGCTGCTGCTCGGCTTCGCCCTCGAAACGCGCATTTACGCGCATGGTCGTACTCCTGATTTAGATTGTCCATGAGGCGGTGCTGCGCACCTGCGCTGGCGCTGGCGGACGGCTGCCGGCCATTTTGGCCGCTGCTTCGGCGCCCATCCTGCCGTCACTGCCCGCCGTCGAACTTCACGCGCGGGTCCACCCACACGTAGCACAAGTCGCTCACGAGCTTGGTGAACAACCCGATCAGCGTGAACAAATACAGCGTGCCCAGCACCACGGGGTAGTCGCGCCGGATCACGCTCTCATAGCTGAGCAGGCCCAGCCCGTCGAGCGAAAACAGCGTTTCGATGAGCAGCGAGCCGGTGAAAAACGCGCCGATGAAGGCCGCCGGAAAGCCCGTGACGATGGGGATCAGGGCGTTGCGAAACACGTGCCGCCACAGCACCTGGCGCTCGCTTAGGCCCTTGGCGCGCGCGGTGAGCACGTATTGCTTGCGGATTTCTTCGAGAAAGGCGTTTTTCGTGAGCATGGTCGTCACGGCAAAGCTGCCCAGCACCATGGCCGTGACGGGCAGCGTGATGTGCCAGAGGTAATCGACGATGCGCGCGCCCCACGAGAGCTCGTCCCAATTCGGCGAGGTCAGGCCGCGCAGCGGAAACCACTGCAACTGGCCGCCAAAAATCACCAGCAGCGCCACGCCGAGCACGAAGCCGGGGATCGCATAGCCCACGAGCACGAGCAGCGTGGTCAGCAGGTCGAAGCGCGAGCCCGCGCGCACCGCCTTGGCCACGCCCAGCGGCACGGCCACTAGGTAGCTGATGAAAAACGTCCACAGCCCCAGGCTTACCGAGACGGGCAGCTTCTCGACGATGAGCTGCCACACGTCTTTGTTCTGGAAAAAGCTGCGCCCCAGGTCGAAGCGCGCAAACTGCTGCAGCATCTGCCAAAAGCGCAGGTGCGCGGGCTTGTCGAAGCCGTACAAGGCCTTGATCTGCGCGATGCGCTGCGGGTCCACCCCCTGCGCGCCGCGGTAGCTGAGCCCCGCGCCCTCGCCGCCGTGCCCCAGCCCGGCCTTGGCCTCGGCCAGGTATTGCTCCACCGGCCCGCCGGGCACGAACTGGATCACCACGAAGGTCAGCAGCAGCACGCCCAGCAGCGTTGGCAGCATCAAGAGCAGGCGTTTGAGGATGTAGGTGGTCATGCGGGTTCCTTCGCTGTGGCGGCCACCCGCTCCACGCGCGCGGCGTGGATCAATTCGCCGATTTTTTCGCCTCTGAGGCCCTTGCTCTGGGCGTGGGCAGCTATTTCACTGGTAGCAACCGAGAGCACCGCCGCGAGCGCCGCACGCAGCCGCGCGGCCTGCGGGTAGGGCGCATCTTCCCAACCCAGCCGGCCGCGCACGTCGCATTCGCAGGCGAGCAATATTTCTTCGAAGCGCTGCGGTTTGCGGATCGCGTCGCAGCGCTCGAGCAGGCGCACCAGCGCCGCCGCGCCCAGGTCGCCGCTGCGGTGGATGTTGCCGTGTTCGCGCGCCACCACTTCGGCGAGTTCGCGGCAGTCGTTGGGCACGCGCCAGCGCGCGCACAGGCCCTTGAGCAGCTGCACGCTGCGCTGCTCGTGGCCGATGTGGCGCGGCAGGATCTCGGGCGGCGTGGTGCCTTTGCCCAGGTCGTGCGCGAGGCAAGCAAAGCGCACCGTGAGCGGCGCGTGCAGCCGCGCAGCCATGTCCAGCACCAGCAGCAGGTGCACGCCGGTGTCCACCTCGGGGTGGTGCTGCGGCGGCTGCGGCACGCCCCAGAGCCTGTCCACCTCAGGCAGCAGCACGCGCAGCGCGCCGCATTCGCGCAGCACCTCGAACATGCGCGAGGGCTTGTCCTCCATGAGTCCGCGCGCGAGCTCCTGCCACACGCGCTCGGGCACGAGGTGGTCGGCCTCGCCGTGCGCCACCATCTCGCGCATCAGCTGCATGGTCTCGGGCGCCACGCTGAAGTCGCTAAAGCGCGCCGCAAAGCGCGCCACGCGCAGGATGCGCACGGGGTCTTCATGAAAGGCCTCGCTCACGTGGCGCAGCACGCGGCGTTGCAAATCTTGTACCCCGCCATAAGGGTCAATAATGGCTCCAGCGCTTGCTGGATCAGCGCTGATAGCTATCGCATTGATAGTCAAGTCGCGCCGCGCCAGGTCTTGCTCCAGCGTCACGTCGGGCGAGGCCTGCACCACGAAGCCGCGGTAGCCGCGCCCGCTCTTGCGCTCGGTGCGTGCCAGCGCGTATTCCTCGCGCGTCTGCGGGTGCAAAAACACCGGAAAGTCGCGCCCCACGGGCAGGTAGCCCAGCGCCGTCATCTGCTCGGGCGTGGCGCCCACCACCACCCAGTCGTGGTCGTTCACGGGCCGGCCCAGCAACTGATCGCGCACCGCGCCGCCCACCATGTAGATTTGCATGGGGCAAGTGTAGTGGCGGCGCAGTTCTCAGCGCTGCAGCCGATAGGGCTCCTCGAATGCGCGGAAGTCCTGTTCGGCCAGCGCGCCGGCAATCCAGTCCTGCACGCCGGGCAGGGCACGCACGCGCTCGACGTAGGCGGCAATGTGCGGCGGCACCGGCAGGCCATAGGTGATGAGGCGCATGCACACGGGTGCGAAATACGCGTCCGCGATGCTGAAGCGGCCCAGCAGCAGCGGGCCGCCGGATGCCTGCAGCAAGGCGCCCCAAAGCTCCGCCAGACGCTGCACGTCGGCGCGCACGGTGGCCTGGTCGCGCCAGACGATGGCGCCGATGTCGGGCAGGCGGGCTTCGATGTTCATCGGGCAGTGGCTGCGCAGCGCGGTAAAGCCGCTGTGCATCTCGGCGCAGGCGCTGCGGCCCTGCGCGCGGGCGACGGGGTCTTGCGGCCAGAGATGCTTGTCCGGGTACTTTTCGGCCAAGGTCTCGGCAATTGCCAGAGAGTCCCACACGACGAGCGGGCCATCGACCAGCACGGGCACCTTGCCCGTAGGGCTGATGCCCTGCAGGCTGCGCTTGAATTGCGAGTCGGGGGCGAAGCTGTCGAAACGTACCTTCACCTCCTCGAAGGCGATGCCCGCCTGGCGCATCAGCACCCAGGGGCGCATGGACCACGAGGAGTAGTTTTTGTTGCCGATGTAGAGCTTGGGCATGGTGGGTTCCTTGGTGGAGGGCGTCGCAAAAATAACGCCGGTTCTGCATGGGGTGCTCACCCGCGCTTGCAAGTGCGCAAGAATCGGATGGCAGCAAGGGGCTTGCACCCGCTATCGTGGCGCCTTCTTCTATCCCATAGCAATGCCATGAATACCGCCAGCCTCGCCCGTCTGCTGCTTTTGTCTGCCATCTGGGGTGCTTCGTTTCTGTTCATGCGCATTGGGGTGCCGTTCTTGGGGCCCTCTTTGCTGATCTTTGCGCGCGTGGGGTTTGCGGCGGTTTTTCTGCTGGCGGTGGGCGCGTATCTGCGCAAGCGCCTGCACCTTGGCCAGCACTGGCGGCACTACCTCATGCTGGGGCTGTTCAACTCGGCGCTGCCGTTCGTTCTGTTTGCCTTTGCGGCGCAAACGCTCTCGGCGTCCTTGCTGTCCGTCCTCAATGCGACGGCGCCGATATGGGCTGCAGCCATCGGTGCGGTTTGGCTGCGCACACGGCTCACGCCCAAGGCGCTGCTCGGCATGGGGCTGGGTGTGTTGGGGGTGGGGCTGCTGGCCGGGGTCGAAGCGCTCACTCTGCCCCAAGGCGGCGCGCTGGCCATTGCGGCCGGCCTTGGGGCGGCGTTCTCGTATGGCATCGCCACCACGTACACCAAAACGGCCAGGTCGGTAGAGCCTTTTGCCAACGCCCACGGCAGCATGTGGGCGGCCACCCTGCTGCTGGCGCCTTTCGCCTTGCATGCGCCCGCGCTGCCCGGCGTGCCGCCGCTGCACGTCATGTTGTCGGTCGTGGCCCTTGGGGTGGTGTGCAGCGGGGTGGCGTATTTGCTTTACTTTCGCTTGATCGCCGATCTTGGCGCCGCGCCTGCGTTGACCGTGACATTCCTCATCCCTGTGTTCGGCATCCTCTGGGGCGTGACCTTTCTGGGCGAGCACGTGGGTTGGCACACCCTGGTGGGCGGCCTGACGGTGTTGTGGGGAACGGCTTTGGTGACGGGGTTTTCCATTTCTGCCGTATTCCCCGAGAGGAAACCCGATGCCGCTTGACGCATCCGCCGAGCAAAACCGGCAATATGCCATCGTGGCGCGCGCCATTGCCTTCATCAGGGGGCACGCCCCGCAACAGCCCTCGCTCGAAGAAATTGCTGCGGCCGTGCATGTCAGCGCCTTTCACCTGCAAAGAATTTTTGCGCAGTGGGCGGGCATATCGCCCAAGCGTTTCTTGCAGTATCTGACCAAGGAATACGCCAAGCAGCAGTTGCTGGCATCGCGCGATGCCTTGTCGGTCACGGAAAACGCGGGGTTGAGCAGCGTCAGTCGTCTGCATGACTTGATGGTGAGCTGCGAAGCCATGACGCCTGCCGAAGTCAAGGCCGCAGGAGCGGGGGTGAACATTGCTTTCGGCTTTGCCGCGTCGCCCTTTGGCGAGGCCATGGTCGGCTGGACGCGGCGCGGGGTTTGCCATTTCGCGTTTTCGATCGCAAGCCAGGATGCCATGGTGGCGGAGCTGACGGCTCGCTGGCCGGGGGCAGAACTGGAGCGGGATGAGCTCGGCGCGCAGCGCTTGCTGCAGCAAATCTTCCCTGCCACGCCCACCAAAGGGCGCGTGCACCTGGTTCTGCGCGGCACCAATTTCCAGATCAAGGTGTGGGAGGCGCTGATTCACACCGAATTCGCCCAGGTGATTTCATACCAGCAACTGGCCCAGCACGCGGGCTTTGCGCACGCTCAGCGCGCCGTGGGCAATGCGTTGGCAGCCAACCAGATCGGTTTTTTGATTCCGTGCCACCGCGTGATTCGCGAAAACGGCGCAGCAGGCAACTATCGCTGGGGCATTGAGCGCAAGCTGGCGATGCTGGCGTGGGAGGCAGCCAGGTGCGGCGAACGATCTACACCGGCCACACCACCCCATGGTCGTTGAGGATCGCGTCGAGCGGCTGGTCGTGTGGCTCGGGTTCGAAGTCGTCGATGAAGCCGGGCGCGAAGCCCAGGCCCACGGTGAAGGGGCGCGGCTGCAGCGCGGCCAGCGTGCGGTCGTAAAAGCCGCCGCCGTAACCCAGGCGGTAGCCGCCCGGCCCGTAGCCCACGCAGGGCACGAGTAGCAGCGTAGGCACGATGAGCTCGGTGTCCTTGGGCTTGGGGATGCCGTAAGCGTCTTCTTCCATCGGGCAGCCGGGGTACCAGGCGTGAAAGCTCAGCGTCTTGTGCGTCTTGTCGATCACGGGCAGGCCGATGCGCCGGCGCACGGGCTGGCTTTGCAGTTCGCCGTCTTCCTTCCAGCGGTGCAGCGCGGGCAGCGGGTCGAACTCGCCCTTGATGGGCCAGTACGCGCCTATCACCGTGTCGTGGCGGCCCAGCAGCCAGATGCGCAGCACCTGCTGCAGGGCGCGCACGCGCTCCGCGCGGTCGGGCAGGTTCAGGCGCTGCGCTACCAGGGCGCGCCGCAGGGCTGTTTTGTCCATCGGATAATCCTCTCCCATGCAATGGTCGAAGATTTTGACATCGCTCGTCGCCGCGGTGGCGCTGAGCGCAGCGGTGGCGCAGGCGCAGGTGCCCGCACCCAGACCCGGTGACGACACCCTCCTCGAGATGCAGCAGGCGTTCCGGCGCGGCGACAAGCAAAGACTGCAGCAGCTTTTGCCCGCGGTGCGCGGCCATGCGCTCGAACCCTGGGCCGCGTATTGGGCGCTGCGCGCGCGCCTCGAGGAAGCCAGCACGCAGGAGGTGCAGGACTTTTTACAGCGCTACGCCGGCACCTACCAAGAAGACCGGCTGCGCAACGACTGGCTGCTGCTCTTGGGCCAGCGGCGCGAATGGGCGCAGTTTGCGCAGTTTCTGCCCGGCTACCGCATGGGCGACGACCACGAGGTGCGCTGCTACGCGCTGCTGATAGACGAGGTCGAGGGCCGCGCCGACGCGCGCGCCGCCGACGAGCTGCGCCGTCGCTGGTATGCGCTGCGCGAGGCCGACGACGGCTGCACGCAGGCCGCGAGCCGCTTTTACGCCGACGGCAAGATCAGCGCACTCGACGTCTGGCGCAAGGCGCGCCTGGCCGTGGAGGCGAACAAGCCGCGCGCGGCGCGCAACGCCGTGGAAATCGTCGCGCCCGAGGCCCTGCCCGAAGCGCGCAGCGTGTTCGAGGCGCCGAGCAAATACCTGCTGTCGTTCGCCACCACGCGCGGCAGGCTGCGCCAGGAGCTCGTGTCGCTCGCGTTGATCCGCCTTGCCGCCAGCGACGTGGACAACGCCGCGCGCCTGCTCGACGCCAAGTGGGCGGGCCAGCTCTCGCCCGAAGAGCGCAACTGGGTCTGGGGCGCGATTGGCAAGCAGGCTGCGCTGCGCCTTGCGCCCGAGGCGCTCGACTACTTTGCCAACGTCACGCGCGAGCGGGATTTGACCGACGACATGCTGGCCTGGCAAGCGCGCGCCGCGTTACGCGCCGGACGATGGAAAACCGTGCGCCAGGCCATAGACGCGATGAGCGAGGACGCACGCCGCGACAGCACCTGGGTGTATTGGAAGGCGCGCGCCCTGCTCGCGCAGCGCCACGTGAGCGATGCCGAGCGCAACCAGGCGCGCCAGCTGCTCGAGAGCATCGCCGGGCCGCAGGGCTTTTACGAGCAGCTCGCCCTCGAAGATCTGGGCCAGCGCGTCACCGTGCCGCCTGCGCCCGCGCCGCTCACTGCGGAAGAAAAATCCGCTGCACGCGCCAACGCGGCCTTGCAGCGCAGCCTATATGCGATCGCGCTCGGCTTGCGCAGCGAGGGCGTGCGCGAGTGGAATTACGCCACCAATCTGCACACCCCCGGCGGCATGGGCGAGCGCGAACTGCTCGCGGCGGCCGACCTGGCCTGCGAGCGCGAGGTGTGGGATCGGTGTATCAACACCAGCGAGCGCACGCGCAGCGTGATGGACTACCGCCAGCGCTTTCCCCTGCCGCTGCAAGCGCTCGTGGTGGCGCGCAGCCAGGCCATAGGGCTCGATCCGGCCTACGTCTATGGCCTGATCCGGCAGGAAAGCCGCTTCATCCTCGATGCGCGTTCGGGCGTGGGCGCTTCAGGGTTGATGCAGATCATGCCCGCGACGGCGCGCTGGACGGCGCGCAAGATCGGCCTGAGCGGCTTCACGCCCGACCAACTGGCGGACCGCGACACCAACGTCACGCTGGGCACGGCCTACCTCAAGTTCGTGCTCGATAGCTTCGACGGCTCCATGCCGCTCGCCGCAGCCGCCTACAACGCCGGCCCCGGCCGCCCGCGCAAGTGGCGCAACGGCCCTGTGCTCGAAGGCGCCATCTGGGCCGAGAACGTGCCGTTCACCGAAACGCGCGACTACGTGAAGAAAGTGCTCGCCAACACCACCAACTATGCCGCCGTGCTCACGGGCCAGCCGCAGCCGCTCAAGAGCCGCCTGGGCCAGGTCGGGCCGCGTGCCGATGCGCAGGCACCCGCGAATGCCGATTTGCCGTGAGGCGCAGGGGTGGCGTTGCGGTGCTCGTACCCCCGTGCAGATGCGCGCCTTTGCGCAGAGGCTCAGGCGTTGAGCAGCACTTCGCCCTCGCGCCGCGCCGCGCCCGAGCGCACGAGCTCGTCGGCAAGGCTCTCGAGCCAGGCGCGGCGGCTTTGGTCGGCGAAATAATTGCCGTGCAGCATGCAAAAGTACGGCGTGCCCTCGCCCCAGGCACAGACGTAGTCGAGCGTGGTCTGCTGCCATTCGAGCAGCTTGTATTTGAGCAAGACCTTGGCCGCGTAGAGCGCATGCTTGCGCGGGGCTTGCATGAAGCCATCGAGGCGCCGGCGCGCCACGTCGAGCGCGCGCGCCACGTCGCTGAACATGGGCCCGTGGCCCGGCAGCACCAGGCGCGGCTGCAGCGCTTCGATCACGTCGAAGGTGGCGCCGACCTCGGCAAACGCACCCTCACCTTCGAGCTCGGGGAACACCACGCCAAAACCGTTCGCCCAAAGCGCGTCGGCAGAGATCAACAGGCGCTCCTGCGGCTCGAACAGCAGCACGGCGTGCGGGTCGTGGCCCGGCGCGGCGTGCACCTGCCAGAGCCGGTCGCCGAGCGGGATTTCGCTGCCCGGCTGCAAGACGCCGTCGATCTCAAAGCGCGGGCATTCCTGCCCCGTGGGGGTGTAGCTCAGCGCATACGGGTCCCAGTCGCGCACGTGGGCCGCGAGGCCCGGCGGGATCGCCGTTTGCGCCTCGGGCCAGGCGCTTTGCAAGGCTGCGTTGCCGCCGCAATGGTCGCTGTGCAAGTGCGTGTTCAGGATGCGTTCGAGCGGCCGGCCGCCGAGCGCGGCGCGCACCAACTCCACGGTCTGCGCGCCGTGGCTGTGGTAGCCGGTATCGACGATGGCCGTACCGTGCCGGCCTTGGAAAACGATGCTGTTGGCCGAGAGCCAGCCGCGCTCGAACAGGGCCATGTCTGGTGGTAGTGTGGGCGTTGTAGATGCCATGGTAGTGAAGCTTCGAGTGCAATAAAAGGGCAGTGCAGCGTCTGCGTGAAGGCCGAGGTTCCCTGAGCGAACCAAACAGTTGTTTGGTAAGGTTGCTCGATTTTGCCGATTTTCTGCCGGCTGCGTGCAGCCTGTGTTTCGGGGCAGAGAAGTAAGAAGTTGTGAATGGCAATGACCAAAAGGAGTGGGCATGAACGCACGCTGGCAGCGCGCCGTGGTATTGGGTTCCTGGCTTGCATGGATTACCTGGATGGCTTGGCAGTGGCCGCGCTCGCCCGCCCATGCGCTCGCGGGCTGGGCCCTGGCCTGGGTGGTGTACGGGCTCGTGCAGGCCCTGCCTTTCGTCTTCATGTGGCGTGCGAACCGCCACGAGCCCGTGCCGCGCCCGCGCCTCGCGCAGCTTTTGCACGCCTGGGCGGCCGAAGTGTGGCACGCCTGCGTGGTGTTCGGCTGGCGCCAGCCCTTTTGCGAACATGCCGAACCCGACTGGCTGCCCGAGCCGCCGCCGCAAGGGCAGACCACACGCCGCGGCGTGGTGCTGCTGCACGGCTTTTTGTGCAACCGCGGCTTCTGGCTGCCGTGGATGCGCCTGTTGCGCGCGCGCGGCCATGCCTATGTGGCGCTGACGCTCGAGCCCGCATTCGGCTCCATCGACGATTATGCGGCGGCCATAGACGCTGCGGTGCGCCGCGTGGCGGCGGCCACGGGAATGCCGCCCGTCATCATTGGCCACAGCATGGGTGGCCTTGCGGCGCGCGCCTGGCTGCGTGCCTATGGCGGCAAAAGGGAGGAAAAAACGGGCGCTGCAGGCGCAGATGTGGCCAAGCGCCGCGTGCACCGCATCATCACGCTGGGCTCGCCGCACGGCGGCGCCTGGAGTGCCCGCTTCACGCGCGCGCACAACGGGACACAGATGCGCATCGGCAATCACTGGCTCGCGGCATTGCGGCAGCACGAGCCTGCAGGCCGCGCCGCGCTTTTTACCTGCTGGTATTCCAACTGCGACAGCGTCGTGTTCCCGGCCAGCACGGCCACGCTGCCCGGCGCCGACAACCGCCTGGTGCCGGGGGTGGCGCATCTGCAGATGGCCTTTCATGCGCCGCTGGTGCAAGCCTGTCTGGAGGAACTCGAGGAACTTGCGCCTGACGACAGGGAACAGGGCAAATAGGGGGAATGGTGGGCGGCGACCATAAGGGCTATTACTTACTCCCAAGAGGGAGGGCATCTTCTACAGTGGGTGCGGCACCACAAATTTGTTGCAGTGCAGCAAACGCGGGCGGATAATGCTGAGCATTAGGGTAAACCCTAGGACTGGAACCATGATCGCTACCAAAGACTCGCACCAAACCACGGCCGGCGCCGGTGAAAACGGCGCGCCTGCCGCCAAAAGCGCAGCGCCTCGGCAGGATGCCCATCGCCTGCCGGTGATGGTGCCCATACGCGCGCTCGGCCCTTCGCACCGCGAGCGCATCCGCGCCCACCTGTTGCAACTCGATCCGCGCGATCGCTATCTGCGCTTCGGCTACGCCGCGACCGACGAGCAGATCGGGCGCTACGTCGATTCGATCAATTTCGACCGCGACGAAGTGTTCGGCATCTTCAACCGGCGTCTGGAACTCATCGCCATGGCGCACCTGGCATTCAGCGAGCATCCCGAGTACAAGCACTGCGCCGAGTTTGGCGTGTCCGTGCTCAAGCAGGCGCGCGGCAAGGGCCTGGGGGCACGCCTGTTCGAGCGCGCCGTGATGCACGCGCGCAACGAAGGCGTGAACATGATGTTCATCCACGCGCTGACCGAGAACGTGCCCATGCTCAAGATCGCACGCAAGGCCGGAGCCGTGGTGCGCTACGAAGGCTCCGAGTCCGAGGCCTTTTTGCAGATACCGCCGGGCAGCTTCGATACACGCATGGCCGAGTTGGTGGAAGAGCAATACGCCGCGCTCGACTACCAGTTCAAGCGGCAGGCCAAGCATTTTTGGGATTTTCTCGCCGGCTTGCAGGAAATCCGCCAGGGCGTGCGCGAGGCGCGCCACAAGTCGGCGCAATAGGGTAGAGCGCCCCAGCGTGCAGGGGTGCAGGTGGATATTCGGCGGCGGTGTCACGCCGATCCGCTATCCTCTCGGCTAACACCACTACCGCATGTCCTGCACGCCAAGACAGTGTCCGACCCACACCCTACGCGCCCGCCCGAAAAGGAAGACAAGCGCAGCTTCCTGCAAAAAGTCGCCGAGTTCATCCACCCCGGTCCGGACTCGACGCAGGAGCTCATCGAAGTCCTGGCCGAGGCGGAGGATAACGAGCTCATCAAGGCCGATGCCCGCGTGATGCTCGAGCGCATCATCGGCCTGGCCGACATGACGGCGGGGGACGCCATGGTGGCGGCGCCGCGCATGGACGTGATCGACATCGACATGCCCTACGACGCACTGCTCGACCTGGTCATCCAGACCGGGCATTCGCGTTTTCCCGTCTTTCAGGGCGAGCGTGAAAACATCATCGGCACGCTGATGGCCAAAGACCTGCTCAAGCTGCAGCGTACCCCGGGCCTGGGCGTTCGCGCATTGCTGCGGCCAGCGGTGTTCGTGCCCGAGAGCAAGGCGCTCGACGACCTGCTGTGCGAGTTTCGCGGCAACCGCAACCACATGGCCGTGGTGATCGACGAGTTTGGCCGCGTCGCGGGCCTCATCACCATAGAGGACGTGCTCGAGCAGATCGTCGGCGAGATCGAGGACGAGTTCGACATCCCCGAAGAAGAGGGCGACATCTTTGCCCTGGCCGACGGCACGTACCGCGTGAGCGGCGACACGCCCGTGGAGCGCATCTGTGAGGTCTTCGACGCGCCACTGCAGAGCGATGAGGCCGAAGAGCAGTTCGACACCATTGGCGGCTTGGTCGCGCACGAGATGGGTCACGTGCCCAAGCGCGGCGAGCAGCTGCAGCTCGCGGGCCTGGACTTCATGGTGCTGCACACCAAAGGGGGCGCGGTGCGCTGGTTCAAGGTCGCGCGCCGCGCCGCACCGGGTACCTGATGGCAGGGTTGCCGAGTCTGCGCGCTGCGGTAGTTCCGCTGTTCGTCGCCGCTTTGGCCGGCGCCGCGCAGGCCATGGCGCTTGCCTGGCCCGGCAGCGGCGCGCCGCAGTGGTGGCTGCAGATCGTCTCGCTGGCGGTATTTGCGCGCCTGCTGTGCCAGCCCATCCCGTGGCGGCGCGCGGCGCTGCTGGGCTGGTTTTTTGCGACCGCCTGGCTCACGGCGACTTTCTGGTGGCTGTTCATTTCGATGCACACCTATGCCGGTCTGGCGGCGCCGCTGGCCGTGGCGGCGGTGCTGGGGCTTGCGCTGTTGTTAGGCAGCTACTATGCCTTGGTTTCAGGGATTTTTCGGGCGTTTGCCCCCGTCCATAAAGCGTGGGCCGCTCTTTTTTTTGCTGCATGCTGGCTGCTTGCGGAACTCGCGCGCGGCACCTGGTGGACGGGCTTTCCGTGGGGCGCGGGCGGCTATGCGCATGTCCAGGGGCCGCTGGCCGCGCTCGCGCGCTGGGTCGGCGTCTATGGCATAGGCGCGGTCGCGGCGGCGCTCGCGATGGGGCTGGCGCAGCTGCGCCTGCAGGACTTGCGCCGCGCGCGCACCTGGGTGTCGGCGGCTGCGGTGGCGGTGTTGCTTGCCGCGGCGCACGGGCAGCGCGCCTGCGCTTTGGGCGAGCTTGACGGGGTGCCCGGTTGCGCCCGTTCGGCGGTGGCGGGCAAGGAGGGTGCTGCAGAGGCTACGGGGCGCGTGAGCCTCGCGCTGCTGCAGGGCAACATCCCGCAGGACGAAAAATTCCAACCGGGCACGGGCGTGCCCCTGGCGCTGCGCTGGTATGGCGAGGCCTTGCGCAGCGCGCCGGCATCGTTGGTGGTGGCGCCCGAGACGGCGATTCCGCTGCTGCCGCAGCAGCTCATCCCCGGCTATCTCGAGGGCATCGTGGCACATTTCACGCAAGCTGCGCAGGCAGGCTTGCTCGGCATCCCGCTGGGCGATGCCGACATCGGCTACACCAATTCGGCGCTCGGTTTCGCGCCGGGGCAGGCGGCGCCGTACCGCTACGACAAACACCACCTGGTGCCCTTTGGCGAATTTATCCCGCCGTTTTTTCGTTGGTTCACCGAGATGATGAACATTCCGCTGGGCGACTTCAGCCGCGGTGCCTTGCGCCAGCCTTCGTTCGTCTGGGCCGGACAGCGCTTTGCGCCCAACATCTGCTACGAGGATTTGTTTGGCGAGGAGCTCGCCGCGCGCTTTGCCGACGCGACGCAGGCGCCCACGGTGTTCGTCAACCTCAGCAACATCGCCTGGTTTGGCGACACGCTGGCCATAGACCAGCACTTGCAGATCAGCCGTATGCGCGCGCTCGAGTTCGAGCGCCCCATGGTGCGCGCGACGAATACCGGCGCCACCGCCATCATCGACTACCGGGGCGTGGTCACGCACCAGTTGCCGCGCCTCACGCGCGGCGTGCTCTACGGCACGGTGCAGGGCCGTGGCACGGACGCGGCGCAGGGCGGCGACCAGCGCACGCCCTACGCGCGCTGGGCCGCGCGCTGGGGCCTGGCGCCGCTGTGGCTCGCGGCTTTTGGGGTGGTTTTCTTGACCTGGTTGCGGTGGTGGCGGCAGCAGCGGCGTCTCTTGACCGGATAATCGCGGTTTTTACGCGCAGCCCGCGCGCTGTACGCACGGCCGGGGCGCAACCCTTTTTTGCCCCATTTTGGAGCACGTTTGACATGGTAGATTCCTTTTCCTACGAGCAACTGATCGCCTCGGCAGAAGGCAGGTTGTTCGGTCCCGACAGCGGCCGTCTGCCGCTGCCGCCCATGCTGATGTTCGATCGCATCACGCACATCGACGACGATGGCGGTGCGCATGGGCTGGGAAAGATCCGTGCCGAGCTCGACGTGCGCCCCGACCTGTGGTTTTTTGCCTGCCATTTCAAAGAAGATCCGGTGATGCCGGGCTGCCTGGGGCTGGACGCGATGTGGCAGCTGATCGGTTTTTACCTGACCTGGCTGCGTCTGCCAGGCCGCGGGCGCGCGCTCGGTGCGGGTGAGGTCAAGTTCACCGGCGAGGTCGGGCCCGAGGCCAGGCTCGTGCGCTACGACATCGACATCAAGCGCGTGATCAAGCGCAAACTCGTGATGGCCATAGGCGACGCGCGCATGTCCGTCGATGGCCAGGAAATTTATGTTGCCAACGACCTGCGCGTGGGGCTGTTCCAGCAAAACAAGGGGCTCAGCGGCACAGCGCAGGGCAGTTAAGGAGGAATCGCATGAGCAGCAAGCAACGCGTAGTCATCACCGGCACCGGCATCGTCTCTTGCATAGGCAACGACAGCGCCAGCGTCACGGCGGCGCTGCGCGCGGGGCGTTCGGGCATTCGCGCCATGCCCGAGTTTGCCGAAATGGGCTTGCGCAGCCAGGTCGCGGGCGTGCCGCAGATCGACCTCGAGGCGCACATCGAGCGCAAGCAGCTTCGCTTCATGGGCGATGCCGCGGCCTACGCGCATATCGCGCTGGCGCAAGCGATCGCGCAGGCGGGCCTCACGCCGGCCGAGGTGTCGCACCCGCGCACGGGGCTCATCATGGGCTCAGGTGGCGGTTCGCCGGCCAACCAGATCGAGGCTGCCGACATTTTGCGCAGCAAGGGCATACGACGCGTGGGGCCGTACCAGGTCACGCGCTGCATGAGTTCCACCGTGTCGGCGTGCCTGTCCACCAACTTCGGCATCAAGGGCGTCAACTATTCGATCACCTCGGCCTGCAGCACCTCGGCGCATTGCATAGGCGTGGCCGCGCAGCAGATCGCCTTCGGCCTGCAGGATGTGATGTTCGCGGGCGGCGGCGAGGAGCTCAGCTGGGGCATGGGCATGCTGTTCGACGCCATGGGTGCCATGTCCAGCGCCTACAACGCCACGCCTGAAAAGGCCTCGCGCCCCTACGACCTGCACCGTGACGGTTTTGTGCTTGCGGGCGGCGGCGGTGCCGTGGTGCTCGAGAGCCTCGCGCACGCGCAGGCGCGCGGCGCCACCATCCTCGGCGAAGTGGTGGGTTTTGGTGCCACCTCGGACGGCGTGGACATGGTCGCGCCCTCGGGCGACGGCGCCGTGGCCTGCATGCGCCAGGCGATCGCGGGCCTGTCCGAGCCCATCGACTACATCAACACGCACGGCACGTCCACGCCCGTGGGCGACGTCCCCGAGCTGCGCGCGATCCGCACGGTGTTCGGCGATGCGATCCCGCCGTTTTCTTCGACCAAGTCGCTCACGGGCCACTCGCTCGGCGCGACCGGCGTGCAGGAGGTCATCTACTGCCTCCTGATGCTGCAACAAGGCTTCATCGCAGGCTCGATCAACGTCGAAACGCCCGACCCCGCCGTCGAAGGCATGCCTTTGGTGCGCGAAACGCGCGACGCGGCTATCCGCACCGCCTTGTCCAACAGCTTCGGCTTCGGCGGCACCAACGCCTGCCTGGTGCTGCGCCGTTGGGACGGCGCTTGAGGACGCGCGGGGAATCACGGGCCGCCATCGTCTTTTTTCCCATTCACCGCCGTGCGGCGCTAGGGTCGCACGCTCCACGCCATGCTCACCTTTCAGCAAATCATCCTCAGCCTGCAACACTACTGGGACGCCCAGGGTTGCGCACTCTTGCAGCCTTACGACATGGAAGTCGGCGCAGGTACTTCGCATACAGCTACGTTTTTGAGAGCTATCGGCCCCGAGCCCTGGAAGGCCGCCTACGTGCAGCCCAGCCGCCGCCCCAAGGATGGCCGCTACGGCGAAAACCCCAACCGCCTGCAGCACTACTACCAGTACCAGGTCGTGCTCAAACCCGCGCCGAGCAACATCCTCGAGCTCTACCTCGGCTCGCTCGAGGCGCTGGGGTTCGATCTGAAGAAAAACGACATCCGCTTCGTCGAGGACGATTGGGAAAACCCCACGCTGGGCGCCTGGGGTTTGGGCTGGGAGGTGTGGCTCAACGGCATGGAGGTCACGCAGTTCACCTACTTCCAGCAGGTCGGCGGCCTGGACTGCCGCCCGATCACGGGCGAAATCACCTACGGCCTGGAGCGCCTGGCGATGTACCTGCAAGGCGTGGACAACGTGTATGACCTGCAGTGGACCGAAGGGCTGAGTTATGGCGACGTGTACCTGCAAAACGAGAAAGAGCAGTCGGCCTACAACTTCGAGCACAGCGATGCGGCCTTTTTGTTCACGGCCTTCGATGCGCACGAAAAGCAGGCCCAATACCTGATGGCGCAGCAGCTCGCGCTGCCCGCCTACGAGCAGGTGCTCAAGGCGGCGCACACCTTCAATTTGCTGGATGCGCGCGGCGCGATCAGCGTGACCGAGCGCGCCGCCTACATCGGCCGCATCCGCAACCTTGCGCGCGCCGTGGCGCAGAGCTACTACGACAGCCGCGAACGCCTGGGCTTTCCGATGGCGCCGCGCGAATGGGTGGCGCAGCTCGCGCCCAAGGCGGCCTGAGAGGCTGAGACGCGGGGCAATGGGGCGTGCGGCCTCTACAATGTAGATACGAGTATCTACGTTTGCGCCGAGAAAGGAGCCGACCATGGGAGCGAATGACCTGCCCACCGAGGGCCTGGACCTGACCGTGAGCCGCTGGGGCAACAGCCTCGCGGTGCGCCTGCCCGCAGCGCTCGCGCGTGAACTTGGCGTGCGCGAGGGCGACACGCTGCACCTGCAACCACCCGAAGCCACGCCGGGGGGCGCCTGGCAGCTGTCGGCACGGCGCCAGCGCCCCAAGCTCAGCAAAGAGGAGCTGCTCGCGCGCATCCGTGAACACCTGGCCAGCATGCCGCTGACCGAGTCGGTGATCGAGGAAGTGCGCGCCAATGAGCGTTATTGACAACGCCATTGACGCGCGCTTTTGAAAGCGCACCGCCGCAAGCCCGCTGAAGTCCTCCATGCCCGTCACTACCTTGCACCACCCGCTGCGCCGTTGGGACGCCACCTATGTCGATACCAGCGTATGGTGTGCCTACGGCTTTCGCCAGGCCGAGAGCGCGCCCGCCGTGGCGTGGCTGGAGGCGCAAGACCTGACACATCTGGGCACAGCCTGGTGGGCCGAGACCGAATTTGCGAGCGCGCTGAGCATCCAGGTGCGCAAAAAAGCCTTGTCGCAGGGGCAGGCGCATCACGCGCGGGAACGCTTTGCCGACCTGATGGCGGCCGTGCACCGCCTGAACGTGATCGAGGCCGACTTTCTGCAAGCCGCTGACTGGGTGGCCGATGCGGCGAGCGGCCTGCGTGGCGGTGACGCGCTGCACCTCGCGGTGGCGCAGCGCCACGGCTGCAAGGCCGTGGCCACGCTGGACGCCGCGATGCGGGCGAGCGCGCAGCGGCTGGGCTTTCGCATCGTGACCCTTTCGAATCGTTGATTTTTTGTCATAGGAATGGAATGAACGCCAACGCGAATCTGCTGGTGGAATTGTTCGTCGAAGAACTGCCGCCCATAGCGCTGAAGAAATTGGGCGACGCTTTCGCCGGCGTGCTTGCCGAGCAATTGCGCGCGCAGGGGCTGGCCGGGGCCGATGCCAAGGTCACGGCTTACGCCTCGCCGCGCCGCCTGGGGGCACACATCACCGGCGTGGCCGCCAAGGCCGCCGACCAGGCCGTGCGCCAAAAGCTCATGCCCGTGGCCGTGGGGCTGGACGCGCAAGGCCTGCCCACGCCCGCGCTGCGCAAAAAATTGCAGGGGTTGGGCGTGGATGTGGGCAGCGATGCGGCGCTCGCGGCCGTGCTCGCGCGCCTGCAGCGCGCGAGCGACGGCAAGGCCGAGGCGCTGTTTCTCGACAGCGTGGCACCGGGCGCGACGCTCGCCGTGGGCCTGCAAAAAGCCCTGCACGAAGCCATCGCCAAGCTGCCCATCCCCAAGGTGATGAGCTACCAGCTCGAGGCCGGCTGCGCCGACTGCGAGCTGCCCGGTTGGAGCACGGTGCACTTCGTGCGCCCCGCGCATGGTTTGGTGGCGCTGCATGGCGCGCAGGTGGTGCCGGTGCAAGCGCTGGGCCTGCGCGCCGGGCGCCACACGCACGGCCACCGCTTCGAGGCGCAGGCCGACCCGATCGAGCTGCCGCACGCCGATGCCTACGCCGAGGCGCTGCGCACGCAAGGCGCGGTGATCGCGCACTTCGGGGAGCGCCGCGCGCTCATCGAATCGCAGCTAAATAAGGCTGCAGCGCAGGCAGGGAAAGCGCTTTCAGCTATCAAAGACGATGCACTGCTGGACGAAGTGACGGCGCTGGTCGAGCGCCCGAACGTGCTCGTGTGCGAGTTCGAGCGCGCCTTCCTCGAGGTGCCGCAGGAGTGCCTGATCCTGACCATGCAGGCGAACCAGAAATACTTTCCGCTGCTCGACGCGGCGGGCAAGCTCACGAACCGCTTTCTCGTGGTCAGCAACATCAGCCCGCAAGACGCGAGCGCCGTGATCGGCGGCAACGAGCGTGTGGTGCGCCCGCGCCTCGCGGACGCCAAGTTCTTTTTCGACCAGGACCGCAAAAAGCCGCTCGCGAGCCGCGTGCCACAGCTGGCCAAGGTGGTCTATCACAACCGGCTGGGCACGCAGCTCGAGCGCGTGCAGCGCGTGCGCGCGATCGCGGGGGCGATCGTGCAGCAGCTCGCCGCAGCGGCCGAAGCCGCAGGTGCATGGCGCGCGCTGGCCTTGCAGGTCGATCAAGCTGCCGAGCTCGCCAAGGCCGACCTGCTCACCGACATGGTGGGCGAATTCCCCGAGCTGCAAGGCACCATGGGCCGCTACTACGCGCTGCACGACGGCCTGCCCGTCGATGTGGCCGACGCCATCGAAGACCACTACAAGCCGCGTTTTGCCGGCGACAGCCTGCCGCGCGGCCCCGTGGGCGTGGTGGTGGCGCTGGCCGACAAGCTCGAGACGCTCACGGGCATGTTCGGTATCGGCAACCTGCCCACGGGCGAGCGCGACCCCTTCGCGCTGCGCCGCCACGCGCTCGGCGTGATCCGCATGCTGATCGACAAGGCGCTGCCGCTGGAGCTCGATGCGCTGCTGGCCGCCGCCGTGCCCGCATTCGGCAGCGTGATCGAAGACCAGCGCGCGCCGCTCTCCGACTTCATCTACGAGCGCCTTGCGGGCCTGCTGCGCGAGCAAGGCTATGCGGCGCGTGGGATCGAGGCCGTGCTCGCGCTGCGCCCGCAGCGCCTGGCCGACGTGCCCCAGCGCCTGCAGGCCGTGCGCGCGTTTGCCACGCTGCCCGAGGCCGAGGCCCTGGCCGCGGCGAACAAGCGCATCGCCAACATCCTCAAAAAAGCCGGCGACGCCGAGCAGGTGGTCGATGCCCACGTGAGTGCCCTGCTGCTGCAGGAAGAGGCCGAACAAAGCCTCTATGCGGCCATGCAAAGCATAGTGCCCCAGGCCGACGCGCAGTTCGACGCGGGCGATTACACCGCCGCGCTGCAAACCCTGGCCGGGCTGCGCGCGCCGGTCGATGCGTTTTTCGACGACGTGCTGGTCAATGCCGAGCAGCTCGACTTGCGCCTGAACCGCTTGGGGCTGCTCAAAAAGCTGCACCTCGCGATGAACCGCGTGGCCGATCTGTCACGCCTGGCCGTGTGACGCAGGCGCGTGCGCCAGCGCAGGAGCCCATAGCATGAAGCTCGCCATCCTCGACCGCGACGGCACGCTGAATCTGCCGGGTGACGGTTACATCGCCTCGCCCGACGAGTGGATCGCCCAGCCGGGTGCGCTCGAAGCCGTCGCGCGTCTCAACCACGCGGGCTGGCACGTGGTGCTGGCCTGCAACCAGCCCGGCCTGGGGCGCGGCCTGTTCGACGTGAAGGTGCTCAACGCCATCCACGCCAAGATGTACCGCCAGCTGGCCGCCGTGGGAGGGCGCATAGACGCAGTGTTTTTCTGCCCGCACGCGCCGCAGGAAGCCTGCCGCTGCCGCCTGCCCCAGCCCGAGCTGCTCGCGCAGATCTGCGCGCGCTACGGCGTCGAAGCCGAGCAGGTGCTGGTCGTGGGCAGCAGCATGGCATTGCTGCAGGCAGGTGCGGCGCTGGGGGCGCGCCAGCTCCACCAGGTGCAGCAGGCCGGTGGCGCCAGCACGGCGACGCAAGGCATGGGGGCGCCGCCAAGCCCCCCGGATGGGCTGCCGCAGCCCATGCCAGAGGTGCGAAAACATGCCAGCCTGGGCGCGCTGGTCGAGCATTTGCTGCAGGCCGAGGCCGAGGCCGAGGCCGTGCCGCTGCCCGTGCGCTCCGCGCAGGCATAGTCTGCGATGATATTATTTTGATAGCTTAAAGCGCTTGCCCTTAAAGGGCTATACTGCAAAAACACTCTTATAAATTCGACCGCATGGCCCTGCTGCGTTCTCTCCTGCACCTGCTCTGGATGGGCATCACCGTGGTGCCCTACACGCTGGCGATTCTGTTGTGCCGCGTACTCGGCGCGCCCAAGACGGTGCTGTACCGCATCGCCCGCGCCTGGTTGGCGCTCAGTGTCCGCGCTGCGCACTGGTTCATGGGCATACGCCCGCGCATTCAGGGCATGGAAAATCTGCCCACGGACCAGCGCCAGGGCGTGGTGCTGCTGTGCAAGCACCAGTCGGCATACGAAACCTTCCTGATGCCGGCGATCATGCCCCGTCAACTGGCCTACGTGTTCAAGAAGGAGCTGCTGCGCATCCCCTTCTTCGGCTGGTCGATCGGCAGCCTGGACATGATCCACATCAACCGCAACGACGGCGTGCGCGCCTTCCAAAAGCTCGTGCAGCAAGGCCAGCGCCTGCTGGCGCAGGGCACGTGGATCATCATGTTCCCCGAAGGTACACGCATACCGCGCGGGCAAAAGGGCGAATACAAAAGCGGCGGCACGCGCCTGGCCATACGCACGGGTGTGCCCGTGGTGCCCATCGCCGTCACCTCGGCGCGCGCGTGGCCGCCCAAGGCTTTCATCAAGCGTCCCGGCGTGGTCGATGTCTCCATCGGCAAGCCCATCCCCAGCCAGGGGCGGCGGCCCGACGAATTGATGCAGGAGGTCGAAGACTGGATAGAGGGCGAAATGCGCCGCCTCGACCCTGAGGCCTATGCGCCACAGCCTCCCGAGCCGACCAAGGCGCAGGAGCGGCCATGATCCCGCAGCTGCTGCAAGGCTTGTTCGACGGCTGGGGCGCTGCAGCGCAGCCG
>CAVPUD010000111.1:0-18356 GCA_963708545.1 uncultured beta proteobacterium | reverse complement strand
AACGTGCTGCAGCCGGGCAACCACGGCAGCACCTTCGGCGGCAACCCGCTGGCCATGCGCGCGGGCCTCGAAACCATTCGCATCATGGAAGAGGACGGCCTGCTAGCCAACGCCGCGCGCGTGGGGGCGCACCTCAAGGCCGGGCTGGAGCGCGCTCTCGGCAGCCTGCCGGGCGTCAAGGAAGTGCGCGGCCAGGGCCTGATGCTAGGCGTGGAGCTGGCCAAACCCTGCGGTGCGCTGCTGCAGCGCGCCGCCGACGCGGGCCTGTTGATCAGCGTCACGGCAGAGAGCGTGATCCGCATCGTGCCACCGCTGATCCTCAGCACCGCCGAGGCCGACGAGATCGTCGCGCGCCTGACGCCGCTGGTGCAAGCCTTCCTGGCCGAATGAGCCGAACCCTGCGAGAGCCCCATGACAGCCCCGATGAAACACTACCTGCAATTCACCGACTTCAGCGCCGACGAGTACGCCTACCTCTTTCGCCGCGCCGCGCTCATCAAAAAGAAGTTCAAGGCCTACGAAAAGCACCACCCGCTCGTCGATCGCACGCTCGCGATGATTTTCGAAAAAGCCAGCACGCGCACGCGCGTGAGCTTCGAGGCCGGCATGTACCAGCTCGGCGGCTCGGTGGTGCACCTGACCACGGGCGACAGCCAGCTCGGCCGCGCCGAGCCGATCGAGGACACGGCGCGCGTCATCAGCCGCATGGTCGATCTGGTGATGATCCGCACCTTCGAGCAGACCAAGATCGAGCGCTTTGCCGCGCACTCGCGCGTGCCCGTGATCAACGGCCTGACCAACGAATACCACCCCTGCCAAATCCTGGCCGACCTGTTCACCTTCATCGAGCACCGCAGTGCCCCCGGCCAGGCGGTGCCGACCGACTGCCTGCGGGGCATCACCGTGGCCTGGGTGGGCGACGGCAACAACATGGCCAATACCTGGCTGCAGGCCGCGTCGCTGTTGGGCTTCAAGGTGCACGTGAGCACGCCGCGCGGCTATGAAATCGATGCCAAAATGGCCTCTAGCGCAGGTGGAATAAGCGCTAGTAGCTATCAATTCTTTAGCAACCCGCATGAGGCTTGCAAGGGCGCCGACCTGGTCACCACCGACGTCTGGACCAGCATGGGCTACGAGGCCGAAAACGAAGCGCGCCAAAAAGCCTTTGCCGACTGGTGCGTGACCCCCGCGATGATGGCCGCCGCCAAGCCCGACGCCTTGTTCATGCACTGCCTGCCCGCGCACCGCGGCGAAGAAGTCGCCGCCGAGGTGCTCGACGGCCCGCAGTCGGTCGTCTGGGACGAGGCGGAAAACCGCCTGCACGTGCAAAAGGCGCTGATGGAGTACCTGCTGCTGGGCAGCGTGGCCTGATGCCGCTGCCGACAACACGCAAACATATAATCAAAAGTCAAATTCCCCACCAACTACCACCTGATCTCCCCATGAGCGATACCCATACCGAAGAAGCCCACACGGGCCCGATCAAGACGCCCAAGCAAGTGCTGGTGACGAGCATTCTGGCCTTCGTCGTGCCGGTTTTCATCATCATCGGGCTGGTCATGTATGTCAGCTCCGGCAACAAACCCGCTGCCGGCGCCGACAATCTGGAAAAGGCCGTTGCGGCACGCATCCAGAAGGTGGGCTCGGTGGAAATACGCGATGCCAACCGGCCTCTGCGCAGCGGTGAGGATGTGTATAAGGCCCAGTGCGCCGCATGCCACGCCGCCGGTGTGGCCGGCGCGCCCAAGTTGGGCGACGCGTCCGCGTGGGCGCCGCGCATCCAGACGGGGTTCGACGCGCTGGTGCATTCCGCCCTGAAGGGCAAGAACGCCATGCCGCCGCAAAGTGGTGGCGACTTCAACGACACCGAAATCGCGCGCGGTGTGGCCTACATGGCAAACGCCGCGGGCGCCAAGTTCACCGAACCGGCCGCGCCCGCCGCCGCCGCTTCGGATGCCGCAGCCGAGGCGCCCGCCGCCGCCGCAAGCGCGAACTGATCGCCTCCAGGTTTTCCCATCCCCCGCCCTTGTCCGCTGCCCTGGCGGCAGACGCAAGGGCAATTTTTTGCGCGCTGGGGGCTACAGGTTCATCGCTGCTGCTGACCGGCTCCCAGGTGCCGCGCCAGCGGGCTGAGCACATAGCCATAGCGTGCGGGCAGCTCGCCCTGGCGCAGCTCCTGCGGTGTCCAAAGGCCCAGTTCCACGGCCTGCGCCGCCTGCACAATGTCCAGACTGTGCACGATGCCAAAGCCGATATCGCTGGCCAGGTACACCCGCCCCGACTCGTCCAGCACGCATTCCCGCACCACGGCGGCGCGGCCCGTGTGCGCGACCACGCTGAAGTCGTCCTCCACGCGCCACACCAGCGGCGCGCACTCGAGTTCGACGAACACGCGCTGCGGGCCGTTCTGAAAGAACCACTGCCCGGCTTCGTCGGGCTCGTAGTTGCGGTGGATGAATTCGATCAGCTTTTCGTGCGCTAGCAGTGCGCCGCGGCTTTGCGGAAACGGCCCTGCGGCCTGCGCAGCCTCGTCGCGCAGGTACCAGCGGCCCCGCGCGTCCAATCCCAGCCAGCCGTAGCAGGCGGGCACGCTGGGCCACTTGGCCATGGCTTGTTTCACGATGTCGTCCATGCGGGGCATTGTGCCGCAGGAACGATGACTTGCCGGAGCGTGCGCATGGGGCAGAATGCACGCAGTTTTCTCTGCGGGAGTTTCCAACCATGAAACGCTTTTTGCTTCTCATCGCCACGGCGCTGCTGCTCACGGGCTGCGGCTACAACGACTTCCAACGCCTCGACGAGCAGTCCAAGGCCGCCTGGAGCGAGGTGCTCAACCAGTACCAGCGCCGCGCCGACCTCGTGCCCAACATCGTCGCCACCGTGAAAGGCGAGGCGAATTTCGAGCAGGAGACGCTCACACGCGTGATCGAGGCGCGCGCCAAGGCCACGTCGATCCAGGTGACGCCCGAGACGCTCAACGACCCCGAGGCCTTCGCCAAGTTCCAGCAGGCGCAAAACGAGCTCTCGGGCGCGCTCTCGCGCCTGATGGCGGTGTCGGAGCGCTACCCCACGCTGCAGGCGAACCAGGCCTTCCGCGACCTGCGCGTGACGCTCGAAGGCACGGAAAACCGCATCGCCGTGGCGCGCAACCGCTACATCCAGACCGTGCAGGAATACAACGTGCTCGCGCGCAGCTTCCCGTCCAACCTCACGGCCATGGCCTTCGGCTACAAGCCCAAGCCGGTTTTCAGCGTGGCCAACGAGGCCCAGATCGCGGTGCCGCCCAAGGTAGATTTTTCCGCATCGAAACCTTGACGGTTTGCAGCGTTTTATGCCGTTTATCAAGGTGTGGCGTGCACTGATAGCTACTTTTATGGTAGCTCTGTGTGCGCTCGCCGTGCACGCACAGGCGCAAGGCTTGCGTCCCGTGCCCGCGCTCACGGCGCACGTGATCGACCAGACGGGCACGCTGAGCGCGGCCGATCGGCAGGCGCTCGAGCAGCAGCTCGCGGCGCTCGAAAAGGCGCATGGTTCGCAGGTGGTGGTGCTGCTGGTGCCGACCACGGCGCCCGAAGACATCGCGAGCTTTGCCAACCGCGTCGGCAACAGCTGGAAGATAGGCCGCCGCGGTGTCGGTGACGGCGTGCTCATCGTCGTGGCCAAGGACGACCGGCGCATGCGCATCGAGGTCGCGAAGGCGCTCGAAGGCGCCATCCCCGACATCGCGGCTGCGCGCATCATCGACGCGGTCATGAAGCCGCGCTTTCGCACGGGCGACTACGCGGGCGGCCTGCAGGCCGCGGTGCAGGAGATCGCGGCGCGCATTGCGGGCGAGCCCTTGCCCGCGTCCGCGCAGGAGGGCGGGCAGGAGGGTGCGCAAGGCGGCGCGGGGCTCGATGGGGGCACCTTGCTCGTGCTGCTCTTCGTGCTGGTGAGCGTGGGCGGGGGTGTGCTGCGTGCACTTTTCGGCACCACGCTGGGCGCTGTGCTGACGGGCGCAGCCGCTGGCGTGGTCATGTTTTGGCTCTCGGCCAGTCTGCTGCTCGCCGTGGTGGTGGCCGTGCTGGGGTTTTTCTTTGCACTGGCCCTGGCCGCCCGCGGCGGCATCACGCTCGGGCCGCCTGGGGGCGGCTGGGGTAGCGGGGGCTGGGGCGGCGGGTCGGGCGGCGGCTTCAGATCTGGCGGCGGGGGCGACTTCGGCGGCGGCGGGGCTTCGGGGGATTGGTGAACATGCAGTCATTTTTCCGCGCCTGCAAGGCATTGCCCCGGCTGCTGCGCCATCGCTGGTACGAGGGCGAGGTGCATCGCATCTTCCCCGAAAAGCTGATGCAAGACCTGGCCGCGCGCGTGCAAGCGAGCGAGCGCGAGCACACCGGCCAGATCCGCATCGCCATCGAAGGCGGCCTGCCCTGGAGTTATCTGCGCCGCGCCGCGCCGCCGCGCGAGCGCGCCTTGATGCTGTTCGGCAAGCTGCGCGTGTGGGACACCGAGCACAACAACGGCGTGCTCATCTACCTGCTGCTCGCAGAACATGCCATCGAGATCGTGGCCGACCGCGGGCTCGCGCGGCGGGTGCCGCCGCAGCAGTGGCAGGACATCGTCGCGCGCATGGCAGCGACCTTCCGCAAGGGGCATTGGGAGCAAGGCCTTGCGCTGGCCATAGATGAAGTGCAAGCGCTGCTCGTGCAGCACTTCCCTGCACAGGGCGGCGAGCCGCGCGCCAATGAATTGCCTGACAGTCCCGTGATCGTCTGACGAACAGGCAAGGCAATGCTCCCGAAAAAGGAGCTGCTTGCGCTTTTCCTATGGGCGCAAAGCGGCAAAAACGCCTCAACCCAGATTGTTCATTAGGACGGGGGATGATCCTTCCCCGTCATTGCGAGGGCCGAAGGCCCGCGGCAATCCATAGAGCCTTTGCCGCAGCGCCTGCGCCCCTTGCAGAGCCCGCACTGGATTGCCGCGCCCCTGCGGGGCTCGCAATGACGGGTTTCTTTGCAGCGGGCATCAAGCCGCAGCCGGATAGAACATGCGGCGCGTGGGTACCTGGGCCACGGAATGCGCGATCGCCCGGATGTGCTCGGGCGTGGTGCCGCAGCAGCCACCCACGATGTTCACCAAGCCCTCGGCGGCAAACTCGTGCAGCAGGCGGCTCGTAACCTCGGGCGTCTCGTCGAAGCCCGTGTCGCTCATGGGGTTGGGCAGGCCGGCGTTGGGGTAGCAGCTGATGAAGGTGTCGGGCGCGGCGCGGGCCAGTTCCTGGATGTAGGGGCGCATGAGCGCGGCGCCGAGCGCGCAGTTCAGCCCCACGGCGAGCGGGCGCGCGTGGCGCACGCTGTACCAGAACGCGGTCACGGTCTGGCCGCTCAAAAGCCGCCCCGAGGCGTCCGTGACCGTGCCGCTCACGATGAGGGGCAGGCATTCGCCGCTCGCCTCGAAAAATTCGTCGATCGCAAACAGCGCCGCCTTGGCATTGAGCGTGTCGAAAATCGTCTCGACCAGCAACAGATCGGCGCCGCCCTCGACCAGCGCCTGCACCTGCTCATAGTAGGCTGCGCGCAACTGCTCGAAGTCCACATTGCGCGCCGCCGGGTCGTTTACGTCGGGGCTGATGCTCGCCGTCTTGGGCGTGGGGCCGAGCGCGCCCGCGACGAAGCGCGGGTGCTCGGGCGTGCTGAACTGGTCGCAGGCAGCGCGCGCGAGCTGCGCAGAACGCAGGTTCACCTCGTACGCGAGATGCGCCATGCCGTAATCCTCCTGCGCGATCGAGGTCGCGCCGAAGGTGTTGGTCTCGACCATGTCCGCGCCCGCCGCGAGGTAACGCGCGTGGATGTCGCGGATCACGTCGGGCCGGGTCAGGCTGAGCAGCTCGTTGTTGCCCTTGACCTCGCGCGGAAAATCCACGAAGCGCGCGCCCGCACCGTCGGGGCCGTCATAGCCTGCACCGCGGTACTGCGCTTCGCTCAGGCGAAAACGCTGGATCATGGTGCCCATGGCGCCGTCGAGGATGGCGATGCGTTGGGCCAGAATGTCTGGAAGCTGCTGGGCGCGGGTGTAACGAATTTGTGGCATGCGCAGATTGTAGAAAGTGTGCGCGCCGAAAATGTGTGCATGATGGCCGCCTTGTCTATCAACATCCAGCCCGTCCGCTGCACCATGTCCAAAACCCTGTTGGCCGTTTACCACTCCATGACCGGCGGCACGCGCCAGATGGTCGAGGCTGCCTGCAAAGGCGCACGCGCGGCGGCGCAGGTCCAGGTGCGGCTGTTGCACGCGGCCACGGCGCAGGCGCAGGACGTTTTGCAGGCCGACGGATTCCTCTTCGCCACGCCCGAGAACCTGGCCGCGATGAGCGGCCAGCTCAAGGATTTTTTTGACCGCTGCTATTACCCGGCCTTGGACCGCATCACCGGGCGGCCCTACGCCCTGCTGGTGTGCGCGGGCAGCGACGGCAGCAACGCGGTGCGGCAGGTGCAGCGCATCGCAACGGGCTGGCGCCTGAACGCCGTGGCCGATCCCATCATCGTCTGCACGCACGCGCAAACGCCCGAGGCGATCCTGGCGCCCAAACAGCTGCGCGCACCCGACCTCGCGCGCTGCCGCGACCTGGGCGCCACCCTGGCCTGTGGTCTGGAACTGGGGATCTTTTGAGCCCACCGTCGGTGACACCGCGGCGCGCCGAAAGCCCTGGTTCTCCCCTATGATCATGGCCCCATGTGCCTGCTTTGCGCTGCCTTCCGTCCCGCGCCGTCCGCTCCCTGGTCGGCGCGGCGCGCCTTCATGCTTGCTTCGGCCGCGGCGGCGGCGGCCCCTGCCTTGGCGCAGGTCGACGTGGGGCCGCCTTCGGGCATGCGCGCGCTGGTGCCGGCCGAGGCGCTCGAATCCGCGGCCACCCAGCAATACAGCGAACTGCTCGCGCAGGCACGCGCCAAGCGTGCGCTCGCGCCGGACAAGCACCCGCAGCTACTGCGCCTGCGCGCGATCGCGCGGCGCCTGATCCCGTTCGCGCCGCAGTGGAACCCACGCGCGGCGCAGTGGCGCTGGGAGGTCAATCTGATCGGCAGCAAGCAGATCAACGCTTTTTGCATGCCGGGCGGCAAGATCGCATTCTTCACGGGCATCCTGGACCAGCTGCGGCTCACCGACGACGAAGCCGCCATGGTCATGGGCCACGAAATGGCGCACGCCCTGCGCGAGCACGCACGCGCGCAGCTTGCCAAGACCCGCGCCACCAGCATAGGCCTTACGCTCGGGGCGCAATTGCTTGGTTTGGGGGAGCTGGGTAATACCGTGGCCGACTTGGGCACCAGGCTGCTCGCGCTCAAGTTCAGCCGCGCCGATGAATCCGAGGCCGACCTCGTCGGGCTGGAACTGGGCGCGCGCGCCGGCTACGACCCGCACGCCGCCGTGACCCTGTGGCAGAAGATGAACCAGGTGGCCGCGAGCGCAGGCGGTTTGGAGTTTCTTTCCACGCACCCGAGCGGCCCCGAGCGCATCCAGACGCTGGAGCAGAACGTGCCGCGCGTCGAAGGGCTTTACCTCGGCGCGCGTGCTGGGGCTGTCGCCCCGCAGCGCTGACGCGCGCTTTGCCCGGCAGGCCCGCTGGCGTTCTTCAACGTGCGCGGCGCGCCACCACGGCAGCCGAGAGCTCGGCGAGCGCGTGCAGCGAATCGTCCCAGCCCAGGCAGGCGTCGGTGATGCTCTTGCCGTACTCGAGCTTGGCGGGGTCGTCCTTGCCGGGCGTGAACTTTTGCGCGCCCGCGCACAAGTGGCTTTCGATCATCAGGCCGAACACCTTGCGCGAGCCGCCCGCGATCTGCGCGGCCACGTCGCGTGCGACGTCGAGCTGGCGTTCGTGCTGCTTGCTGCTGTTGGCGTGGCTGCAATCGACCATCAGGCTGGGGTTGAGCTTGGTCGCCTCGAGCTCCCTGCACGCCGCGGCGACGCTGGCAGCGTCGTAATTGGGCGCTTTGCCGCCGCGCAGGATCACGTGGCAATCCTTGTTGCCCGTGGTCGTGATGATCGCGACCTGGCCGTTCTTGTGCACCGACAGAAAATGGTGCGGGCGGCCTGCGGACTGGATGGCGTCGGTGGCGATGCGGATGTTGCCGTCGGTGCCGTTCTTGAAGCCGATCGGCGCCGACAAGCCCGAAGCGAGTTCGCGGTGCACCTGGCTTTCGGTGGTGCGCGCGCCGATCGCACCCCAGGAGATCAGGTCACCGATGTATTGCGGCGAGATCACGTCGAGGAACTCGCTGCCCGCGGGCATGCCCAGGCGGTTGATTTCGATGAGCAGCTGGCGCGCGATGCGCAGGCCCTCGTCGATGCGGTAGCTCTCGTCGAGGTAAGGGTCGTTGATCAGGCCCTTCCAGCCCACGGTGGTGCGCGGCTTTTCGAAATACACGCGCATCACGATTTCCAGCGTATCGGCATATTGCGTGCGCGCCGCCACGAGGCGCCGCGCGTAGTCGATCGCCGCAGCCGGGTCGTGGATCGAGCACGGGCCTATGACCACCAGCAAGCGGTCGTCCTTGCCGTGCATGATGCGGTGGATGGTCTTGCGCGTGTGGCCCACCAACTTTTCCACGGCCGTGCCGCGGATCGGGAAAAAGCGGATCAAGTGTTCGGGCGGAGGCAGCACGGTGATGTCCTCTATGCGTTCGTCGTCGGTCAGGCTGGTCTTTTCAACGCCGCGGTACCAGGCATCGCCGGTGGAAGTGGCATGGGTTTGGGCAGTCATCGTGTCTTTCCTTTGGAAGAGGGTGCGTAAGAAAAACCTGGGGCGAAAAAAAACCGCCAGCGAGTGCTGGCGGTTGGTGGGAATCCGGTACGTTTTTTGCGGGTACGTTCAGAACTCTCTTCCGCCAGTGGCGCATGAGAACCAAAAGTAGCCAAAAAAGTAGCAACAGACCGAAACCATGGCTGCAATATAGCATAGTGCCCACGCGGGATCATGGTGTCTTGAACCCAGATTGGCCATTAGGCGGTGCTGCACACCTACGTGGGCGCTGGTGGACGCCTGACGGTCATTTTGGCCGCGGTTTCGGTGTCCATGGCACCGGCCATGGACTTCTCACCCGCGACCAAACTGCCGCGCCAGCCGCCTCGCCATCATCCCGCGTCCTAATGAACAATCTGGGTTGAAGTGAAAAAGCCCACCTCGGCGAGGTAGGCCCCTTCAGGGGCGCGGGGCAGCCTTTCAGGCCGCATCCACCCAGTAGCGCACGTTGAATGGGCTGCTCATGCGCAATGCGAGCGGGGAAACATCGACGAGCCTGCCGGTAGGCGGCTGCCCCGATATTGGTGCATCGAGCACAATATCCTGTACCCCTGTAGCCGTGCTCGCCCGTTCTGCCTGGCCAATGGATGCAGAACGGGCTACAGAAAAGAATAGAAACAGCGGAACGGAATTTTGCGGTCTGCCCAGTATTCGGCGGCGTCACGGAAAATGTCGAGCAGCTGCTCGCGTGCTTCTTTGTCGAACTTGGGCGTGGCCGGAATCTGCTCGAGCACCACGACGAACCCGGGCTGCGGGCCCGACTTGTGCAAGGGGTCGGTCATGCTGTCGTACAAGGCGTCAAAATTTTTCCCGACATGGGCCGGGAAAGTGAATTGACTGGCAATCAGGTCCAATATGTCCTGCTTGGTCTGAGCATGCGCGAGGTTGGCGTACAAAAAGTGATGCCCCAGAGTCTTGGCGGCCTCCTGCAAATCGGACACACGAAACGCGCGTATGGACTGAACGATATTGGTGCGCACATTGCGCAAAGGTATTTCCTGGTCTTTTTGAAGTGGCGACTGCATTTGCGCTACTCTTTCTTCCTGAAATTCACGAACTATGGGCATCAGACGAAACAGAATGCGGCATTAACCTCATGCCGAAAAAATGGCGAATTTCTACCCTCGCACCGCCGTCAAAAAACGCTGCTACTCAACGATGCTGCGAAAACTCGTGTAGTGATCGCTGGTGTAATAGCAGACGTCCGGAACTCGCGGTTTGCCACCGCATACGATGCGGCGCGCGCCTCTGTCGGGGGAGCCTGGGGTGGGAACGGTATATTCACGGTAATATCCGCGCTTGTGCAGAGGCAGCAGCCTCTCACGATTGCCGAATACGGTGCCATCCTTTTCATACGGAAACGGGCCGCCGGCGAAAATCAAGGCGTAAGTCGCGCGCGCTTCAGGGGGCAATTCGGCCAGCCTCACCTTAGCGATGCCTCGCCCAGGCGCCTCGCCCCGCCCCAGTGCTGCCCACGGCGCCAGCAAGAGCGCCAGTGCCAAGAGCCATGCGAATCCTGCTTTCTGCTGCCCTACGACCAGCGCTTTGCGCATCAAAGACACCTCTCGAAAACAACGGCGTCACCCGAAATCGAAGCGCGCAAGTGTGGCGCAAGTGCGCGCAAAAAGCAAGCAAAAACCCTGAATGGTGCTGCCCGTGCCGTTCGGGGTGCAGGCCAAAATGCCGTCGTCCGGCTGCGGCATCAGGCTTTGTGTGGGAAGCCGCGCAGACCCAAAGGACGGAGGAATGCAACAGCCAGCTTTTTCGAGGGTGAAGCGGCCTTGGCGACCTGCGTGAGAGGCGCAGAAATGCAAAATCCCTGACAAGCAGGGATTTGGATATTGGTGGCCTGGGGCGGAATCGAACCACCGACACAAGGATTTTCAGTCCTCTGCTCTACCAACTGAGCTACCGGGCCTAAGCCGCACATTGTAACCCAAATTTTGCCCCGGCATTGCAAAATCGCCTGTCACGCGCACCACCGGCGGCCTTGCCGGCCAGGCGCGGGAGGGCGCATGCTCCATGTCGAATAGGCGTTCAGCCGAGCAAGCCGGGGAACAGCTTGCCCAAGCCTTCGGCCATGACCTCGACGGCCAGGGCAGCGAGGATCAGGCCCATGAGGCGCGTCATCACGTTGATGCCGGTCTTGCCCAGCACGCGCGCGATGGGGTCGGCAAGGGCAAAGCACAGCGCCGTGGCAAGCGCGATCGCAAGGCCGTAGCCCAGCAGCGCCACGTGCTGCCACAGGGTGTGCGCACGGTCGGCATAGATCACCACGGTGGACATGGTGGCCGGGCCCGTGAGCAAGGGGATGGTCAGCGGCACGACGGCGATGCTTGCGCCCGAGGCGGCTTTTTCGGCGCCTTCTTCCATTTCGTGCGTGTGTGCCTTGGCTTCGGCGGGCTGGGCGTTGAGCATGTTCATCGCGCTGATGAGCAGCAGCATGCCGCCGCCGACCTGAAAGCTCTGCAGCGAGATGTTGAAAAACGCCAGAATCTGCAGCCCGAGCAGCGCACAGGCCGCGATCACACAAAACACGGTAAACGATGCGGTGCGTACCGTCGCGCGCCGCTGTGCGGGCGAGAACCCTTGTGTGTAGTGGATAAAAAACGGCACGATGGCCAGCGGGTTCACGATGGCCAGCAAAGTGATCAGCGGCTTGAGGTCCATGCACCAGGCTCCATGGCGGCTATCCTAACCATGCTTGCGCGCAGTTTCGGGGATTTTGCGTGTGTGTTTTGCCCCGGTCGCAGTCTGCTGCAAAAATGCTGCGCTCTGTGACGATCATCGTCGCAGGAGCTTGGTATGCCTAAACTTGTCTTTTCATTCCAAGGAGCGTTCCATGAGCCAATTCATCCAAGTGACTTCGAGCGATGGTTTTTCCGTGCCCGCCTGGCTGGCCGAGCCCCAGGGTACGCCGCGCGGCGCCATCGTGGTGCTGCAGGAAATTTTCGGCGTGAACTCGCACATCCGCGCGGTGGCCGATCGTTATGCCGCGAGTGGCTATCTGGCGATCGCCCCCTCGACCTTCGCACGCGTCAAGCAGGGCGTGGAACTCGGCTATGAGCAGCAGGACATGGAGGCTGGCTTTGCGCTCAAGACGGCCGTCGATGCACTGCCAGCGCCAGGCGCGATGGCCGACATCCAGGCGGCGATCCATGAAGCTGCCAAGCGCAGCGGCCGCAAAGTTGGCATCGTGGGCTTTTGTTGGGGCGGTTTGCTGACCTGGCGCTCCGCGTGCACGCTGGACGGCCTGTCGGCGGCCGTGTGCTACTACGGCGGCGGCATGACCACGCCCGAAGAGTCGGCACGCAAGCCGCGTGTGCCGGTGCTCGCGCATTTCGGCGAGCGCGATCATTGGATTCCGGTCGATGAAGTCAAGGCTTTCGCCAAAACACACCCCGAGGTGGAAGTGCACATCTACGCCGCCGACCACGGCTTCCATTGCGACCAGCGCGGCTCCTACGACCAGGCCGCGGCCCAGCTCGCCAACGAGCGCACGCTGGCATTCTTTGCCAAGCACCTCGGGTGACGCGCGCCGATCGCGATGGCCGCGCACAGGACGCGGTTGTAAAGCGGTGTTTTGGCCTCATGTAGAAATGAGAGCAGACGCATGGCGCAGTTGCTGCGTCCGTTGGTTTCTTTTCCATGACATCAAGAGGCCCAGACCATGAAAGCAGACCACATCCTGATCGCCAATGCCACCCATGCCCGCTATCTGGAACGAGAGACAAGCGGCGCGTTGCGGGTGCTCGAAACATTTGAACATCCAGAGAGCCGCAGCAAGGTGAGCGAGATCGTGTCCGACAAGATGGGGCGCGAAGCTTCGGACCGGGGGTATGGCGGCACGGCCTACCAGCCACCGACCGACCCCAAGCGCAAGGAGCACTTGCACTTTGCGCACGAGCTTGCCGCCTATCTGGAGCAGGAAGCCGGGGCGGGGCGCTTTCAGGCGCTGGCCATTTTTGCGTCGAACCCCTTCCTCGGCGAGCTCAAGGCCGCGCTCGGTGATGCTGCGCGGCGGCGCTTGTCTGCAGTGCATGATCTTGACCTCACCAGCTACGGCCTCGCCGAGCTGGAGCAGCGCGTCGGACGCGCGCTGCAGCCTTCTTAATCCCAGCAGATTGTTCATGAGGCGCGCAATGATGGCGCGGCGGCTGGTGGCCCAAATGGCCACCACTCGCTCACCAGCACCCGCGCAGGCGCAAAGCGCCGCCGCATGGACAAGCAGAGCTAGGTCCGGGCGCCGACGAGCATGCACGCGGGTTGCACAAAGAGGCCGGGCCCCATTCCCATGACAGCCCAGGATGATCCCGGCATCGCCGCAAAGCTCAGTTTTCTGCGCACCTGCGTGGGGCAACCTGTGCAGACGATTGAGACCCACATGTCGTGGTTGGTGCTGGGCCCCGAGCGCGTGCTCAAGCTGAAGAAGCCGGTGCGCTACCCTTTCCTCGACTTCACGACGCCGGCCCTGCGCGAGGCCAACGCGCGTGCGGAACTGCGGCTCAACCGGCGCTTGGCCGCGCGCATTTATCTGGACGTGCTGGTGCTGCAGTGGGATGGGCAGGCTTTCAGGCTCGCTTCGGAAAGCGCATGCCAGGCATCGGCGCGTACGGTGGACTGGCTCGTGCTGATGCAGCGCTTGCCCGAGGAGCGCATGCTCGATCAGTTGCTGCGCCGAGGCCAGGCGACAGCGGCGGACATTGATGCCGTGGTGGACGTGCTCGCGCCGTTTTACCGCGACGCCCAGCGCACCGTCATGGGCATTGACGAGTACCTGGGCCAACTGCGCAGCGAACGTGCAATCGACCGCGCGGTCTTGCTGACGCCGCACATCGCAGTGCCCGGCGCTGCCGAGGTGCTCGACCGCCTGGACGCGGCATTCGCCGTGCACGAGGCAGAGATCGTGGAGCGCCTGCGGGCACACCGGGTGGTCGATGGCCATGGCGACCTGCGGCCCGAGCATGTGTGCCTGCTCGATCCGCCGGTCGTCATCGACTGCCTGGAGTTCAATACCGCGATGCGGCAGCAGGACCCTTTCGAGGAACTGGCCTTCCTCGGCCTCGAGTGCGAGATGCTTGGCGCGCCCTGGGTCGCGCAGCCTCTGATCGACGGCTGTGCTGCGGCCTTGGGTGAGCGGCCTTCTGCCGCTCTGTTGCAGTTGTATGTCGCCCAGCGGGCGCTGCGGCGCGCCCGGCTTGCGCTGGCCCACCTGCTCGAACCAATGCCGCGCACGCCTGCAAAATGGCCTGCACAGGCCCAGCGCTACGTCGCGCGCGCTGCGGCGGCGCTGGCGACGCCGGTCATCGCCTAGCCATCGCCTTCCCCAGCCATGCCGAATGACTGTCCCGGATCGCCTGTGCGAACAGCGGCGCGCCGGAAACCACCTGCAACTTGTGCCTGACGGGGCTCGCAAGGTCGAGGCGAAAGGGCGGTACGCTGTCGCTGACGAGCACCCGCGCGATGGATTCGTGCTCCAGCACCTGCGCTGCGGGGGCGATGAACAAGCCATGCGCAGCGCATGCCAGCACCTGCGCCGCCCCGACCCGATGCAATGCGCTGGCGGCGCGCGACATGGTTTCGCCGCTGGCGATCAAGTCGTCCAGCAGCAGCACGGTGGCACCCGCCACGTCACCCGCCACGAGCTCACCGCCGCTGACCAGCCCGGCGCTGCGCCGCTTGTCTATCATCGCGAAGCCGACTGCGCGCCCCAGTTGCTGTTCGAGCGCCTCACGCCAGAGCTGAGCGCGCTTGACGCCGCCGGGGTCGGGCGAGGCGACGGCAAGCGGGCCGGACGGGGCGATCTCGCCGGCGAAGGCTTCGAACGCACGGTGCGCCTCGAGGTGCATCGTGGGGATGCGGAAGGCATTCTGGAACGCTGCGACGTTGTGCGCCTCGAGCACGATGATCTGCGCGGTGCCCACGGCCTCGAACAGCTGCGCCACGTAGCGCAGCGTGAGCGGGTCCCAGGGCTTGGTCTGGCGGTCCTTGCGCGCATAGGCCAAGTAGGGCACGACCGCCGTGACGCGCGCTGCGCCATGATCGCGCAGCGTTGCGATGAAGATCAGCAGCCGCGTGAGCTTGTCGTGGGGGCTCAGGTCGGGGCCGCCGTGCAGACTGTGCACGACGTAGGCATCGGCGCCGCGCGGATCGACCAGCGGGCGCAGCTTGCACTCACCATCGACGAAGATGCGGTCTTCATGGGACGCCAGCGGCACGCCGAGCGCCGCGGCCAGCGCAGTGGCAAAGGGGCTTTGCGGTTCCAGGGTGAAAAGCAGCATGGGCAAGTCCTTTGCGGTGGAAAGCGTGGCGGGAAAAGTGGGGCAGCCCTGCCGTATCGGAGCGCAAACCAGGCGCGCCTCAGCAAGCCCAGCGCGCCGCGGCAAAGGCACGAACGAAGTCTTCGAGCGCGTTTTGGGGCAGGCGATCTATGCCGCCCGCGCCCGCGCGACCAGAGCCGCCGAAGCGGCTGCATAGGTCTCCTGCGCCGCCGGGGGCATTGCGCGGGGCACGCACGCTCACGCGCCAGAGTGCGCCGTCTTTGCCCGCGGGCGCGTCTGCATTTTCTTGCACGGGCAGCAGCAGCGCATGCGCGCGCTGCGGCTCCTGGTTCGCGAGCTGGTTCGCAAGATGCCCCACGATGCGCCGGCTCCAGGGCGCGGCGGGCAATAGCAGAACGCTGCCGCGCGCGTCCTGCCAGTAGGGTGCAAGACCCGCAGCGTGCGCCAGGTCGTGCGCGCGCTGCGCGTCCAGCGCCTGTAGCACGGGCTCGTGCGCGAGCATTACGAGCGGGTCTTCGTAACGGGCCATGCGCGCGTAGAGCTGCGCGGGGTGGATGAGCACGTCGTGCGCGGACTCGCCGTAGGCGTTGTAATTGATCGCCTCGCCCATGCGCTGCAGCGCGTCGATCTGGCTGTGGCTCAGCGCCAGCGTGGCGGCGAGCCGCTCGGCCACGGCGCCGAGGTTGTCGCCAAACGCACCGACCACGGCCCAGGCACGAAAGCGCCCGCCGAGCACGCGATCCACGAGCACGCTGGTGCAGACGTCGGGCGCCGCGTCGAGGTGCGCTTCGAGGCCTGGGTGCACGAGCGGCGCGCCGCTCGCGTGGTGGTCGAAGTAGCGCACGCGCACGCCGCGCGCGAGCAAGCGTTCGAGCGCAGTGCGGTTGCGCGCCATGGCGATGTCGCACACCAGCACTTCGTCGCCGGGCTGGGCAGCTACGCGCTCGAGCAGCGCGATCTCGCGCTTGAGGCCCGTGACCAGCGTGGCCTGCACGGGGGCGTGCAGGCGCCACTGCCGCACCGCGCACAAGCCGTCGGCGTCGCCGTTGCAGACGTCGAAGTGGTGCGGGTGGTTGTGTGAAGCGTCGGTGGGCGCGGCAGGGTGCATGGCGCGGCTCCAGAGGGTGCGGTGCGCATGGTGGGCTAGGAGCCTGTCGGACTTTGGGCGGCGCATTCGCAGCCGACGATTCCAACGTCCGACAGGCTCCTAGATCGTAACCGGGCCCTCCCGCAGCATCAAGGCCGCATCAATGCGCCCCCGCGGCCGCATCTGCGCTGCCCTCGCCGGTGTGCGGGCGGTGTGCGAGCCAGATCAGCGGAATCAGCAACAGGAAGATGAGCGCCGAGGCGTAAAAAATGTCGTTGGCCGCGAGCATGAAAGCCTGCTGGTTGAGCAGCAGCTCCACCTGTCCGAGCGCCTGCTGCTGGCTCAAGCCGGCCGCCTGCAGACCTTGCAGCGTTTGTGCGAGCGTGCCGTTGCCTTGCTGCAGGGTTTCGACCAGGTGCACGTGGTGCATGGTGGCGCGGCGCTCCCACAGCGTGGTCGACACCGAGGTGCCTATGGCCCCCGCGGTGATGCGCATGAAGTTGGACAGCCCCGAAGCCGCAGGAATGCGCGGGCCGTGCACTTCGGAGAGCGTGATCGTCACGAGCGGGATGAAGAAAAACGCCATCGCGATCCCCTGGATGATGGTCGGGATGAGGATGGTGACCACGTCGGCTTGCGTATTGAAGCGCGAGCGCATCCACAGCACCAGCGCAAACACCAAAAAGGAAATGGTGGCGTATTGACGCGGGTCGGCCTTGGCGATGGTGCGCCCGACGATGGGCGCGAGCAACAGCGCCATCAGGCCCACGGGCGCGAGCACTTCGCCAGCCTGCGTGGCGGTGTAGCCCATGAACTGCTGCAGCCACAGCGGCAGCAGCACCACATTGCCGAAAAACACGCCATACCCCAGAGACATGGCGATGGAGCCGGCCCAAAAATTGCGAATCTTGAACAGCGTCAGGTCCACCACCGGGTGTTTGTCGCCGAGCTCCCAGATCATGAACGCGGCAAAACCTATGGCCGCGACGATGGCGCAGCCCATGACGAGCGGGGACTCGAACCAGTCGTGCTCCTTGCCGATGTCGAGCATGATTTGCATGCTCGCAACCCAGACCACGAGCAGGCCCAGGCCGATGGAGTCTATGGGCAGTGCCTGGCGTGGTGTCTCACGGTGGCGGAAAATGGCCCAGGTCACGAGCGCAGAGAGAATGCCCACGGGTGCGTTGATGTAGAAAATCCACGGCCAGGTCATGTTGTCGGTGATCCAGCCGCCCAGCAGCGGGCCCGTCACCGGCGCGACCAGTGTGGTCATGGACCAGGCGGCCATGGCCACGCCTGCGAGCGCGCGCGGGTAGCTCGACAGCAGCAAGGATTGCGATAGCGGAATCATGGGCCCGGCGACGAAGCCCTGCAGCGCGCGGAAGGCGATCAAAAGCGGCATGCTCGGCGCGAGCCCGCACAGCACCGACGCGAGCACGAACAAGATGACGCTGAGCACGAACAGGCGCACCTGGCCGAAGCGCTGCGACAGCCAGCCCGTGAGCGGCACCGAGATCGCGTTGGCTACGGCAAAGCTCGTGATCACCCAGGTGCCCTGCGTGGGGCTCACCCCCAAGTCGCCCGCGATCGCGGGCAGCGACACGTTCGCAATCGAGGTGTCGAGCACGTTCATGAATGTGGCCGCCGAGAGCGCGAGCGTGCCCCACAGGCGTGCGCTGCCGGACAGCGGCGGCAGCGGCGCGGCGGGCGCCGGGCCCGGCGGTGCGGGCGGGGCCGGTGGCGGTGGGTTCGCGCCCGAGGGCGCGCTGGCAGAAGCTGCGTTCATGCGCGGGCTTTCAGGTGCGGATCAGCCTTGGCGCGCGCCGGCGCGCGGCGATGCGCTGGCCGCGGGCTTGCCGTTCCTGGGCGCGCCCTTGGCGCTGGGCCCGGCATTGGCTGCGATGATGCGCGCGACCTCGGCCTCGGCGCCGCGGTCCAGGTCCGCATAGACGCCCGTCTGCGCCACGGGTTCAGTGCGCGGCTGCGCGGCCAGCATGGGGCCGCTGCGGTCGGAGGTGTCGACGTCGACGAGCATGGACAGCCCCACGCGCAGCGGGTGCGCGCGCAGCTCCTGGGGGTCGAGCGCAATGCGCACTGGCACGCGCTGCACCACCTTGATCCAGTTGCCCGTGGCGTTTTGCGCGGGCAGCAGCGCGAACGCCGAGCCCGTGCCCATGCCCAGACCGGCGATGCGGCCATGGTATTCGACCTT
>CAVPUD010000110.1:0-16288 GCA_963708545.1 uncultured beta proteobacterium | reverse complement strand
TCGGCGATCTCCATCCGCTCGCGCAGACGGCGGGTCTCTGTTGCCGTGTCGCCCATCGGTTCGAGGTGCCGCAGGCGTGCTGCCTCGACCTTCTGGGCGTAGTTCCCTGCTGCATCTCGGTCGCGAGCGTCGCCTCCGCCAGGCGGATATCGCGGCAGGTACGCGGGCGCCTTCGCGCTCGCGGTACTCGGGCGGGTACTGATCCCGCTGCGTCTCGTGGTACTGCATGGCGAGGCGATCGACCTCCGCCTTGAACTCCTTGCGGAGCGAGCGTGCGCGTTATCGGGTCATCGGATCTCCTTCGATCTAATCCACATCTAGCAGGAATCAGTCAGCTGAGATAACGCACTTACGTGGCCGCCGACCGGCGCCCGCGCGACCACCCTCGGCGAGGGGTAGGATCGGCCGATGCCCGAGGACCCGTTCCCGCGCGACCGCTTCGTCGCCATGCTGCGGCGCCTGCCCGCCTACCTGCGGCTGTCCTGGCGGCTGGCGAAGGAGCCGCTGCTCGGCCGGGCGCGCCGGGCGGCGATGGTCGCGGCCGCGGGCTACCTCGCCTCGCCGATCGACCTGGTCCCCGGCTTCATCCCGGTCCTCGGCCAGCTGGACGACGTGGCGGTGGCGCTGGCGGCGATCCGCCTCGCCCTGGCCGGCCTCAGCCCCGAGCGGCGACGCGCCCACCTGGTCGCGGCCGGCCTCACCGAGCAGGACATCGCGACCGACCTGCGCATGATCGGGGTGACCAGCGCCTGGATGGTGCGGTCAACGGCACGGACGACGGTCCGCCTCGCCGTCGCAGGCGGAAGGACGGCCGCGCGCGGAACGAGGGCGGCGGCCGCTGCTGTCGTTCCGCGGCTCGGGCCGATCGCTCGCTCTCTCCGGCGCCCGCTCCGGCGCCGTGGCGGCGAGGCGGACGCCTGATCCGCTCCGGGCGAAGCCTCACTCGCGCCCCTCGAAGTATCCCAGCGGTTGCCGCCCATTTTTTGCACGTCGCCATAGAACTGATCGACCAGCGCCGTGAGCGGCAGGCGCGAGCCGTTGCGCCGCGCCTCTTGCAGCACCAGCCCCAGGTCCTTGCGCATCCAATCGACGGCAAAGCCGAAGTCGAACCTACCCTCGACCATGGTCTTGCCACGGTTTTCGAGCTGCCAGCTCTGCGCCGCGCCCTTGCCGATCACGTCGAGCACCTGCTGCATGTCGAGCTCGGCGTTCTGCCCAAACGCAATGGCCTCGGCCAAGCCCTGCAAGATGCCCGCGATGCAGATCTGGTTGACCATTTTTGCGAGCTGCCCCGAGCCCACGGGCCCGAGCAAGGTGCAGGCGCGCGCATACGCCATGACGACGGGCAGGGCCGCGTCGAAAGCCGCCTGATCGCCGCCGCACATCACCGTGAGCTGCCCGTTTTGCGCCCCCGCCTGTCCGCCTGACACGGGCGCATCGACGAACTGCAGCCCTTGCGCGCGCGCCTGCGCGTAGAGCTCGCGTGCCACCTCGGCCGAGGCCGTGGTGTGATCGACGAAGACCGCGCCCGGCGCCATGCCCGCAAAGGCGCCCTGCTCGCCGAGCACCACCGAGCGCAGATCGTCGTCGTTGCCCACGCAGCAAAACACGAGGCTCGCTCCGGCAACAGCCTCGCCGGGCGTGGCGGCATGCCGGGGTTTGCTGGGCGCGTCGGCGAACTCCTCGCACCATGCCTGGGCCTTGGCCGCGGTGCGGTTATAGACGGTCACGGCATGGCCGGCGCGCGCGAGATGGCCCGCCATGGGGTAGCCCATGACGCCCAGGCCAAGAAACGCGACTTTGCGCGGGGTGGTGCTGTCATAACTGCGATGCTGGATGCTGCTGGGCATGCGAGAACTTTCAGAATAAACAACTTCCAGAATCGACCCGACACAATCGAAGGAAGCGGGGAAACATCAAACGATGGCGAAATGCTCGGTGCCCGCGGCAAGATCGGGCGACTTGGCGCGCTGGCTGTTGAGCTTGATCTGCAGACGCAGGTCGTTGAGCGAGTCAGCATTGCGCAGCGCGTCTTCGTAGCTGATCAGGCCTGCCTCGTAAGCATCGAAAAGGGCCTGATCGAAGGTCTGCATGCCCAGGTTGCGGCTTTTTTTCATGATTTCCTTGACCTCGGCCACCTCGCCGCGGAAGATCAGGTCGGCGATCAAGGGCGTATTGAGCAGCACTTCCACCACCGCCGCGCGGCCCTTGCCATCCTCGCGGGGGATCAGGCGCTGAGAAATCATGGCGCGCAGATTCAGCGACAAGTCCATCAGCAACTGAGCACGCCGCTCCTCGGGGAAAAAGTTGATGATGCGATCGAGCGCCTGGTTGGCACTGTTGGCGTGCAGCGTGGCCAGGCACAAGTGGCCTGTTTCCGCAAATGCCACTGCGTGCTCCATGGTTTCGCGGTCGCGGATCTCGCCCATCAGGATCACGTCGGGCGCCTGGCGCAGCGTGTTCTTGAGTGCGGCCTCCCAGGAGTCGGTATCCAGCCCGACCTCGCGCTGCGTCACGACGCAGTTCTTGTGCGCATGCACGAACTCGACCGGGTCCTCGACCGTGATGATGTGACCAAAGGAGTTTTCGTTGCGCCAATCGACCATGGCCGCGAGCGTGGTTGACTTGCCCGAGCCCGTCGCGCCCACGACGATGCACAGGCCGCGCTTGGTCATCGCCACCTCCTTGAGCACCTGCGGCACGCCGAGACCGTCTATGGTCGGCAGCGTGAGCGGAATCGTGCGCAGCACCATGCCCACTTTGCCCTGCTGCACGAAGGCGTTGACGCGAAAGCGCCCTATGCCTGCGGGCGAAATGGCGAAGTTGCACTCCTTGGTGCGCTCGAACTCGGCGACCTGCTTGTCGCTCATGATGGAGCGCGTGAGCGTGAGCGTGTGCACCGCACTCAGAGGCTGGGCCGATACCTTGGTCACCTTGCCATCGACCTTGATCGCCGGCGGAAAATCAGCCGTGATGAACAAGTCGCTGCCGTTGCGGCTCACCATCAGCTTGAGCAGGTCATTGATGAATTTACCGGCCTGATCACGTTCCATGCATCGCTCCCACCAAGTCACACCACAGATACATCACCGCTGGATTTCGCTCAAACGAGCGCTAACCACGCGCATACGCTGCGAGAGCCTGCGCGCCAGCAACGCTACCAGACTCGCAGCAAGCTGGGGATCGCTGGACATCATCGCGTCCATGCCTTCGGCGTCGAGCACGGCGACCTCGCAATCGGTGAGGGTAGTGCAGCTGGAAAACCGGATGCCGCCGTCGAGCAGCGACATTTCGCCCAGGATTTCCCCAGGCCGGCTCTCCGCGAGGCGCAGCCGCTCGCCCCAGGGCTGCATGCGATCGATGGCCATGGTGCCGGTCAACACCACCAGCATGAAATTGCCATATTCATCCTGGCGGATCACGTCGCGGTTGGGCGGCACCACGGCAAACGTGAAAAAGCGCTCCATGCGCTCCACGGCCTCCTGCCCCAGCAAACCCATGTATTTGTCGCGCGCCCACAGGGACTGCAGCAGGGTGCCGCCGCGGCGCGCCGGCAGGCGCTGCGCCCCCACTTCCACGGCCCGGGCCTCCCACGGCACCAGCTGCGCCCCGGCCGCACCCTGGCTCGCAAAGGCGGTGGAAAACAAGGTCGAGTCCGCCGCATCGCTTTGTGGCTGCTCTGCGCGGACTTTCGATCGCAACAGGCCAAGAATGCCTTTCATGGGTGCTCCTTCGTTCTTTTTCTTGCTTGGTATCCGCGTCTTGTCAACCCGGGAAGTTTTCCGGGGTCTTGGCCTTGCTGCGGGCCTCGGCGGGGCTGATGAGGTTGCGCCGCACGAGGTCGGCCAGGTTCTGGTCGAGCGTCTGCATGCCCACGCTGTTGCCGGTCTGGATGGTGGAATACATCTGCGCAACCTTGGCTTCGCGGATCAGGTTGCGGATGGCGCTCGTGCCGAGCATGATCTCGTGCGCGGCGATGCGGCCCGAGCCGTCCTTGAGCTTGCACAGCGTCTGCGAGACCACTGCCTGCAGCGACTCGGACAGCATCGCGCGCACCATTTCCTTTTCCTCGGCCGGGAACACATCGATGATCCGGTCTATGGTCTTGGCAGCGCTCGAGGTATGCAGCGTAGCGAACACCAGGTGCCCGGTTTCGGCGGCGGTCATGGCCAGGCGTATGGTTTCGAGGTCGCGCATTTCGCCCACCAGGATCGCGTCCGGATCTTCGCGCAGCGCCGAGCGCAAGGCAGCCGCGAACGAGAGCGTCATTGGCCCGACCTCGCGTTGGTTGATCAGGCATTTTTTCGACTCGTGCACGAATTCGATCGGGTCCTCGATCGTCAGGATGTGGCCGTATTCGGCCTCATTGAGGTGGTTCACCATGGCCGCGAGCGTGGTCGACTTGCCCGAACCCGTGGGGCCGGTCACGAGCACCAGGCCGCGCGGCTTGAGCGCCAGGTCGCCAAAAATTTTCGGCGCATTGAGCTGCTCGAGGGTGAGAATCTTGCTTGGAATGGTACGAAAGGCCGCGGCCGCGCCACGGTACTGGTTGAAGGCGTTCACGCGAAAGCGCGCCAGACCCTCGACCTCGAAGGAAAAATCGACCTCCAGAAACTCCTCGTATGTCTTGCGCTGCGCATCGTTCATGATGTCGTAGACCATGGCGTGCACCGCCTTGTGGTCCAGCGGATCGACGTTGAGGCGCCGCACGTCGCCATTGACACGGATCATGGGCGGCAAGCCTGCCGACAGGTGCAGGTCTGAGGCTTTGTTCTTGACGGTGAATGCAAGCAGCTGGGTGATGTCCACGGTTCCCTCAGTCTCGTTGGTTAGGCTTTGGTAGGCTTGGCGATCATTATGACCACGATTGCAGACAATCTCCAACGGGTGCGCGCGCGCATTGCCAAGGCCTGCGCCGCTGCAGGGCGCGATCCGGCAACGGTTTCACTGCTTGCCGTCTCCAAAACCTTCGGCCCGCAAGCCGTGGCCGAGGCCGCCGCCGCGGGCCAGCGGGCGTTCGGTGAAAACTACATTCGAGAGGGGGTGAGCAAGGTGCTGGCACTGCGCGCAGCGGGCCTGGATGCGTTGCAGTGGCACTGCATTGGCCCCGTTCAAAGCAACAAGACGCGCCTCGTGGCCGAGCATTTCGACTGGGTACAGACGGTGGATCGCCTCAAGATCGCCGAGCGCCTGGCGGCGCAGCGGCCCGCGCACCTGCCACCGTTGCAAATATGCCTGCAAGTCAACATCGACGGCGGCCCGACCAAGGCTGGTGTGCCTCCTGAGGAGGCCCTGGCGCTCGCGCAGGCCCTCGCACAATTGCCGCGGCTGTGCGTGCGCGGGCTCATGGGCATCCCCGATCAAGCTCCCGATTTCGAAGCACAACTGGCAGTCCACCTAAGCGCAAAGCGGCTTTTCGACCATATTCGCGCGCAGGGCGTGGCAGGGCTGGAGGAGTTCGACACCTTGTCGCTGGGCATGACCGCCGACCTCGAAGCCGCAATCCATGCAGGCAGCACCATGGTGCGCGTGGGCACGGGTATTTTTGGCAGCCGTCCGCCAGCGCCCGCGTAGGCCCGAAGGGCCGCCTAATGGACAATCTGGGTTCATACGCGAATATGCTCTCAAAAACATCACAATCGAGCGCTTGTGCAAAAGACAAAAAGGAGACTATCCATGGGAATCAAAAGCCAGAAAGACTTTTTCGCCGGACTCATGTTCATGGCGGTTGGCGTGGCATTCGCCTGGGGAGCGAGCAGCTACCAGATCGGCACGGGCGCGCGCATGGGGCCGGGCTACTTTCCGCTGCTGCTGGGCGTTTTGCTCGCGCTCATAGGCGCGATCGTGACCTTCAAGGCCACCACGGTCGAGACCGAAGATGGCGACCCTATGGGCCCATGGGCCTGGAAGCCGCTGTGTTTCATCCTCGCAGCCAACTTTGCCTTTGGCATTTTGCTCGGCGGCCTGCCCAGCCTGGGCATTCCGCCCATGGGGCTGATCGTCGCGATCTACGCGCTGGTCTTCATCGCAAGCCTCGCGGGCGACCGGTTCAAGCCGCTCGAAGTGGCAATCCTCGCGACGATTCTGGCTGTCGGTAGTTATGCGGCCTTCGTTTGGGCGCTGAAGCTGCAATTTCAGGTCTGGCCCAGCTTCATCGCAGGTTGAACAGGGGACATCATGGAACTTTTTGACAACCTCGCGCTCGGCTTCGGCGTCGCGTTCACGGCGCAGAACCTGGTTTACTGCTTCGTCGGCTGCCTGCTGGGCACGCTGATCGGCGTGCTGCCCGGCATAGGCCCGGTGGCGACCATCGCCATGCTGTTGCCGGCCACCTACGCGCTGCCGCCGGTGTCGGCGCTGATCATGCTCGCGGGCATTTACTACGGCGCGCAGTACGGCGGCTCGACCACGGCGATCCTCGTGAACCTGCCCGGCGAGTCTTCGTCCGTGGTCACGGCGATCGATGGCTACCGGATGGCGCGCAAGGGCCGCGCCGGGCCGGCGCTCGCGGCGGCGGGGCTGGGCTCGTTCTTTGCGGGCTGCGTGGGCACGGTGATCCTCGCGGCCTTCGCGCCACCGCTGACCGAAGTGGCCTTCAAGTTCGGCCCCGCCGAATACTTCTCGCTCATGGTGGTGGGCCTGATCGGCGCCGTGGTGCTGGCTTCGGGCTCGCTGCTCAAGGCCGTAGGCATGATCGTGCTCGGGCTGCTGCTGGGCCTGGTGGGCACCGATGTGAACTCGGGTGTGGCGCGCTTCAGCTTCGACATCCCGGAACTCACCGACGGCATAGGCTTCGTGGCGATTTCCATGGGCGTGTTCGGCTACGGCGAGATCATCGCCAACCTTTCGCACCCCGAGGGTAGCCGCGAAATCTTCGCCGCCAAGGTGCACGGCCTGCTTCCGACCAAGGAAGACTTCCGGCGCATGATTCCCGCCGTGCTGCGCGGCACCTCGCTGGGCGCGGCCCTGGGCATATTGCCCGGCGGGGGCGCGCTGCTGGCCGCATTTGCCGCCTACACGGTCGAGAAAAAAACCCGCCTTCGCCCCGGCGAGGTGCCCTTCGGCCAAGGCAACATCCGCGGCGTAGCGGCGCCCGAGTCGGCCAACAACGCGGGCGCGCAGACCTCGTTCATCCCCTTGCTCACGCTGGGCATTCCGCCCAACGCCGTGATGGCGCTGATGGTGGGCGCGATGACCATACACAACATCCAGCCCGGCCCGCAGGTGATGAGCAACAACCCCGAGCTCTTCTGGGGGCTGATCGCCTCGATGTGGCTGGGCAACGCGATGCTCGTGATCCTGAACCTGCCGCTGATCGGCATGTGGATCAAGCTGCTCACCGTGCCCTACCGCTGGCTGTTCCCGGCGATCGTGCTGTTTTGCGCGGTCGGCGTGTATTCGACCAACAACAACACCTGGGACGTGTGGATGGTGGGCGCGTTCGGGCTCGCTGGCTACATCTTTCACAAGCTCGGCACCGAACCCGCGCCGCTGCTGCTGGGCCTCATCCTCGGGCCCATGATGGAAGAATACCTGCGCCGTGCGCTGCTGCTCTCGCGCGGCGACTGGGGCGTGTTCGTCACACGGCCCATCTCTGCAGGCCTGCTCGCCGTAGCCGCGCTGCTGCTGGTGATCGTGCTGCTGCCGGCCGTGAAGAACAAGCGCGAAGAAGCCTTCGTCGAGGACTGAGAGGCTGACCTCGATCCCATTCGATTCTGAAGCAAAAAGTGCCATCAGCCCAGATACAGCAAGCACAAGCAGCTAACGAAAAAATAGCATCCGGCTTCGTTTTCGCGCTGCTCGGCGCGGTCGGCTTCAGCGCCAAGGCGATCATCGTCAAGCTCGCGTATCGCCACGGCGCCGACGCCGTCACGCTGCTGATGTACCGCATGCTGTTCGCGCTGCCCCTGTTCGTGCTGATGGCCTGGTGGGCGGGCCGGGGCCGCCCGCGGCTGTCAGGGCGCGAGCGCCTGGGCGTGCTCGCGCTCGGCGTGACGGGCTACTACCTCGCGAGCCTGCTGGACTTCGAGGGGCTGCGCTACATCAGCGCCAGCCTGGAGCGGCTCATCCTCTACCTCAACCCCACGCTCGTGATGCTGCTAGCGCGCATCGTCTATGGCCGCGGCATACGCTGGGGGCAACTGCTGGGCATGGCCATCAGCTACTGCGGCGTGGTGCTGGTGTTCGGCCTGGAAGCCCACGTGCAAGGCGCGCACGTGGCCTGGGGCACGCTGCTCGTACTGCTGAGCGCGCTCAGCTACGCCGTGTACCTGGTGCACAGCGACGCGCTGGTGCGCCAGCTGGGCTCGCTGCGGCTCGTGGGCCTGGCGAGCACCGTGGCCTGCCTGTGCTGCCTGCTGCACTTTGCCCTGACGCGGCCGCTCGCGGCTGCCGTCGTGGCGCCGCCCGTGCTGTGGCTGTCGCTGCTCAACGCCACGCTGTGCACTGCGGCGCCCATCCTCCTCATGATGATGGCGATAGAGCGCATAGGCGCGAGCGCGGCAACGCAGATCGGCATGGTGGGGCCACTGTCCACCATCTTCATGGGCGTGTGGTTTTTGCACGAGCCCTTCACGCCATGGATGGCCGCGGGCACGGCGCTCGTCGTGGGCGGCATCTTCGTGTGTACGCGCGCCGCGCGCCGCGCCGCGGGTACGACTGGCGCGGCGGGCCGCTGCGGCGCATTCGCAGCCGACGACTCCAATGTCCGACAGGCTCCTATGCGTCAGAGCTTTTGCCGGAACATGAAGCCGTCGAACGAAGCCTCGGCAAAGCGGAACCACAGCACCTGCTCGCGCTGAAAGGCACGCATGTCGGCGTAGATTTTTCGCCACTCGGGGCTCTTGGCGTCGTTTTCGGCAAACACTTCCATCGAGGCCTTGTACGAAGCCTCCATGATGGCCGGCGAGAACGGCAGCACCTTGGTCTTGGCCGCGACGAGCTGCTTGAGCGCGGCCGGGTTCGAGGCGTCGTACCTGGCCTGCACGTTGGTGTGCAGATACAGTGAAGCCGCCTCGAGGATGGTCTTGTATTCGTCGGGCAGCGCCGCAAGGGCCTTTTGGTTGACGAACAAGTCCACGTTCGGCCCGCCCTCCCACCAGCCAGGGTAGTAGTAATACGGCGCCACCCGGTTGAAGCCGAGCTTCTGGTCGTCGTAGGGGCCCACCCACTCGGCGGCGTCTATGGTGCCTTTTTCGAGCGCCGTATAGACCTCGCCGCCCGGGATGTTCTGCGGCACAGCGCCGAGTTTTTGCACCACCTCGCCGATCAGACCGCCGCCCATGCGCATCTTCAGTCCCTTGAAGTCGGCCGGCGTCTTGATCTCTTTGCGAAACCAGCCACCCATCTGCGTGCCCGTGTTGCCACCGAAAAAGCTCGTGACACCGTACTGCGCGTAAAACTCGTTCACGAGCTTGCGCCCGTTGCCGTGCATGAGCCAGGCCGTCATCTGCCGCGAATTGAGGCCGAAAGGCACGCAAGAGCTCAACGCAAACGCCGGGTTCTTGCCATAAAAATAGTAGCCCATGGTGTGGCAGATTTCGACCGAGCCGCTTTGCACGCCGTCGAACACGCCAAAGGCCGGCATCAGCTCGCCGGGGCTGTGGATGCTGATCTCGAACTTGCCTCCCGACATGCTCTTGACCATTTTGGAAAAGAGCTCCGAGCAGCCATACACGATGTCCAGCGAGCGCGGAAAGCTGGACGCGAGACGCCAGCGTATGGCCTGCTGTGCATGCACCGCAGGCGCAGCGCCCGCGGCGAGGATGCCAGCGATGCCGGCGTTTTTGATGAGCGAACGACGATCCATGAATGTGTCTCCTAGATAGAGCATGGCCCCGCAAGAAACGGGGCCTTTCTCATTCTAGAAACGCCGTGCCACACCTGCGCCCGGGTTTTCCCTGAGTTACGCGCCGGTCGCGTTCCGGCGCTGCGGCGCTCAAGCGCCCACGGCGGCTGCGAGCTTGCGCAAGTCGGTGGCCGGGTCGGCCAGCGCGGCGCGGTCGGGCTGTGCGCCGGCCGCGAGCAGGCGCCGCAGCGGTGCGAAGTCGCGTGCATTGTTCACGCAGGTGGCGCCCACGATGCGGCCCTTTTGCAGCTCGATCAGCGTGAACTTGGGCGACTCGAGAGAGAGCTCTCCGCGCACGACTTCCTCGTCGCCGCTCGCGAGCCCCGCCACCTGGATGCGCAGCGCGCCCTGGTCGGACCAGTACCACGGCACTTCTGCATACCCAGGCGCGGTCGGATCGACGAGGTGGCGCGCCACTGCGATGGCCTGGTTTTGCGCGTTCGACCAGGTTTCGATGCGCTCGAAGCGTCCGCTCAAGGGGTTGCGCTGGCGCGTCACGTCGCCTACGGCATAGACATCGGGGCAGGTGGTGCGCCCGAAGGCATCGACGAAGATGCCGTCGTCGCAGGCCAGCCCGGCCGCGCGCGCGAGCGCGTCGTTGGGCACCACGCCTATGCCCACGACCACCATGTCGGCCGCGATGCGTGTGCCATCGTCGAGCAGCACCGCGCCCTCGGCAAAGCCCGCCACGCTGCGCCCGAAGCGCAAGTCCACCCCTTGCGCTGCGTGGTAGCGCGCAACGAAGTCCGAAAGCGTAGGGGAGGCCGCGCGGCCCATGAGTCGAGGCTGGGTTTCGACCAACGTCACGCTGGCGCCCGCAGCGCGCGCCGTGGCCGCGAACTCGAGCCCGATCACGCCGCCGCCCACGATCAAAAGCCGCGCCTGCGCGCGCAGCCCGGCCTGGATGCGGCGCGCGTCTTCGAACGTGCGCAGCGTGTGCACGGGCATGGGCGCACCCTGCAAGGCGGGCAGCGTGCGCGGCGTCGCGCCCGTGGCCAGCACCAGCGTGCCGTAGGGCAGCGTACGCCCATCCGACAGCGCCACCGTGTGCGCCTGCGGGTCGAACGACTGCGCTGCCACGCCCAACAGCCATTCGACTTCGGGCGCGCGGTTGCGGTCGAGGCGGATTTTTTCGACATCGCCATGGCCCATGAAGTCCTTGGACAAGGGCGGGCGGTCGTAGGGCGGTTCGGCCTCGTCGCCGACCACGGTGAGCGGCCCCTGGTAGCCGGCCTGGCGCAGTTCGGTGGCAAAAGAGACGGCGGCCAAACCGGCGCCGAGGATCACGATGGGGGACTTCAATGCTTCATGGGACATGGTGCGATCGTTCGATAGGAATGAAAGGAAGTGACAAACGACAGACTCACGACTTGCGCAAACCGGGGCGAGGCAAGGCGTTCGCCCCAGCCTCTCAGGGCACAGCACCTCGCTGCATCCTTTTTTGCGTCAGTCCAAAGACTATTTCAGCAGATTGCTCTCGCGTATGACCGTGAATGCGTGGCGGATGTGTCGCCCCAGGAGCGCCGTCGTGCGCTCCAGGTCGCGCCCCAGCACGGCGTCGTAAATCTCGGCATGCTCTTGGTGCAGCGCGTCCACCCGCGCACCTTCGAAGGCCGACAGGCGCCGGTAGCGCTCGGCAAGTTGGTACAGCACCGCCCGAATACGCAGCAGCCACGGGGACGTGCAGGCAGAAATCAAGGCCTCATGAAACTCACGGTTGCGTGCCTCCCACTCGTCGAAAGCGCCGACCGTATCCACTGCCAACCGCTCCTCGGCGCGCGTGAGCTTGTGGTAAGCAGCCACCACCGCGGCCTCCCAGTCGTCCTTGCCCTGCTGCATGCTCTCGCGCACGGCCTCGCACTCGATCAAGGTGCGCACGCGGCACAAGTCGGCCAGCTCCTGCAGCGACATGGGCGCCACCTTGAAACCGCGGTAGCCCTGCGTCACCACCAGCGCATCCGACACGAGCAAGGCCAAGGCCTCGCGCAAGGTGCCGGCGCTGACCTGGTAAGTCTTCTTCAAGTGTTCGACGCGCAAGGGCTCGTTGGGCGCGTGCTTGCCGTCGATGATGGCGCGGCGCAGGCCGTGGTAGGCCGTCTCTATCAGCGTGCGCGGCGCGCCCTCTGCCCCAGAGGACGCAACGGAAAAGGCTATGTCGTGGAGCATCGGTTTAGGAGATCACAGCGTGGAAAACACCCGCCCCTGCAACCGGGGAAGAGAGCGAGCACCAAGAAAACTGTGATTTGATGGTAACAATAAAAATATCGAGATTTGTTTAGGGTTTCCACCAATTCCTAGACACTCATTTTTCATCAAAATTAATGACCATCTAACAGATGTTCAGAAGAATCCCCGCCGCCGGCGTTCCGCGTCCTAATGGACCATCTGGTTTGAACCCAAATTGTCCATTAGGCGGTGCTGCGCACCTACGCGGGCGCTGGCGGACGTCTGACTGGTGACATGGGCGTGCGCGGCTTTTTCGAGGCTGCCGGCGGCAAAGACCTGCCGCAGAAACTGCACCTTTCTTAACCAAGGATCAACCATGAGTATTGAACGTTTGGGTTACCTCGGCTTTGCCGTCAAAGACGTGCCCGCTTGGGACGCTTTCATGACGAAGAAGCTGGGCCTGATGCCCGCTGGTAAGGCCGGCGACGCCGCGCTGTACCGCATGGATCAGCGCACTTGGCGCATCGCCGTGCATCCGGGCGAGCTCGACGACCTGGCCTACGCAGGCTTGGAGGTGGATGACGCCGCCGCGCTCGAGCGCATGGCCGACAAGCTGCGCCAGGCGGGCGTGGCATTTACCCGTGGCGATGAAGCGCTCATGCAGCAGCGCAGGGTCATGGGCCTGCTGTGTCTGCAAGACCCGTTCGATTTGCCGCTCGAAATTTACTGGGGCCCGTCCGAAGTCTTTCATGAACCCTTCCTGCCGAGTGCGCCGGTGTCCGGCTTTCTCACTGGCGACCAGGGTCTGGGTCACTTCGTGCGCTGCGTACCCGATACGGCCAAGGCCTTGGCTTTTTACACCGGCGTGCTGGGGTTTCAGCTGTCGGACATCATCGACGTGGAGCTGGGTCCGCAGATGACTGCCGAAGCGCATTTTCTCCATTGCAACGGCCGCCACCACACCATCGCCATCGCGTCCTTTCCGCTGCCCAAGCGCATCCACCACTTCATGCTGCAAGCCCACACCATCGACGATGTGGGCCATGCATACGACCGCTTCGACGCCGAGGGCCTCATCAGCATGCAGCTCGGCCGCCATATCAATGACCACATGATCTCGTTCTATGGCCAGACACCCTCAGCGCCCATAGACGTCGAATTCGGCTACGGTGCACGCACCGTCGAAGCGTCATGGACGGTCACGCGGCACGCGCGCATCTCGATGTGGGGCCACAAGCCCACGCATTTGCCTGGCCAAGGCTGAGCTGCGTTTTTCAACATTTAAGGAACACCCATGGCAGAACTCAGCGAAAGCGCGACGAGCAAATTCGTCACCATCAACGAAAAAGGTCTCTCCAACTTCCGCATCCACCTCAACGATGCAGGCCAGGGCGAAGCGGTCATCATGCTGCACGGCGGCGGGCCGGGCGCAGGCGGCTGGAGCAACTACTACCGCAACATCGGCCCCTTCGTCGAGGCCGGCTACCGCGTGATCCTGCAGGACGCGCCGGGCTTCAACAAGTCCGACACCGTCGTGATGGACGAGCAGCGCGGCCTGGTCAACGCGCGCTCGGTCAAGGGCATGATGGACGTGCTGGGCATCGAAAAAGCGCACCTCGTGGGCAACTCCATGGGCGGCGCGGGCGCGCTGAACTTTGCGCTCGAATACCCCGAGCGCATCGGCAAGCTCATCCTCATGGGGCCGGGGGGCCTGGGCAGCAGCCTGTTCGCGCCCATGCCCATGGAAGGCATCAAGCTGCTGTTCAAGCTCTACGCCGAGCCCTCGCTCGAAACGCTCAAGCAGATGCTCAACGTCTTCCTGTACGACCAGAGCCTGATCACCGACGAACTCGTACAAGGGCGCTGGGCCAACATCCAGCGCAACCCCGAGCACCTGAAAAACTTCCTCCTGAGCGCGCAAAAAGTGCCGCTCTCGGCCTGGGACGTGTCGCCGCGCCTGCCCGAGATCAAGGCCAAGACGCTCGTCACCTGGGGGCGTGACGACCGCTTCGTGCCGCTGGACCACGGCCTCAAGCTGCTCGCGAACATGCAGGACGCGCAGTTGCACGTCTTCCCGCGCTGCGGCCACTGGGCGCAGTGGGAGCACGCAGACGCCTTCAACCGGCTGACGCTGGACTTCCTGGCCAACGGCTGAGGGCCGTTTCCCTTTTTTCCCAGAGCGAAAGCTGCAGACCACTCCCCCCCTCGGGGGAGGCGGGTTGCTGCTTTGCCATAAAACCGGCCCTTTGGGCCATTTCTCACAAGAACGCAAGGAGACTTCGATGAAACCCTTTTCCCGCACACTGTTCCCATTGATCGGCCTGCGCCGCACTGCTTGGAAACGCCCACGCGCAAACCGCACCTGACGCCCAGACTTCGCCCTGGTCGCTGGCGCTGGGCGTGGTGCATAGGGGCTTCAACACCAAGGCCGACCTCTACGCCGGCGCTCCCGTGCCCGGTGCCGGGGTGCGCGCCAGCAGCGACAACGTATTGGGCCTGGAGGGCGCCTATTCTTTCACCCCCAACTGGACGGCGCACCCAGAGCCTGTCGGGCTTTGGAATCGTCGGCTGCGAATGCGCCGCAGCGGCCCATTGAGCTTTCTCGCGATCCGCAAGCAGTTTTGACGCGGCTCCTGCGCCGGGGCGCGTGCGTCCAGCGCACGGCGCAGCGCCACCCCTTGCAGATGCAGGCTTATCCCCGGCCCCCACCCGTTGTTTTGTGCGCACGGCGCGCGCGCACGGCATCGGCCAGCCCGCGCAGCACGGGCACGGTCTGCGCCCAGCCGATGCAGGCGTCGGTCACCGACACGCCATGGCGCAGCGGCTCGCCGGGCACGATGTCCTGGCGGCCTTCGTGCAGGTGGCTTTCTATCATCACTCCCATGATGCGCGCGTCGCCCGCGGCGACTTGCTGCGCGACCTCGGCCGCGACCGCGATCTGGCGCTGGTGCTGCTTGAGGCTGTTGGCGTGCGAGACGTCGATCATCACCTGCGCGCGCAACCCCGCGGCCTGCAGCAGCTGGCACGCGGCGTCCACGTCGGCGGGGCCGTAATTGGGCTGCCTGCCGCCGCGCAGGATCACGTGGCAATCCTCATTGCCGCGGGTCTCGAAGATCGCGGCCTGCCCCATCTTGGTCATGCCCATGAAGGCGTGCGGCGCCTGCGCGGCCACAATGGCATCGACGGCCACCTTCACGCCGCCGTCGGTGCCGTTCTTGAAGCCCACGGGGCACGAGAGGCCGCTCGCGAGCTGGCGGTGACTCTGGCTTTCGGTCGTGCGCGCGCCGATCGCGCCCCAGCTCACCAAGTCGCTGATGAACTGCGGGCTCAGCAGGTCGAGGAACTCCGTGCCCACGGGCAGGCCCAGCGCGAGCACGTCGAGCAGCAGCCGGCGCGCCATCTCCACGGTCTGCGCGCCGTGGCTGTGGTAGCCGGTATCGACGATGGCCGTACCGTGCCGGCCTTGGAAAACGATGCTGTTGGCCGAGAGCCAGCCGCGCTCAACGGGCCATGTCTGGTGGTAGTGTGGGCGTTGTAGATGCCATGGTAGTGAAGCTTCGAGTGCAATAAAAGGGCAGTGCAGCGTCTGCGTGAAGGCCGAGGTTCCCTGAGCGAACCAAACAGTTGTTTGGTAAGGTTGCTCGATTTTGCCGATTTTCTGCCGGCTGCGTGCAGCCTGTGTTTCGGGGCAGAGAAGTAAGAAGTTGTGAATGGCAATGACCAAAAGGAGTGGGCATGAACGCACGCTGGCAGCGCGCCGTGGTATTGGGTTCCTGGCTTGCATGGATTACCTGGATGGCTTGGCAGTGGCCGCGCTCGCCCGCCCATGCGCTCGCGGGCTGGGCCCTGGCCTGGGTGGTGTACGGGCTCGTGCAGGCCCTGCCTTTCGTCTTCATGTGGCGTGCGAACCGCCACGAGCCCGTGCCGCGCCCGCGCCTCGCAGACTTTGCACGCCTGGGCGGCCGAAGTGTGGCACGCCTGCGTGGTGTTCGGCTGGCGCCAGCCCTTTCCGCGAAGATCCCGAACCCGACTGGCTGCCCGAGCCGCCGCCGCAAGGGCAGACCACAGCGCGCCGCGGCGTGGTGCTGCTGCACGGCTTTTTGTGCAACCGCGGCTTCTGGCTGCCGTGGATGCGCCTGTTGCGCGCGCGCGGCCATGCCTATGTGGCGCTGACGCTCGAGCCCGCATTCGGCTCCATCGACGATTATGCGGCGGCCATAGACGCTGCGGTGCGCCGCGTGGCGGCGGCCACGGGAATGCCGCACAATGGTGGCG